>DASVSS010000149.1:0-4719 GCA_036387945.1 Tepidisphaeraceae bacterium | reverse complement strand
ACCCTCGGCAGGGCGAGGGGTTGGGCCGGAAGGTGATTTTGGAAATGGCAGGAACGAAAATCGCGGCGTTTCGAGCCTCGGTTCACCAGGCGTACGCTTCGGGGGCGCGGTGGGCTTTCCAGTCGCTGATGCCTTCGTCGGTGTTGCCTTTGGGGCCGGGGAAGATTTTGTCGAGGGCCTTGAGTTGGGCGTCGTCGAGCTTGATCTCTGTGGCGCGGCCGGAGCCTTCGAGTTGGTCCATCGTTCGCGGGCCGATGATGGGGGCGGTGATGACGGGGTTGTGCAGCATCCACGCCAAGGCGACGTCGGCGGGTTTTTCGCCGAGGTTTTTGCAGAAGGCTTCCCATTTTTCGAGCCGCGGGCGCTCGGCCTCGATGCGTTTCTGATTGCCTTCCTGGGCGCGGCGGCCTTCGGTGAGCTTCTGCAGCGCCCCGCCGAGCAGGCCGCTTTCGAGCGGGCTCCAGGGGATGACGCCCAGGCCGTAGGCTTCGGCGGCGGGGAGCACTTCGAGCTCGATGTTGCGGGTCATCAGGCTGTACTTGCTCTGCTCGGCGACGAGGCCGAGCGTGCCGCGCTTCTTGGCCTGCTCGTTGGCCTGGGCGATGTGCCAGCCGGCGAAGTTGCTGCTGCCGACGTAAACGATCTTGCCCTGCCTGATGAGGGTTTCGAACGCTTCCCACACTTCGTCCCAGGTGGTATCGCGGTTGATGTGGTGCATCTGGTAGAGGTCGATGTAATCGGTGCGCAGGCGCTTGAGGGATGCTTCGCAGGCGCGGCGGATCTTGATCGCGCTCATGCCGCGCTTGAGGATGAAATCCTTGTCGTCCGGGCCGCTGCTCATGTCGTTGTAGAGCTTGGTCGCCAGCACGGTGCGCTCGCGGCGGCCGCCGCCCTGGGCGAACCAGCGGCCGATAATCTGCTCGGTGACGCCTTCGCCGGGCTTCCAGCCGTAGACGTCGGCGGTGTCGAAAAAGTTGATGCCCAGTTCGTGGGCTTTGTCCATCTGTTGATGGGCGTCGGGTTCGGTGGTCTGCGGGCCGTAGTTCATCGTGCCCAAGCACAGCCGCGAGACGCGGCAGCCGGTGCGGCCGAGGTTTGTGTATTGCATGAAGGTCCTTCGGGGTTGGTGTCCGGGAGTGTAGGCGAGGCGGGGGCGGGGGCGTCGGATTTTCGCGTCGGTTGTGGCATGGTCGCTGGGGGTGGGGGCATAGGTCAAGAGGCGCGGCGTTTTGGGTTGTGGTGCTTGGGCGGGCGTGTGCCGATAAGGGATGTCGATGGGTCTTAGCGCCAACATTTACAAGCTGCTGTACCGCCGCTGGGGGCGGATGCCGGCGGCGGACGAGCGGGGCTATACGCTGCTGCTGCTCACGCCGGGCGATTTGCCGGTGTTTCTGAAGATCGCCATGGACGTCTGCGGCCGGCAGGACTCGACCGGGCGGGTCGAGACGCTCGTGCTGCCGGACGTGGCGTCGGCGGCGTTCACGCAGGCGTACGAAGGGTACAAAAAAAGCTGGCCCGACGAACGCATCCGCGTCGTGCCGCTGACGGCGCTGGAATCGATCCCCGTGAAAAAGTTCCAGAACCCGCACCTGAACTGCTGGCTGCAGTTCATCACCGGCATCCGGAACACGCGCTCGGCTTACGCGATGTGGCACGACGCCGATCTGTTCATCAACGACGGGAGCTTTCACCGCCGGCATTACGAGCAGATCGCGGCGCGACAGCTCGCGTGCCTCGGCGTCAACCGCGCGTGGGACAAGCGGTTTGCCGAACTGGGATATCATCAGCTCGTGGCGACATGGGAGCTGGCGTTCGACGTCGCCTGGGCGCGCGGGTTCAAGCCGTGGCAGCACCGCGGGCACGACGCGCTGCTGGGCGGCAAGCCGGTGACGTACGACATCGCCTTCTGCCCGATGGCGCAGACCCCGCCGGAGAAGACGGCCGTCCACGACGGCGCCGAATCGTGCTTCGTGCACTTCAACTACGTCATCGGCAGCTACCGCAAATTCCAGCGCGCCTGGAAGAGCGGGGCGACGTACGAAGACCAGCACTTCCGCATGCTGCTGGTGCGCCTGCTCATCGACGCCTACGACGACAGCGGATGGCAGTACGAAGTCCCGGCCGTGGCGGGGCTGGCCGAAGGGCTCGCCGGCGCGGCGGCCCGGGTGGCGTACCCGCCGCAGGTGCGCGGGCAGTGGGCAGAGTTCCGGCGCAAGTTCCAGGGCCTGCTCGACAGCCCGATCGTCGACGCGGCGAAGAAGGCCAAGCTCGCCGACGGGATCGGCGTGTTCGATCGGGTGCTGAACTGACGGCGTCATCGCCGTGAGCCGCCGTTAGAGCATTTCCACTGTGATGGCGAGCATGATTCCCTCTCCCGGTATCCGGGTGAGGGGACCAATCGGTGTATGGCGAATTGAAACGCGATAAAAGGAACCATCGCCAGACAAGGTGTGGGCGCTACAGATCTTCGGCGCGCCAGGCCTCGGCTTTATCGCGGTACTCGATGAGCAGCTTTTCCAGTTCCGCGACGATCTCGGCGTTGGCGAGGTGATGCAGCTGGCGTGGCGGGCCGTACACGATCCGCACCTTGCCGGGGCGGGGCAGCAGGTGATGCCGGGGCCACGCCTCGTACGCCCCGGCAATGCCCACCGGCACGACCGGCACCTTCGCGCGGCGGATCGCCAGGGCGACGCCGCCTTGCACGGGCTGGAGGCGGCCGTCTTCCGAGCGGCTGCCTTCGGGGAAGACGTTGAGCAACTCTCCCTGCTGCAGCAGCGCGATCAGCAGCTTCATCGCGCCCACGTCGCCGCGGCCCTGCTGGATAGGGAAGGCATTGACCTTGCGGAACAGCCACCCGAGCGGCTTGAACTTGAACAGATACGCCTCGGCCAGGAACGACATCGGCCGACTGTGGATGTACCCCACGAGCATCGGGTCAAGGTAGCTCTCGTGGTTTGCCACGGTCAGCACGCCGCCGACGGGCGGGATGTGGTTGATCCCCCGGCACTTCGCGTCCCAGAACACGCGCATGAGCAGGGCCGCGCCGCGCTGGCAGAATTTCCAGATAAGGGTCGATTCGCGTGGCGAGGCCGGCTTCGACGACAGGTCCGGGGGCGGCGCGGCGCGGCTCATCGCGCCGCCTGCGGCTGGACGTGCGACACGATCGAGCCGACGACCTGCTCGAACCCCATGGCCGTGGAATCGATCGCAACGGCGTCGACGGGTTTTTCCAACGGGCCGACGAGGCGTTCGCGGTCGCGCTTGTCGCGCACGATGATCTGGTCGAGCACTTCCCCGAACGCCACCGTTTCGCCGCGGCCGCGGAGCTGATCGAAGCGGCGGCGGGCACGCTCCTCCGGCGAGGCGTCGACATAGAACTTGAAGTCGGCGCGGGGGAACACGATCGTGCCCTGGTCGCGCCCTTCGGTGACGACGTCGGTGAGCTTCTCCACCACCGCCCGCTGCTGCTGGACCATGATCTCCCGCACGGCCGGCACGACGGCGACGTACGACGCGGCGTCGCTGACGTCGCGGCTGCCGAGCAGGTGGGTGACCGGCTCGCCGTTGAGGATCACGGCGGGGGGGAACTTCGTCCAGTCGAACTCCACCCGCGCCAGCCTGGCGACGAAGGCGAGCTCTAGGGCGTTGTTCAGATCGATCTGCCGCCGCCGCGCCGCGAGGCCGATGGCGCGGTACATGTGCCCGGTGTTAAGGAACGAGAATCCGAGCCGCCGGGCGACTTCCGCGGCGACCGTCGACTTGCCCGAACCGGCCGGCCCGTCGATCGTGATGACCATTGGGATTGTATTTACCTTAGCCGGGGCGGATTGCAAAAGGAGTTAGGGGTTAGGGGTTGGGGGTGAGAAGAAGAGGATTCCGATTTTCTCCTCCCTGACCCCTCACCCCTGACCCCTGACCCCTAACCCCTACTTGGCCGCCCACAAAAAGCCGCGGCGCATGAGCGTGAGGCAGGGCTCGCTTTCGACGATGCTCGCCTGGTGCCCGAGCGAGTTATAGAAGACCCGGCCGCGGCCGTAGGCGCGCGTCCACACCACCGGCATATCAAAGCGCCCGTTCGGCGTGTGCGGGCCGGCGGCGACGGGGAACTCGGTCGTCGCCAGCGTGCGGTTGCCCGGGTCGGTGTGCATGTAGTACTGCTCGCTGCAGACGTCGAAATCCGCCAGCCCTTCGACAATCGGCGAGCTGCCCTTGATGATTCGCACGCGGTACGTCGTGCCGTCGTTGCCGGGGTGGGCGACCCACTGGCCGCCGGTCATGAACTGCCACTCGGTGTTCTTGCGGAAGCTGTCGCACATCCCGCCATGGCACCCGGCGATGCCGACGCCGCCTTCGCTGACGGCCTTGAAGACCGGGCTCGCCTGCTCGTTGCTGATCTCGCCCATCGTCCACACCGGCACGATCAGCGACAGGCCCATAAGCTTGTCCTGGTCTTTGAAGGCGTCGAGCGTGTCGCTCACCTCGACGTCGAAGCCGTTCTCCGTCAGCACGCGATCGAAAATCGCGGCAACCTCCCGTGGCTGATGACCGTCCCATCCGCCCCAGACGATGAGTGCTTTGCGTGACATCGCCCTCAGCATAGCAACGCCGCGCGACAAGGGTAGACCGGCAATGGAAGACCCCCGGCAGGGGGAAGGCGGGCACCAAAAACTGCCGCTCGCGGTCGTGCCAAGGCAATCGACCGCGAGCGGGTGGAACCCG
>DASVSS010000148.1:0-17203 GCA_036387945.1 Tepidisphaeraceae bacterium | reverse complement strand
AGATCGCCCGTGCGCGTGACGCGGGCAAAGCGATCGGGCCTGAGCGAATCGAGGCTGATCGTCACCCGGTGCAGGCCCGCTTCGCGCAGCGGACGGGCAAGGGTTTCGAGTAGCTGGCCGTTTGTGGTGAGCGAAAGATCGTCGGCCAGCCCGCTGCGCGACAGCATGGCGACGAGATCGACGATGCCGCGCCGCACGGTCGGTTCGCCGCCGGTGAGCTTGAACCGCCGCACGCCCCACCGCTCGGCCGCCACGCGGGCGACGTGGACGATCTGCTCGAACGTCAGCACGCCTTCCTTAGGCAGCCAGGGAACGCCCTCGGCGGGCATGCAGTAGACGCAGCGGTAATTGCATCGGTCGGTCACGCTGATCCGCAGCACCCGCACCGCCGCCATCGACTGCGGCCCGGCGACGGCCGGCGTGAAGGTGTCAGCGATGGGCAGACGCATCAATCCGAGTATAGCAGCTTTGTCGGCTTGATTGACCCGGTAGTGCCGTGTCCCGGGGTAGTGGTCCAGTCCGGGTGCCACGGTCTGGTACTCCAGGCCGTGGGGCCTGTTGTTCTCGCGCCGGCACGCTCCGGAGAGCACTGGCGCGGAAGTCCCAGACCGTGACGCCCGAATCCGGTCCAAGCTGGACCACGACCCTGCCCGGCCGGTGCTTGTACGAAAGGGCTCGATCGGGTATCGTTTTCGCCCTTCACTCTGGCGGACGTTCCGCGGGAGTTCGACCGTCCCCCGGCCGGGTTTTTATGGCTGGGTTTCTGGTGACAAGGAGTTTGTCATGGCGCTCGCCGCCACCATCAAGACGCAGACGATTACCGATTTCCGAGTCCACGAAGGCGACACCGGCTCGCCCGAGGTGCAGATCGCGCTGCTGACCAAGCGCATCAACGAGCTGACCGAGCACCTCAAGACGCACAAGAAAGACTTTTCTTCTCGTCGCGGCCTGCTCCGCATGGTCGGCAACCGCAACTCGCTGCTGAAATACCTCATGCGGGAAGACCGCGAGAGGTATCAGCAGACCATCACGAAGCTCGGACTGCGTAAGTAAGTTGATTTTCGATCAGGGCACGGTTGCCGCCGTGCCCTGATTTTTTGTGACCGCAGATGATCGCGGGCAAAAAATCAGCCACAGAGACACGGAGGACACGGAGAAAAGCACCGAGGAAATGTCTAGTTTCCTCCGTGTTCCCCTCGGTGTGCTCTGTGCCTCTATGGCTAAACCCGTATTCGTTATTGAATTCGTTCAATTCGGCAGACACCACCCCCGCAAAGCGCTCGGCGGGGTACGAGTGCGTGAGTCGTAGACGTCTACCGGCTGTGTCCGCGTGAGACGAGTGCCTAATGCCGCTTGCCCCTGACGCCTCGCGCACGGGCCATCGCCATTCGGCATTCAACCCTCATCGGCCCGGCGGACGCGGCTTCGCCCGCTCGTCGATTTCGGGCGTGAGGATTTCCACATGCAGAAGCATTCCGTCTCCCGTGAGATCGGCGGGCGCACGCTCACCATCTCCACCGGCACCTACGCCAAGCTCGCCGACGGCAGCGTCACCGTGCAGTACGGCGACACCGTCGTCTTCGGCGCCGTCGTCCGCGCCAAGCCGCGCGAAGGCATCGACTTCTTCCCGCTCCAGGTCGATTACCGCGAGCGCCGCGCCGCGGCCGGCAAGTTCCCCGGCGGGTTTATGAAGCGTGAAGGCCGCCCGACGACGCGCGAGGTGCTCATCAGCCGCCTCATTGATCGTCCCCTGCGGCCGCTGTTCCCCGCGGGGTTCATGGACGAGGTGCAGATCCAGCTCAACGTCCTCACGTTCGACCGCGAGAACGACACCGACATGCTCGCCGGCATCGCCGCCAGCAGCGCGGTGGCGATCAGCGACATCCCGTTCATCACCCCCACCGCCCACGCCAAGGTCGGCCGGATCGACGGCAAGTTCGTTCTGTTCCCCACGCTCGAGCAGACCGACGCCAGCGATTTCGAAGTCGTCGTCGCCGGCACGAAGAAATTCGTGAACATGATCGAAGTCGGCGCGTACGAAGTGCCCGAAGACGACATCGCCGACGCCATCAAGTTCGGCCATGACGCGATCGTCGAAATCTGCGGCATGATCGAAGAACTCGCCGCGAAAAACCCCGTGGCCAAAGTCGGCGGCGGCAAGCCGATCGACCAGGCCCTGCTGGAAAAAGTCCGCGGGCTGACGGCGGAGAAGATCAAGACCGTGAGCGGCCAGCCGGACAAGAGCAGCCGCAAGGAGTTCATCGCCAAGGTGCGCGACGAGGCCGTCGCAGCCCTGATCCCCGCGGTCGACGAACACACCGCCAGCTACCCCGCCATCATGGCCCAGCGGGCGGAGATCGGGCGCATCCGCAACGCCTTCCACCAGATCGAGGAAGAAGTCACCCGCGAAATGATCCTCGACGGCCTGCGCCCCGACGGCCGCAGCTTCGAAGACATCCGTCCGATCACCTGCGAAGTGGGCCTGCTGCCCCGCGTCCATGGCTCGGCGGTGTTCACGCGCGGCGAGACGCAGTCGATGTGCACCGTCGTGCTCGGCACGAGCGGCGACGAACAGCTCGTCGACGGCCTGCACGACGAGTACAGCCAGAAGTTCATGCTGCACTACAACTTCCCCAGCTTCAGCGTGGGTGAGGTACGCCCCATCCGCGGCCCCGGCCGCCGCGAGATCGGCCACGGCGCGCTCGCCGAGCGCAGCCTGCTGGCGGTGCTGCCGACGGTGAGCGAGTTCCCGTACACGGTCAAAATCATCAGCGACATTCTGGAATCCAACGGCAGCTCGTCGATGGCAAGCTGCTGTGGCGGCTGCCTGGCGCTGATGGACGCCGGCGTGCCGATTAAGGCGATGGTCGCGGGGATCAGCGTCGGCCTGGTGAAGGTCGGCGATAAGTACAAGCTGCTGACCGACATCATCGGCGAGGAAGACCACTTCGGCGACATGGACTTCAAAGTCTGCGGCACGCGCGACGGCGTGACGGCCATCCAGCTCGACATCAAGATCGAAGGCGTCCCCCACGACATCATCCGCGAAACCCTGCACCGCGCCCGCGACGCGCGGTTCAAGATCCTCGACACGATGTCGCAGACGCTCGAGAAGCCGCGCCCCGAGATCAGCGAGTGGGCCCCCCGCCTGCTGACGGTGAAGATCGATCCCGAAAAGATCGGCAAGCTCATCGGCCCGGGCGGCAAGAACATCAAGGCGCTGCAGGAGCGCACCGGCACGAAGATCGACATCGAAGACGATGGCACGGTCTTCATCAGCTCCGCGGATTCCGCCGGCGCCGAGAAGTGCCGCGACATCGTCGAGGCGATGACCGCCAGCGTGCAGGTCGGCCGCATCTACACCGGCACTGTGGTAAGCATCAAGGAGTTCGGCGCGTTCGTCGAGATCGCCCCGGAGACCGACGGCCTGTGCCACGTCAGCGAGCTCAGCGACCAGTACGTCGGCCGCGTTGATGAGGTGGTGAAGAACGGCGACGAGATCAAGGTGAAAGTGCTGCTCGTCGACGACCAGGGCCGCATCAAGCTCAGCCGCAAGGCGGCGATGGCGGAACTGGGCGAGAAAGACCCGGAGCGCCCGCGGCCCGAGCGCGGCCCACGTGAAGAAGGCGACGACCGCCCCCGCCGCAGCGGCGGCGACCGCGGCCCACGCCGCGACTGATCGCAGCCGGGTTTGAAGATTTAATAAGGGCACGAAGAAGCGATTCTTCGTGCCCTTTTTTGTTGAAGCATCGTCAAGGCGGCACGCCGGCCGACGCTTTCTCTCCCGGCATGCCGGCAGCCGGTCGGGCAGACCGATCACAACCGACGCATCGCACTCTGCATCCTCCCCCTCCTAGCCTCCGCCGGAGGGGAGGGACCAGCGGCGTTGGTGCCTAGCGCTTGCTGGCTGCTCCAGGCATCAGGTGATGCCAAGCCGCTCATCGCCGATGATCCGGCCGTCTTCCATGGTGACGAGCCGTCGGGCGCGGCGGGCGAGCTGCGTGTCGTGGGTGACCATGATGATCGCCTGCCCTCCGGCGGCGAGTTTTTCGAAGATCGACGCGACGAGCTCGCTGTTTTTGCGGTCGAGGTTGCCCGTCGGCTCGTCGGCCAGCAGCACGGCTGGCTCGTTGGCCAGCGCGCGGGCGATCGCCACCCGCTGCTGCTCGCCGCCGGAGAGGCGATTGGCGCGGCGGGCGGTCTTTTCACCAAGGCCTAGGTCGCTCAGCAGCGCCCCCGCGCGGTCGAGCGCGGCCCGCCGGCCGAGTCGGCCGAGGCGGAACATCGGCAGCGCCACGTTCTCGGCGGCGGTGAACTCCTTCAACAGGTAGTGGAACTGAAACACAAAACCGAGCTTGGCGTTGCGCAGCAGGGCCAGCCCCGCTTCGTCCAGCGCCGTCGTGTCTTGGCCATCGACGAATATGGCCGGCGGCGGGTCGATCGCTTCGCCCGTGGGAGTAAGCGACGTCGGGCGGTCGAGTCCGCCGAGCAGGTAGAGCAGCGTCGATTTGCCCGAGCCGGACTGGCCGACGATCGAAACGTACTCGCCGTGAGCGATGCCCAGGTCGACGCCGCGCAAGACGTGCACGGCAAGGTCGCCGGCGCCGAGATAGCGGTGGACGTTGCGCGCCTCGATTAGCGGCGGTGCGGCCGCGGCGCCAGTGTCCTGCGAGTCGTCGCGCCGAGGATCAGTGTGCGCCACGGATCACCTCGACGGGATCGAACTTCGCCGCCCGCCGCGCGGGATATACCGATGCCACGATCACGACCGCCAGGCTGGCGATGAACGCCGTCACGTAATCGCTGCGGTGCTCGCTCATCAACAGGCCGTCGGCTTTGACGAGGCCCTCCATCTGGATCGGGATACGGCGGAGTCCTTCGATCATCACCTTGCCCAGGATCAACCCGATCGTCGACCCGATGACGCCGATCACCACGCCCTGCACGAGGTAGATGCGCGTGATGTCGCTGCGCGAAAGGCCGAAGCTTTTCAGGATCGCGATGTCCGAGATGCGTTCCATCACGGCCATGATGAGGATGTTCAGCACGCCGAACGCGGCGACGATCATCAGCGCGCCGGTGATGATGTAAGTGATCAGCGTCTGGATCTTGAAGATCTTGAGAAAGTTCGCGTTCGCTTCCTGCCAGCTCTCGGTCTTGTAGCCGAACATGCCTTCGATCTGCTCGGCCTGTTCGCGAGCACGGTTGTAGTCGGTCGTGCGGATGACGATTTCGCTGACGATGCTTTTTTTATCCAGAAGCGTCTGGGCCGCCGACTGGAGCATGTACGCCCGCGTGTAATCGACGGGCGTGACGCCGGTCGAAAAGATGCCCACCACCTTCGCCGTCGTGCGGCCGCCGGTGGGCGAGGCGAGTGAAAGATTATCGTCCAGCCGAGCGCCAAGCAGTTGCGCGATGCCGGACCCGAGGATGATGCCGTCGGCCGTTGTGTCGAGACGGTCGAAGCTCCCTTCTTTGACGTTCGTGCCGATCGTGGTCACTTTCAGGTAGCGCCGCGGGTCGATCCCGCTGACGGCGACGTTGGCGGTCTTCGTGCCGTAGCTGGCGATCGCGTCGCCGGTGACGACGGGGGCGGCGGCCACGATGCCGGGCATCGTTTCGAGCTGCAGCATCAGGCCGTTGGAGTTCTTGATCTTTTCCACCACGTCGCGCGGCTTCGGGCCGTCGAGCTTGAGCAGCGCCCCGGGCTGGCGGTAGTGCAGTTGCAGGATCGGCGTGTCCGATTGCCGGGGCTCGTCGTGGATGGTGATGTGCCCGGTCGATTCGACGGTTTCGATGATGAACTTTTCGGTGAAGCCGCCCATCATCGACGTCATCCCGATGAACATCATGACGCTGATGGTCACGCCGGCGATGCAGATGAGCGTTTGCCGCATGTGCGCCAGCAGATAGCGCACGGCGATGAATGCGATCATCGCATCCCCTTGAACACACCGCCCTCGCCGCGGCCTTGCGCGGTGGACTCCGCGGCGATGAGCGTCTCGATGTCCGCCACTGTCGTGCGCACCCGCCGCCCCGCCGGCAATCCGCCGAGCGGCGTAACGACGACCGCGTCGTCGGCCGTGATGCCGCTGGTGATCTCGACGCGGTCGAAACTCCGCAGTCCCACCCGCACGTCGGCGGCGGCGAGTTTTCCGTCGCGCACGACGTGCACCTTGCCCGCCTGCAGGGCGGTGCTGGGCACGATCAGGGCCGACGGCTTTTCGTCGATCACGAATGCCAGCTCGCCTGTCATGCCGGGGGCGAGCTTCTCTTCAGCGCGGTCGAAGGCGACATCGATCTCGAACGTGCGTCGGCTGGCGTCGGCTTCGTCATAAATCTGCCGCACCTTCCCGCTGATCGGCTGGCCGGGGAAGCTGTAGAGGCTCATGCGCACGGTCTGGCCGACGCGCACTTTGGTGACGTCTTCTTCGTCGACGGCGGCGCGCATCACCAGTTCACTCGGACGCACGTCGGCGATGCGCATGACCGCGTCGTTGACGGCCACGCGCGTGCCGCGGCTGATCGGTCGGTCGAGCACCGCGCCGTCGACGGGGGCTTTGAGCGTCTGTTGCTGGAGGTTCCACAGCGCCGCGTCGTATTCCGCCTGCGCCACCTCCGCCTCGCGCTGCAGCTCGTACTGCTTGGCTTGGCGCTGGGCGACGAGGCTTGCCTGCTCGCTGATGCGCGTCTGCCAGAGATCGGCGGCGCGGTCACGGTCGACGATGCTCGCCGCCTGGGTGAGGGTCATCGCTTCCATGCGATCGACCTCGCGGCGGGCGGTGGCGACCATCTCGCCCATCGCGCCGATGCGGGCATCGAACTCCCCCAGCACGGGCGATTGCTTGGCTTCGGCGCGCTTCCGCTTCTCCGAAAGCTCGGCCTGGGCGCGGTCGAGGGCGTACTGCAACACCGGGTCGACGACGACGGCGACCTCCTGCCCGGCCTTCACGCGGTCGCCCTTGTCGACGAGCACCTTTTCCAGCGTGCCGCCTGACGGAGCGCGCACCGGGAATTCGCGCACCGGCCGCACCGTGCCGGTGGCGTAGAACGCCTCGACCACCGGGCCGGTGGCGGCGCGGGTGACGACCACCCGGGGCGTGGAGAACCAGTCCACGGCCCACCACACCCCGCCGGCGACGAGGATGGCCGCGGCGAGGTAGCCGAGCATTCTGAATGAGATTCGACCTTTGGCGACCCGCAACGTGCCTGCCTCCGCCCGGCCGCGGGGCCGGGGCTTTCCAATAGAGATATACGCAGCGCAGCGACCGTTCGCTGCGCCATGCGACACAATGTACTGCCCTGCGCCCACTGACGCCGCTTCGCCGGGGCGTCCGATTTTTGGCACGCCCCCGCCGCCGCCCTATACTGCCGGCACCGCGACTTGTCGCAAAAGGAGCTTCTGTTTGTCTTCGGCGATCGCCCCCCCGTCCGCGTCCCACGCCCCGCATGCCGCCAATCCGGCCCATTTCCTGCTGCGGCGTCTGCACTCGCTCACGGGGTTGATCTTCAGCGGGTATGTCGTCGTCCACCTGTCGATCAATGCCACCCTGCTGCAAGGCACTTCGCCGGACGTTTTTCAGACTCAGGTGGATAAAATCCATTCGCTGCCGTTCCTGGCGATCATCGAGTGGACGGCGATTTATCTGCCGATCATATTTCACACCGTTTACGGGATCTACCACGGCTTGGCCATGCGGCCGAACGTGGGCGAGTACAACTACACGAAGAACTGGTTCTATGTCTTTCAGCGAATCAGCGCCATTATCCTGGTCGTCTTTCTGCTGTTCCACGTCCTGACCATGAAGGGCGTGTTCGGCGGCGAGTTCGGCCGGGAGCTGACGTTCGTGCCGCACGCGCACGCGACGCAAAGTACGTTCAACCACATCAAGGCGGCCTGGTGGGTGACGTTCATCATCTACCCGATCGGTTTGCTCGCGGGCACCTATCACCTTGCCAACGGGGTGTGGACGGCGGCGATCACGTGGGGCCTCACGATCAGCGCCCGGGCGCAGCGGCGGTTTGGTTACCTCTGCATCGGCTTGTTCGTGTTCACTACCGCGTGCGCCTTTGGCGCCTGGGGGAAAGCCGTCCTGAGCGAGCGCAAACCCATCCCGGAACAGGCGGAGTACGTCGACCCCAACAAGTCGGCGATTCCGTCGCCGAGCGACGTCATCAAGACCGGTGAGAACGTCATCCGCGGCGAAGATAAACCCCTTCCGTCGAAGTGAACGCATGAGCCACGACGCATCCATCGAAGAATTCGCCGCCGGCGGCGCGGTGTTGGCGCAAGCCATCGCGGGCCTGGACGACACCGATTTGAGCGCCCGACCCGTCCCGGGGACCTGGTCGATCGGCGAGATCGTTGTGCATCTGCTCGACGCCGAACTCATCGGCGTTCATCGCATGAAAAGCATCACCGCCGAGAACCTGCCGCTGATGATCGGCTACGACGAAACCGCCTTCATCAACAATCTGTCACCGGAGAAATTGCCGGTGGCCGACGTGCTGGCGGCGGTCGACCTCAATCGCCGCATCTTCGCGGCGACTCTGCGGGGATTGCCGGCGTCGGCGTTCGAGCGCGCGGGGATACACAACGAGGTCGGCAGGATCACGCTCGGCGAGATGCTCGAGAAGTACAACAAGCACTTGTCGCATCATTTGAAATTCGTCCGTGAGAAACGCGCTAAACTGGGAAAGTAACAGTGGCGCGGGCGTCTCGCCCGCGTCTGGCGAATGAACGTGGACGAGACGCCCACGCATGAGAAAATTATGGCAGCTAAGAAGCGTGTGATCGTCGTCGGCGGCGGGTTGGCCGGGCTTTCGTGCAGCGTGAAGCTCGCGGAGCTGGGCGTCGAAGTCGATTTGTTCTCGATGGTGCCCGTCAAGCGCTCGCACAGCGTCTGCGCCCAGGGCGGCATCAACGCCTGCAACGACGTCGCGCGGCAGCAGGGGTACAGCGAGTGGCAGCACTTCGATGAAACGATCCTCGGCGGCGATTTCCTCGCCGACCAGCCGCCGGTGCTGGAAATGTGCAACTGGGCGCCCCGCATCATCGACCTGCTCGATCGCATGGGCGTGCCGTTCAACCGCACGCCCGAAGGACAGCGCGATTTGCGCCTCTTCGGCGGCAGCCTGTTCAAGCGCACGTTCTTCGCCGGCGCGACGACCGGCCAGCAACTGCTGTACGCCCTCGACGAGCAGACCCGTCGCTGGGAAGCCGCCGGCAAGGTCAACAAGTTCGAATTCTGGGAGTTCCTGTGGCCGGTCGTGCACGAGGGCGTGTGCGTCGGCATCGTCGCCCAGGACATGCGCACGATGGAGATCCGCGCCTTTCGCGGCGACGCCGTCGTCATCGCCACGGGCGGCAACGGGCTGATCTTCGGCAAGAGCACGCTGTCGGTCATCTGCACCGGCGGCGCGGCCTCGCGGTGCGTGCAGGCGGGCGCGCGCTTCGGCAATCCCGAGATGGTGCAGGTCCACCCCACCGCCATCCCCGGCGAAGACAAGTGCCGGCTCATCAGTGAATCGGCGCGCGGCGAGGGCGGCCGGGTATGGGTGCCCAAGAAGCAGAACGACACCCGCCCGCCCAACACCATCCCCGAGGACGAGCGCGACTACTTCCTCGAGCGCATGTACCCCAAGTACGGGAACCTCGTGCCGCGCGACATCGCCACGCGAGAGTTGTTCCAGATGTGCCTCGACGGCTACGGCGTCGGCGGCGGGAACATGGTCTACCTCGATCTGCGCGACAAGGTGCGCGAGCTCGGGCGCGAAAAAGTGCTGGGCAAGCTCGAAGGCATTCTTGAGATCTACGAGAAATTCGTCGGCACCGACCCGTTGGCCGAGCCGATGAAGATCTTCCCAGCCGTGCATTACAGCATGGGCGGGTTGTGGGTCGGCTACGAAGCCAAGAAAAGCACCCCCGGCGGCCTGGAGACGGGCCACCCGAAGAACATGATGACCAACGTGCCGGGCCTGTACGCCATGGGCGAAGCCAACTTCGCCTACCACGGGGCCAATCGCCTTGGCGCTAACTCGCTGCTGAGCTGCATCTTCGACGGACTGTTCGGCGGGCTCGGCATTCGCAACTACATCGCCGACGTCGCGCCATTCGCCGCCGCCGAATTGGACGCATCCGTCTACGAAAACGTCGTGCGGCAGGAGACGGCCAAGCAGGCCCGGCTCATCAACTCCACCGGCACGGAGAATCCGTACGCGATCTGGCAGGAGATGGGCAAGTGGATGACCGATTTCTGCACGGTCGTGCGATACAACGACAAGCTTGAAAAGACGCTCGCGCAGCTGCAGACCTGGTACGACCGCTACGGGAACATGCGCCTGAGCGACACCGGCATGTACACGAACCAGAACCTGTCGTTCGCCCGGGCGCTGTATGACATGCTCATCAACGCCGAGGCGATCCTGCGTGGCGCCGCAGGGCGGGACGAAAGCCGCGGCGCGCACTTCAAGCCGGATTTCAAGGAGCGCGACGACAAGCAGTTCCTGAAGACGACGCTGGCCGGTTGGAACGCCGCGGAGCGCAAGATCGAGATCGCCTACGCCGCGGTCGATACCAGTCTCCTGCAGCCGCGCCCGCGCACGTACGGCAAGGGCACGAGCAAAGACGCCGCCCGGCCGAACGCAGCCGATCTCGCGCCGCAGCCGTTGCTGGCAACCGTGTAGCTCGGGGTCGCATCCGTCGTCCGCGGCTCCGTCGTCCGCGGCCGGGTCAATCTTTTACGGCGGCCTTGGGCGATAGCACCGCGTTGACCACCACGCCCTGCGGCGGGGCGTCGGGCGAGCGGGCGTCGGTCAATCGAAACGCGCCGGCGACGCGGACGTTCCAATCGGGCCCATTTTTCTCGAAGCTGATCTTCGCCCCCGCGGGGCTGAGACGCTGCCGGCCGTTATCGACGAACAGCCCTGTCGTCGTGACGTCGCGGTCCTCACGCCCGTCGCCAAGGCTTTCGGGGAACGCCACCGCCGCGCCGTCCATGTCGGCCTCGGTCGTCTTTTCCAGCAGCAGGTCGAAGTAGAAGCTATTGCCCATGTAGCGATCACGGGCGGCGGCGGGCGGGTCGTCGCTGAGCAGGACGACACGCATGTCGCCGTCGCGGGGCTCGAACACGATCTTGGCCGGGGGGAAATCGACGGGAAGATCGCCGATGAAGAAGATCGCCTTCGCGGGCCTGGCCGGCGCAGTCGCGGGGGCGGCGGTGATCGGCTGCGTGGCCGCGGCGGGCAGAGGGGCGGGCGCGGGCGATCGATCGCAGCCGATCGCAGCCGCCGCCAAGGCCGAAAGCAATATCCGCCGACCCGCCCGCATGGCGGGAGTATAACACGTCCGCGCCGGGTGTGCTGGGGTATCTGACGGCCGCGACATCGCCAGTCCGCCCCGACCCGCGCGCACTCCGCCCCGGCTAAGATCGGTTATGCCCCGCACCGACCCCCCTGCCGCGACCGACGTGCTTTGTGAGCAGTGCGGGTACACGCTCAACGGCCTGCCGCCCGACGCGGCGTGTCCCGAATGCGGCCTGCCCGTCGTCGCCAGCACCACTGCCAGCCTCCGCCGCACGCCGCAATGGGAAGTCGGCGCCCGCGGGGCGGCGGGCACGGTCTGGCGGGTGCTCTGGTCGCCGCGGCAGTTTTTCCGCACGCTCGACGTGCGCGACAGCAACCGGCGGTCGCGCGGCTTTTCGTTTCTTTTTCTGGGAATCGCGTCGTTCATCTCGGCGCAGACGACCGCGCTGCACTACCTTCTCATGGCCGGCATCGGCGCCGCACCCGAGTGGTTGCCGGGCATGGCCCTGGCGATCCCGCTTCTGCTTCTGGTCATCGCCGGGGCAATGGTGGGCGGGCTTGAACTGACCGCCGTGCTGGCGGCGGTCGAGGGGCGCTGGTGGGGTTACCGCCTGACGACGCCGGTCACGCGCCGGGCGATGCAGTACCTCACCCCGCACGTCGCCCTGGCAGTGAATCTGCCATACCTCGTCGTGCTGGGATTTCTGATGGCGCTCGCGGCCTCGCGGGATTTTGCGATCTATACGGCCCACTACCTGTTCGCGCTCAGCGGCGCCGTGATCGTGGCTGCGGTCTACCTTTTCCGCATCTTCATGTACGCGATGCGCGGCATCGCCTTCGCCAACCCGCCCGGCAGCGACCCGCTGGCCGCGACGACGTTATCGGTGACGAGCGGCCCGAAGTGATGTCGATGCCGTTCCTCACCCGCGGCGATTACCGAAAGTGCGACCGACACTGATCCACCTGTCCCCCGACGCTCTCTGCGTCTTGGCGTTTTTGCCGCTGCCGGGCACACTAGCCGCGTGATTTTCGACGCCCACCTCGATCTGGCAATGAACGTCCGCCGCGGCCGCGACGTAACCCGGCCGGCCGCCGAGCAGCCGCGCGTCGAAGGCGAGATTGCCACCGTCGGTCTGCCCGACCTGACAGCCGGCGGCGTGTCGCACGTCGGCGCGACGATCTTTTGCGAACCGGGCACGCGCGCCGGCGGTTACCACAATGCCGACGAAGCCTTCGACGAAGCGCAGCGCCAACTGACGATCTACCACGACCTGCACGCGCGCGGCCTGATCCGCATCGTCGGCCGGCCCCCCGGTGCAAGCGCCGGCAACGCACCGGCGTGCGTGATCCTGATCGAAGGAGCCGACTGCGTGCGCTCCCCGGCCGACGTGCGGTTGTTCAAGCAGGCCGGCGTTGGTGTGATCGGCCTCTCGTGGCAGGCGACCCGATACGCCGGGGGAACAGGGATGCCGGGCCCGCTAACCCAGGCCGGGCGCGAGATCGTCCCGGCGATCGACGCGGCCGGGCTCGTGCATGACGTATCGCACCTCGCCGAGCAGTCGTTCTGGGATTTGCTCGATGTTGCCGGGGGCCGCGTGATCGCCTCGCACAGCAACTGCCGGGCCATCGTGGGTGAGGACGCCAAAGAACGGCACCTGTCCGACGCCATGATCCGGGCCCTGTTGGCGCGCGACGGCGTGATCGGCATCAATTTTTACGACCGCTTCCTTCTGCCGGCCGAGCAATACAAGAAACGCCGCGCGCACCTGAGCGACGTGGTCGCCCACGTCCGGCACGTCTGCGACCTCGCCGGTGACGCGCGTCACGTCGGCATCGGCACCGACATGGACGGCGGACTCGGCCGCGAGCAGATTCCGTTCGAAATCGCCACCAGCGGCGACCTGCCGAAGATCGGCGTGGCCCTTCGGGACGCCGGCTTCGACGGCGAAGCGGTCGCCTGCATCCTGCACAAAAATTTCGCCCGTGCTCTACTGCCAGTGGGGGAGCCAACGTGATCGTTACAATCGGAACTACACCAGCCTTAGCACGTTCGATGGTTTTTCACGGCCTCGTGACGGGCGACGTTAACCGTGCAGCATCTGTACATGTGAACGCGGCCGGCAAGGCAGTGAACGTGGCTCGAGTTGCGGTAATGCTTGGTGAGAAAGTTAAGAGCGTCGGCTTCGCAGGTGGTAAATCCGGCGACGAGCTCGTCGGGGATATGAAACGCATGGGCATAAAGACATTCTACCATCGTGTGCAATCACCAACGCGCGTCTGCGTCACAGTCATTGATGAGAAAGGTCGCACAACGACCGAACTCGTGGAAGAGGCGGGACCAGTTTCTAGCTTTGACTTAATTCTTCTTCGGCTTCGCGCACTGGAGGCAGCAGTTAACTGCGGTGTCGTCGTTTGTTCTGGTTCTCTCGCGCCTGGCGTGAGCCCGTCGGAGATGAGACAGATTGTTCACGAAGTACAACAACACGGACGCCGTAAAGTGGCGATCATTGACGCCAGCGGCCCGATGCTTAGTCAGTTCTTTGGAGACCCTGACTGCGTTTTGAAGTGTAATGCCAAGGAGTTCTGGGGAACCTTTTCGCCCGATGATGTATTGGGAAAAACGGGAAATCTACTGAATAAAACTGACATGCTGGGCATTGTCATCACAGATGGAACGGAACCAACGCGTGTCTTCGATCGATCTGGCGGTTATGTCATCCGGACCCCGAAGGTAAAGGTGGTGAGCCCGATCGGCAGTGGTGATGCTGTCGCTGCAGGCCTTGCCGTCGGGCTATCGCGCAAGTTGCCTTTCCCTGACGCCGTTCGGCTCGGCGTTGCGTGCGGTGCCGCAAATGCACAAACTCGTATCGCTGGCGAGGTCGACCCAATTGAGGTGCAACGCCTTTTCGAGTCGATCTTAATTCATCGACTGTAACCGTCATTTAAGCTTTGAAAAGGGAGGCGACGGCGGCGAACGCATGACAACTCGTGCGTAGCAATTCACGACACTGGAAGTCAAGCGATCATTCGCTCTTTGCAGACCTGCCCCCCGCCCCCAGTTGAGGCGGCGGTCAGCCAACGCTTTCTTCCATTTTGCATCCCGAAAGACCGCCTCCCTTACGGTCGCGGCCCGTGACGGGAGCAGAGGCGGCCGACACAGGCGTCCTCCCTACAATGCGGGGTTATGCGACTCGTCGTCACCGCCGATCTTCACTTCAATCACTCGCGGAGTCGCCCGCTGGCCGAGGAAGCGATCGAACGGATCAACGCCGGCGGGGGCGACGTTCTGCTGCTCGTCGGCGATACCGCCGCGGCCGACGGTGACGCACTGGAGAAGGCGTTGTCGCTCATTCGGTTCTCCGGGCCGAAGCTGTTTCTATGCGGTAATCATGAGTTGTGGTCACAAGCCGACGACACCCGCGAACTGTTCGAGACGACGCTGCCCCGGCGGGTGCGGGCGCTGGGCTGGCGGTGGCTCGAAACCGATCCCTTCGTCGCCGGCGACGTGGCGCTCGTGGGCAGCGTAGGGTGGTACGACTACACTTACGCCCCGCCATCGCTCGGCGTGCCGCGTCGGTTTTATGCCGCAAAAGTGTCGCCCGCGGCGGCGGAGCGATCGACCGCGCACGCCCACCTGCTCGGCGACGACGTGCCGCCGTCGGCCCGCGACATTTTCGTGCGCTGGAACGACGGCAAATTCGTACGGCTAGGCGTGACCGACGAAGCGTTCCTTGCCGAGCGGCTCGACGGGCTTCGCAAGTCGCTTGTCGCCTGCGCGGCCGCGACGCGCGTGATCGCGGCGGTGCATCACGTCCCGTTCCGCCAGCTGCTCCCGCCGCGGCACACGCCGGCGTGGGATTTCGGGCGGGCGTATCTGGGCAGCGAATCGCTCGGCGACGTTTTTCTCCAGGACCCGCGGGTGACGAACGTCTATTGCGGCCACAGCCACTTCGCCGCCGAGGCGACGATCGGCCATCTCCACGCCGTCAACATCGGCAGCGGCTACCGTGAGAAGCGCGTGTTAACGCTCGACGTGTGACCGGCACCCGGCACCCGCGTCGCCGGCTACGTCAGCAGCCATTCCTGCAGCAGATACCCGAGGCCGAGGGTGACAAAGAACCCGCCGCAGTCGGTGAACGTGGTGGCGAAGATCGTCGACGACTGGGCGGGATCGAAGCCGAGCTTCTTCATCACCAGCGGGATGGCCGATCCGGTCACGCAGGCGTTGATGTGATTGAACATCAGCGCGATGCAGATGACCATCCCGATCTTCAAGCCGTTCTGGTCCGAGTAGAACGTGACGGCGATCGCCCAGGTGGCGATCCCGACGACGATGCCGGTGAGGACGCCGACGATCAGTTCACGCATCAGAACGTGCCGGAGCAGTCGTTTATCGACGTGGCCCGTCGCGAGGCCGCGGATGGTGACCGCCATCGCCTGTGCGCTACCATTGCCGCCCATGCCGCTGACGATTGTCTGAAACGCCGCCAGCAATGGCAGCACCTGAATGACGTCCTGAAACCGGCTGATCACCCCCGCCGCGAGGAACGCCGTGCCGAGGTTCACCAGCAGCCAGAACACGCGTTTGCGGAAGCTGAAGTGCCACGGGCTGGCGAGCCGCTCTTCGGCGCCGGCGCCGAACATCTTCTGGATGTCTTCGGTGGCTTCTTCCTGGATGACGTCCACGACGTCGTCGACGGTGATCAGGCCGATCAGCTTGCCGAGGTCGTCGACCACCGGCATGGCGAGGTAGCCGCTGCCGCGCATCTGCTGGGCGACTTCTTCCTGGTCGACCGTCGCCCGCACGCTGCGGACGTTCTTGATCATGATGTTGCGCAACTGCCGGGTCGGCTTGGCGAGGATCAGGTCACGCATCGACAGCACGCCCACCAGCCGCCCGATGCGGTCGATGACGTAGACGTAGAACATCTGCTCGAGCTCTTCGCTCATCTTGCGCAGCAGGTTGATGGCGTCTTCGACCGTCAGGTATTCGTAAAGCGATGTGACCTCGGTGGTCATGATGCCGCCGGCGCTGTCGGGCGGGTAGCTTTCGAGCGTGCGGGTTTCAGCGGCCTTGGCGACGTCGAGCTCGCTGAGCAGCTCTTCGTGGGCCTCGGAATCGACCAGGCCGAGGATGTCCACGCGGTCGTCCGGGTCCATCTCGGCCAGGACCATCGCCGCCTCGGGGCGGTTCATCGCCAGCATCACCCCGGCGGCGGTGCCGGGCTCGACTTCCTTGAAAATCTTGCTCGCGGTCTTGGGGTCGAGGTATTCGGCGACGGCCGCGGCGCGGTCAAGCGAAAGCTGTTCGAGCACCCGCGCGCCGACTTCGCGGGGGGCGTCTTCGATCATCTCCGACAGCTTGCCCGGCGACGCCATGAGCAGCTCGGCCGTCACTTCCAGCTGCGAATGCACGGTCGTATCGACCGAGACTCCGTAGTCGCGCGCGGCGGAATTTTCGGCTGGCTTTTCCAGCGATGTTAGGTTATTGTTATCCGTCAATTGCGATCCGTTCGCCTGTCGGTTTCGTACTATAGTCGGGGCCCCCAGTCCCGCCAATGTCGCGAGGAATCCAGCCGTAACGTCGCCTGGCACCGTACCTTCCGGCGGCCCCCGCAGGATGACGCCGACCGATCGACCGCGCAGTGGCGCCGCCGACGGAGTCTCGGCCGCGGGCGCGCGACTGAAGTCCCCGGGGGCTGTACAGAATGGTCCCGTCTGACCGATAAGACCCCACGGATAACACCCCACGGAGGATGCCAGGGATGGCCACCGCAACACCCGCTTTATCGCCCCGTAAATCGAAGGATGACGCTTTGTTCGACAGCGACGACAGTTCCGCGCCCCGCAAGCGCAGCCGTGAAACCGCCGAGACGATGGCGAACCGGCAGAAGGAAAT
>DASVSS010000147.1:0-5187 GCA_036387945.1 Tepidisphaeraceae bacterium | reverse complement strand
CGTCGCCGGTGCCTCATCTGCCAGTGCCGCAGCGCACCAGGCGAGGCTGGCCGTGCACACCAGCGCGCGAAGCGATGACAGGCGGCGGCCGGTCACGTCGGGTCGGCCTTTGCTTCTGCGGTCGCGGGCTGCATGGCGGATTCGATCGCCTGCTTCATCTGCGGCGTGCCGATCTGGCTTTTGCCGAACCCCGGCAGCGCGCCTGCGGCTTCGGCAGCGGCCTGGGCGTCGGCAAAGTTGCTGATGAGCAGGCACTTCACCTGCGGCCAGCTCAGGCGCGCTTTTTTGATCAGCTCAATCCCGCCGTCTTCGGCGAACCCGCCGTCGAGCACGCGGTTGACCAGGAGCAACGCCGCGCCTGCGTCGATTGCCGACGTCAGGTCGCGCTCGCTATTGAGCATACGGACCTCGGCGTCGCGGACGGCGTATTTGACCGCCGACCGCAGCATGTAACTGTCCGGGCCACAGTGGCCGACCAAACCGATGATCCTACCCATTCGACAACTCCTGAAACGCGATGCGACCCATTGTACGCCGCGGTCAACCGCGGGCCAGCGGCGGACGGTCATGTCTCTTGTCGCCGCCACGTCTGCGGCCGGGCCCAGAAGGCGTCGTCGCGCCCGCGGTAGTAATCGTTCAGACAAGCATCAAGGACGATCTGCGTGCGCAGCGCCGATTCGCCGGTGCTGGGGCACACGCCGACGCCGCGCAGTTCGTCGACGATCGTCTGAACGAGCGGGCCGTGGACGTGCTCGGGATACGGGGCGTCGAATGTTTCGGTCCGCTTGCCGCGCGTGAGGGTGATCGTCGAGCCGCCGAAGACGGGCCAGCTCAGCCGGCCTTCAGTGCCGGTGAGATCGATGCCTTCTTCTTCGACGTCCGAAGCGAAGTTCCACAGCGACGTGCCGACCGCGCCGCGCTCGCTTTGCCAGCAGACGCTTACCACGTCTTCCACGGCATAGTCGGCGGCCAGATGCGCGGCGCTTCCGTGGACGCGCGTGAACGGGCCGGTGAGATGGTCGAGTGCGTCGAATACATGACTGGCGAGGTCGACGAACAGCCCGCCGCCGGATTGCTCGGCGTCGACGCGCCAGCCGTTGGGACGCCGGTGCGACGCGTTGTACTGCCGGTGCAGGATCCCCGTCAGCCGGCCGATCGCCCCGCTTTCGACCAGCGCGCTCGCCTTGGCAAAGATCGGCAGCGTGCGGCGGTAGTACCCGACGAACAGCTTCCGGCCGGCGGCGGCGAAGGCGTCGACCATCTGCCGGCCTTCGACGGCGCTGCGCGCCATCGGCTTCTCGACGTAGCAGTGCTTGCCGGCCGCGGCGACGCGAAGAGCGTAGCCGAGGTGGGTCGCCGGCGGCGTGGCGACGTAGACGATGTCGATCCGCGGATCGGCCAGGATCGATTCGGCGTCGTCGGTCGATCGCGCGACGCCGTGTCGCCGGGCGAAGTCCGCGGCCTTGGCGCCGTCGCGCCGCATGACCGCCAGCAGCCGGCTATGCGGGGTTTTGTACAACGCCGGCCCGCTCTTGACCTCACACACGTTGCCGCATCCGATGATGCCCCATCGGACGGTGTTTCGATCCGTTGATGTTTCGATGTTTGGGGTCATCGCCACAACTCGCGTCCCGACTTGTCAGCACCCAACCATCCAAACATCACTTTCCCGGCTTCTCCCCCGGCGGGATCTCCGGCTCCGGCTCCATCTCGTACAAATCCTGCGCAAGCCGGGACAGGAAAAACATCAACTCCTGCTCCGCGAATGACGGCGGCAGCGGGTCGCGCAGGTCGTACTGGTGGGTATGGTCTTCGGTGCTGTCGTCGCCGCGTTTCTCGCCTTCGGTGATGATGTGGTGCTCGAACGTGACGGCGTCTTCGTGGCTCTGGGTGATGACCAGTTCGCCCCACCGCCACGCGAGATGCACGCGGATGGCGAGTTGGTTTCCCCAGGTGCTCACGCGGTGGGTGACGCGGTTGGTCGCCAGCATTTTCGTCAGCACGTCGATCGACGGCAGCACGGCGTTCTTCACGAAGCTGTGATAGTTCTCGTTGTACTGCTGCTGCTGCTCGATCGCCTCGCGCTCGGCGGCCAATTTCTCGGCGGGCACGTCGGCGTACGGCGAAACACGCGACAGCCACCACTTCACAAAAGGTTTATCGAGCATGCGCGTGTCATGATAAGGGCAGAGTTGAAGGAACGGGAGAGCGCCGCCTGAAGGACCCGGCCGCGGCGCGCCGCGTCCACCGGCCGACGGCGCACGCGGGCAAGACCGAAGCCGCCGCGCCTCGGAAAAAGTTGCTCGAGCGGTCGTCAGCCCCCCCGCCGGGGTGTCGCATGCATTCGCCGGAGCTGAGCCGACCGGAATCCACAGCCCGCGGCCGTGACACGACTTCGGCCACGGCTTGGGTTCGTTCGGCCATTTTTGATTGCGCGCCGTTCGCGCCCTCCCCACGGGTCGCCTCACCGCCGGCGGAGTCTGACTTGGTTCTCGGCGCAGCACGTCCCTCCACATACACCCATCGCGCTGCGCCGACGTCATCGCGGCCGCGCAGCGCGCGTTCAAAAATCCCGGCCGGCGCGCGGAAATTTTTTTACGATTCCGTTTCGGGGTGTTGCGCGCTGCGCATTCAGGCCGCCGCCCGCCCTGCGCCGCGCGCACGATTGTGTGGTCCGGGGCCAGTTCTCGAAGCTGCGTTGCAACACGGGATGAACGCCGCGAATCGATCGCCAAAATCAGTCTCTGCGTGCGTCGCGGTCCTGGGATTTTCCCAGCGGCATGCGGCTCTGACAACGCGCAGCACGGTCCGGTTGGTGTTCTTGGAACGGATAAAAATCGACACCGGCCGGGTCGGTGCTACCATTTCGGCACGTTCGAATGCGAGTTGTTGCCCTTAACTGAGCCCCATGGGCTTGATTGGTTGGAAAAATGAAGAGTGGAATGATCTGGACCATCGTTGGCATTCTGTTGATCGTCGCCCTCATCATCTGGATTACGCGGGCGGTCTGATTTGCCAATCCGGCGACGCCGCCAGATAGAACGCGCTAGCCGTGTGATTGCCGAGTAGCACGATCCTGCCCCGCCGCCGGGGCGGGATCGTGCTGCGCATCGGGATAGCAAACGGTCCGCGGCCTTACGGCGCGGTTTTTGTTCGCGCGTCCCGGGAAGACCCGGAAAAGACACCGCGGCGGACACTGTCGCGTCATCTGATCCTTCCCGTTCTGCTGCAGCACGCCGATTTCTGTGGAGCCTGTTATGTGCTTTAGAGGTCGAAACATCGCATTCGTCTATATAGGTGCCACGGTTTGCAACTCCAAGACGTTTCTTCGACCGCCGGAACACGGCTTGGAGTAGCAACCGTGGCACCAGGACCAGACAGCCTTGTGATCGCACCCCAAAGTGCATAACGGGCTCTAGTTCCCATCTCCCACCGCCCCGCGGGTTAAACCACTGCCGCGGGAGGGCGAGTTCTCCGCAGGGCGCGCCCGCCTCCTGATTATCACCCCGTTGATTCTCACCCCACTTTACTCTCACCCATCATGATCACGGCAATGCACCGAAGAAATGCGCCCGGGCCTTCATCGCGGGTTGTGTTCACTCTCTCAGTCAAAACGACTTCGGTCTAAGACGTTCCCTTATGCCGCATCGACGCTAGTTCCGGTGCGCGCGTGAGGGAATATCGGCCCGGCAAACCGTCACGACCCTACTACGGTTAGGCTCGATGGGGTCAGTGGTTGCGGCAAAAGACCGATGCCGCTGCCCGCATCCGCCGGCAATCAGGGTTGTCGGCTACAGCGAACATCGATTTCTTCTACCTTAAGGAGCCCACCTCATGGACCCGAGCCCAACAACTCCCGGCCGGCCGACCGCGTCGACGCCACCGAGTGCGTCCGGCGAGCCGGCCTTTCAACAGGAGCGGCGGGAACTGCACGACATCGGCTCGCAGGCGTCCGACGCGCTGGCGAGCGCGCGGCAGAAGACCACCGACGCCGCCGGGGCCGCCACGCAAAGCGTGAAGGAAGTGGCCACGCAGGTAAAGAATCAGGCCACCGACGCCACCCAGAAGGCCGTCTCGCAGTTGAAGGAACACGGCCAGCGCGCGGTCAGCGAGCAAAAGGATCGCACGGCGACGACGCTCAGCGACGTCGGTAACGCCCTGCAGAACGCCGCCGACCGCCTGCGGCAGGACAACGACGACAACATCGCTTCCTACATCGACGCGATGGCGGGCATGTCGAACCGGGCGGGCAGCTATCTGCGCGACGCCGACGTGTCGTCGCTCGTCGGCGACCTGCAGAGCGTGGCGCGGCGGAACCCCGGGTTGTTCCTCGGCGGGATGTTCGTGGCCGGGCTAGCCGTCGCGCGCTTTGCCAAGGCGTCGCGCCCGCAGACGCCGTCGCGGCCGCAAGGCCAGCCGCGCGGGCAGGCTCCGTATCAGCCCCCGACGTATCAGCCGCCCATGCCTGGCGGCCAAGACATTCAGGCCGGCGGCGGGCACCGGATTGGCGCGTATACCACACCGGCCGTCTACCCCGTGCCCGCCGCTGCCGCTCCTGCATCGCCGGGCGCGGCGAAGCCCTCGTCCAACTATTCCGCCGCCGGCTCTGCGGGCGGTACGGAGGTGGGAAATGACTAATCCCGCGGATGTCATCACCGGGCCGGAACTCAATGCCGAGTTCACCGGCAGCGCCTCCCCCCCGCCGGCGGGCCGGGAGCGCTCGATCGGCGAGCTGCTCAAAGAACTGCGCGACGAAAGCGGTGTGCTGCTGCGCCAGGAAGTGGCGCTGGCCAAAACCGAGCTCAGCGAAAAGGCCGCCAAGGCCGGCCGCAACGCGGCATACATCGCCGCGGGGGGCGCAGTCGCTTACATCGGCGTCGTCTTCCTGCTGCTGGCGGTCACGGTGATCCTGTACCTGATTCTCAAAGCCCTTGGCGCCGAGACGCACGGCATGTGGATCGCCCCGCTGATCGTCGGACTCGTCGTGGCCGGCGTCGGATACGTCCTGATCCAGAAAGGCATCAGCACGTTCAAGAACGAATCGCTCGTCCCTGAAAAAACAGCACAATCGCTCAAAGAGGACAAACAATGGCTACAGGACAAGGCAACACAATGAACACGCCCAGCGCCGGCGCATCGTCGGCGGACATCAAACGCGACATCGATCGTACCCGCGCCGAAATGGAC
>DASVSS010000146.1:0-4478 GCA_036387945.1 Tepidisphaeraceae bacterium | reverse complement strand
CGATGCGCTCACGGCTGCTCACTCACCGATCCTAGCCGTCCCACACCGACGCGACTAATCGGCCGCTGTGATGGTGCACCGCGACGGCAGTGTCGATCACGTCCGCTCGCGCACAGAACGCGACGTCGTCCGCCAGCCCCGCGGCGATGACGTTGCGCCCGCCGTGCGAGGCCGACAGCGCCGCGAGAAGCACGTCTTCGGCGCCGCAGGTGTCCCACAGACGCGCGGCGATTGTTGCGGCGTCGTTGGACGAATGCGTGCGCGGCAGGCGTGCCAGCACCGCGGCGCAGCCGAGCAGGTCTTCGATCGCCACCGCCCCGTCCGTGCCGGCGCAGAGCAGCGTGACCGGGAGCGTCGACGCCGCCAGCGCCTTGGCCGTCGCACGGGCGTTGACGATAGCGCCGGTGAACAGCGCCGCGGCGCCGGCGGCGGCGTACAGCGCGCGGGTGCCGTTGGTGGTGGCCATGAGGATCTGCTTGCCTTCGACGCGCGGGTCGGCGAACGCCGCCGGGCTGTTGCCGAAGCAGAAATCGTCCGGCCGCACGCAGGCCACTTCGCCCGCGGTGAGCGTGCCCGGCCCGCCCTCGGCCGCCCGCGCGCGCAGCCCGTCGAGCGTGTCGAACAGCCAGACCGACTCGGCCCCCTGGTCGATCGCGCTGGCGATGCTGCTCGTGGCACGCAGCACGTCGAACACCGCGACCGCCCGACCGGCGAGATCGTCGGGCCGCAGCAGGGACGGCAACAAGACAACGCGCACGTCGATCATGATCGATTTATAGCACCGCTTGACGCCGCCGCCACCCCAGACGACGTTGCGGCGATGCGCCGCGTCGTCGTGCTCAACGTCGTCGGACTCACGCCGAATCTCATCGGCCCCCGCACGCCGCGCCTCGCCGCCCTGCGCGACCGCGGCGCGACGGCCACGATCGAACCCGTGACGCCTGCCGTCACCTGCAGCGTGCAGTCGACATATCTCACGGGCTTATGGCCCGACGAGCACGGCGTCGTCGGCAACGGCTGGTATTTCCGCGATCTCTGCGAGCCGAAATTCTGGCACCAGTCCAACAAGCTCGTCGGCGGAGAAAAGATATGGGAGACCGCGCGGCGGCACGACCGGGGCTTCACCTGCTCGAATCTGTTCTGGTGGTACAACATGCACTCGAGCGTGGACACCGCCGTCACGCCGCGCCCGATGTACCCCGCCGACGGCCGCAAGCTGCCCGACCTGCACACGCGGCCGGGTGATTTGCGCACGACGCTGCAGACCAAGCTCGGGCAGTTTCCGCTATTCAAATTCTGGGGGCCGGCCAGCTCGATCGAGTCGACGCGGTGGATCACCTCGGCGGCGATAGAAGTCGATCGCTTGCGGCCGGCGACACTGACGCTGGTCTATCTCCCGCACCTGGATTACCCGCTGCAGCAGCACGGGCCCTCCTCGCCGCGGATCGGCCCGGCGCTGCAGGAGGTCGACGCCGAAGTCGGACGGCTGATCGATCACTTCGGTGGCGATTGCGACGTCGTCGTCCTGAGCGAGTACGGCATCACCGACGTGCGCCGCCCCGTCCACGTCAATCGCCTGTTGCGACAGCTCGGCCTACTGACGCTGCGCGAAGAGCTCGGCCGCGAGCTGATCGACTACGGCGAGAGCGCCGCCTTCGCGCTCGCCGACCACCAGATCGCGCACGTCTACGTCGCGGATTCGGAAAACCGCCGTCGCGTCGCCGACGCCCTCGCGGCGCTGCCCGGGGTTGCCGCGGTCTACGCCGGGGACGAGCGGGCCCGGATCCACCTCGATCACGACCGCGCCGGCGACGTGATTGCGGTCGCCGAGAGGGACGCATGGTTTACTTATTATTACTGGGACGACGACGCCCGCGCCCCGGACTACGCGCGCACCGTCGACATCCACCGCAAGCCTGGATACGACCCGGTCGAGTTGTTCCTCGATCCCGCGATCCGTTTCCCCAAGGCCGTCATCGCCTCAAAGCTCGCCCGGCGGAAGCTGGGCTTTCGCGTGATGATGGACGTCATCCCGCTCGATGCCACGCTCGTCCGCGGCAGCCACGGCGGCCCCGTCGCCTCGGCCGCGGACGGGCCGCTTGTGATCTCGTCGCACGCCGGGTCGATCGATAAAGCGCACTACGCCGCCGTCGAAATCCGCGACCTGCTGCTAAGGCACCTGCGGCGCGTGTGACGCGATCGGCGGCGGGCGGGTAAGATCGACGACGCCATGCCCCGGCTGCTGCGAAGCTTACGCATCTCGCTGGCCACCAAATGCCAGCTCTTCTTCGGCGTCGCCGTCGTGATGGTCATCTGCGCCGCGCTGTTCGTGCCGTGGCAGCGCATGGAACAGCTCAGCGAGCAGCCCAACGAAAGTGCCGCCCGCATGCTCACCGAGGCCGCCGTGCGTCATCACGTCGACCTCTACACCGCCGCCACCACCCGGCCGCTGCTGCTGAATATCGAGTCCGTGGCCACGCGCCCCGTGGGCACGGACGAAGCGGGCTACCCGAAGCTCATCGCACTGGCGCGCAGCAGCGACCCGACGCTCAACCGCTTTGAGCGATCGTCGGTCGAGGCGTTTTTGCGCGATCCCGACCGCCGCTACCGGGCCAGTCTCCTGCGCAGCACCAACCGTTACCGCTTCGCCCAGCCGCTACTTAATCGCGGTGTGTGCCTGCGCTGCCACACGTCGTCGGCCGACGCCGACGCGGCGCTGGTGCCCGTATCGCTCGACCGCATGCCCGCCACCACCGCCGCGGCCGCGCTCGGCGGTGCGCCGCGCCTGCTGGGCATCGTCAGCGTCGACATCCCCTCGCAGACGTCCGGTCAGCAGCAGTTGCTCAACCGCGTGCTCATGCTCGTCGCCGGCCTGATCGCCGGCACGCTGGCGGGGGTGACGCTGTATCTCATCGTCACCCGCATCATCCTCCAGCCCGTGCGCGTATTGCAGGAGACGGCCGAGAAAGTCTCCGGCGGCGATCTCAACATCCGCTCCCACATCAACAGCGGCGATGAGTTTCAGCAGCTTTCCGAAACGTTCAACCACATGCTCGTCAACCTCAAGCAGAGCAACGACAAGCTGCGCGAGATGAACAAAAGCCTCGACGTTCGGCTCGGGCAGCTCGCGGAATCGAACACGGCGCTGTTCGAATCGAACAAGCTCAAGAGCGAGTTCATCGCCAACGTCAGCCACGAGCTGCGCACGCCGCTCAATTCGATCCTCGGCTTTGCCGACCTGCTCAAGACCGCCGTCCCCGGCGACGGAAAAGGCGCGCGATACCTGCAGAACATCACCCGCAGCGGCAACAGTCTGCTCGATCTCATCAACGACCTGCTCGACCTTGCCAAGATCGAGGCCGGCAAGCTCGAGCTGCGCGTGCAGCCGATCAGCCTCGGCGATCTCTTCGAGGGCTTGGCAACCCTGCTGCGGCCGCTGTGCGAGGCGAAGCGCCTGACGATCACGCACGCCGTCGAAAAGGAAGTGCCGATTATCCAGACCGACGGCGCGCGCCTGCAGCAGGTGCTCTACAACTTCCTCTCGAATGCGATCAAGTTTTCCCCCGTCGGCCGCGACATCGAGATGCGCGCCGCCCCAAGCGGACGCGGCGTGCGCATGACCGTGCGCGATTACGGCCCCGGGATCGACCCGGCGATGCAGAAGGTGATCTTTGAAAAGTTCCGCCAGGCGGATCAATCCCACACCCGCGAGCACGGCGGCACGGGGCTGGGCCTGGCGATCGCGCGCGAGCTGACGACGCTGCTCGGCGGCGAGATCGGGATCGAAAGCGAACCGGGAAACGGCGCGACGTTCTGGTGCGACATCCCGCTGAAAATCGAGCCGGGCGAGCGCAACCTGCGCCAGGCGGGTGTCGCGCGGCTGGCCTGACCGCGCTTTCCCCCGTCGTGATCCCTTCACTGGCAAGGGCTCGACACGAACGACGCTTTTAAGCTGCTAAAGACGAGGTCTGAGATAACGTCGCCGCCATGTTCGCCCGCACGCGGTCCAGAATCGCCGGATCGATGTTGGCCGCCGCCATGGCGCGCGGTGCGGTGGTCTGCCCGCGGGCGGTGAGCGGGAAGCCGGCGGAGGCTTCGCAGCAGAGCGTGTCGGCGGCGTGGACGATGTTCACGAGCACCCGCGACTTGTCGGACGATTCCACCGGCGCGTGGTGCTGGGCGGCGACCATCTGGCACGACGCCGGGAACTGCCACTTCGCCGCCAGGGCCCGTCCGAGTTCCTGGTGATCGACGCCGATGATGTTTGTTTCCAGTTCGATGAACCGCCCGCCGACGTACGCTTTTTCGCATACGGCGCGAAATGGCTCCGGCCACGTCTGCAGCGACACCAGCACGCCGACGTCGTGGATCATGCCCGCCAGGAACGCTTCGTCCGCCAGGGGAAGCTTCGCCAGCTTGACGATCTCCCGCGACACGCACGCGACGCTGAGGCAGTGCGTCCACAGGTCCTTGGCCGT
>DASVSS010000145.1:0-3037 GCA_036387945.1 Tepidisphaeraceae bacterium | reverse complement strand
TCCAGAGCTCGTCGAACAATCGGAACGGCGGCTTAAAGCGGTATATGTCGAGAGTACTGTCAGGCTGGATCAAGGATCAAAGGAATTTAGTCCGATTTGGACCGAGACGGCGGAGTACGGCACTGGCCGCGCTTGGTTGAACGGCCGACCCGGCGGACCGTGCAAGGTGTTCGTCGACCGCGACGTGACGCAATGGTTGGAGGGGTCGGCACCGTATTACGAGACGAAGCTACAGGTGCATCGGGATCGGGGAATCACGACCATCCTTCAGCAAGCGACCGGACCGGTCGGTCGAACGGTTGATCCGCGCACAGCGATCGTGACATCGCGATCGGACCCGCTGTCTTCCATATTTTACTTTTGGGGCACCGGCGCGGTATTCACGGCAAACCATCGGGGTGGCGTCACCGGCGACGCGCGCGAATCATTGTCACAAGAGCTGAAAGAACGCATCAAGACGTACAGTGGCAAAAACCTTCCCGAGGGGGTCGTCCCTATTTTGGAAGTGACCGAGGACAAAATCAATGGACGCGATTGCGTTCGCCTGACGATTGGCGTAAAGGGGCAGGGTCACGAGTCTTGGTGGTTCGACCCGCAGCTAGGATTCAACTACACGCGATACGAACGGGTGCTGGCTGATAAATATCTCTCGCGTCGCATCAACGTCTCGGAATTTGCGAAGTCGCAAGGTGACGTATGGTACCCTTCGAAAGCTGAGTTCGAAATATGGAGACTCGGCGCCAATGAAAAAAGTGACGCCATTATCGTGAAAGACGCGATTCGCTATCGCTATCATGCCAACAAGGTAGTGGTGAACGAAGATCACCTAGAGCGGGAGCTGACCGATCCCCTGATTTTGCCTGCGGGTACACAGGTGAAGGACGAGATTGAGAAGCGGGATTACGTCGTCGCTCCGCCGGACGATCAGGCGACGAAAGAGGTCGACAAAGCCTTGTCCGACGCGATCAAGGCGGCGACCCAGCCTGCGACGTCGCCCTCGAAGAAGATAGAGGACCGACCATGAATAACAGGCGCGCGTTTCAGTCTGTGGCGGTACTTCTCGGAGCATTCACGTCGCTGGCCTCGGCGGAGCCGACCACGCCGCTTACACTGCGAGCCAATTGCGGACTGGACGTTGCGTACACGGCGTTGCGCATGTTCGGCCAAACCACTTCACTCAGGGACGTAGCCGACAAGACCGGGCTGGATGCCGAGCGGCGGAAACTGCTGTCTTTTTTAGACCTCAAGCAGTATCTCGAAGGGCGGGGACTGATCGTGAATGCTCTTAAGGCGTCAACGGCTCGCGCCTTGATCGACGCCGTGCCGGCGAACGCCCTTGCGGTCGTCCGGACACAGTCCGGCAGCGGCAACCCTCACTTTTTTATTCTCATGCCGAGCGGGAACAACGTCTTGTTCTTCGACGCTTACACCCGCCGATCGCACGCTAAATCGCGCGATGATGCGGCCGCGGATCAATGGCTGTTGAACATGACCGGCGAGTTCCTCGTCGTCACCGAAGCTGCGTCCAAAGGGGCCGGGCTCCGTTGGTTCGATCGATCCATCGATCTCGGGGAACACCCGCGCAACGAAGCCGTACTGACCGCACGTGTACGTTTCCGCAATACCAGTGAGCAAGCGGTCAGACTCGCTGAACCGCAGGGGTCGTGCGACTGCATGCGGCAGATCGACTGGCCCCGCCAGCCGGTCGGCCCAGGGAAATGGGCGAAGTCTTGATCCACTTTGACCCGAGCCGGCTCTCGGTGGGCACACAGATGAGGCAGGTGGTGCTCGCCGCAGACGCCCCGGGCGCCGCGCGGGTCGTCATCCCAATTCAACTGAAGCTAACTGAGCCGCTGGGCCCCAGGCCGTGTCAGTTGTCATTGCAATCGCTCGAATACGGACGCCTCTCCGCCTCCGCCATCGCGACCAAGCCGACGACCGTCATACTGACCGTTCCCCAGGACGACCCCGCGACCCAAGCCACGATCAAAGTCTCGGCCAGTTCGTCGACGTTGAAAGTCGAACCGGTCAGTGATGAGATCGCGGCCGGGGAGGGGGCGAACGACCGGTGTCTGACCTACACGGTCAGTTGGAAGACCCCGCCGCAGGCCGGCGAATTTCGACATGTGCTCCGCTGGACGGTAACGCGGCCGGGCACGCCCCCGGTGACGTTGGAACTGCCGCTGACGGGCGACGCGTACGACGCGGCCCGCTGAGTGAGGACGCCCTTCGGCTGGTTGACGGCACGCCCCGCCGAGACGCAAGAATGAATCGTTTGCCGCGACCCCCGCGCAGCAACTAGGCCCCCGATTAAACGACAACCGTATGCGGGAGAGACAACGACATCGCCACGCCGCAATGCGTGCGATGGCCGGCGTATTAGAAAGCGCGAGCCCTGCTCGAAAAGTTTCTTATTGCTTCATGGCAGCGCCGAACAGGTAGTTGAGTCCTTCGGCCATCGTCGGGTGTGCGAGCACGCCGTCGCGCAGGGCGGTGAACGGCAGGCCGCCCCGCATTGCCACTTGCACTACTGCGGTGACTTCCCCCGCTTCGGGGCCGAGCATGGCGAAACCGAGGATCTGTCCAGAGCCCGCGTCGACCACCGCCTTCATCAGCCCCCGCGTCTCCCCCAGCGTGCGGGCACGAGGCACGACCGAAACGGGGACGCGCGCGACGCGCACGTCGTGGCCGGCGGCCCGCGCCGCGCGCTCGCTCAGGCCGACGCGGCCGAGTTCCGGGTCGATGAAGACCGTGTGCGGGATCAGGCGGTCGGACGCGCTCCGGCCGCCGTCGCCGAAGACGTTGGCCCTGACGATGCGGTAGTCGTCCAGCGCCGCGTGCGTCTGCTGCGGGGTGCCGGCGCAGTCGCCCAGGGCCCACGTGTCGGGGGCGGAGGTTTCGAGCCAGTCGTTGACGCGGATCGTGCCGCCGGGATGCATCTCCACGCCGGCCAGGTCGAGGCCCACGTCGCGGGTCATGGGCGCGCGGCCGGTGGCGACGAGCAGGTCGGTGCCTTCGATCGTTCGCTCGCCGTCCG
>DASVSS010000144.1:0-6188 GCA_036387945.1 Tepidisphaeraceae bacterium | reverse complement strand
GTTAGTGGTTGGGAATTAGGATTTGGTGGCAAAGGCTGCCACGTTTTCCTTCCACCAACTCCCAACTTCCAACCACCAATTCCCTCACAATGAACGTCGACGTCCTTAAAAAGATCCCGCTGCTCGCCAAGCTCAACGCCGACGAAGCGGCCCGGCTGAGTGAGCTGCTCGCCGGGCGGTCGTTCAAGGAGAATGAGCCGGTGATCTGGGTCGGCGAACCGGGCGAGGAACTGTTCCTCATCAATAGCGGGCGCGTGCAGGTGACCTCGCCCGACGACCAGGGGCGGGACGTGCTGCTGGGCACGCTGGGGCCGGGCGATTTCTTCGGCGATGTCGCGCTGCTCGACGGCGGGCCGCGCACCGCGAGCGTGCGGACGATCGAGCCGGCGGAATTGTGCGTGCTCAAGCGCAGCGATTTCCTTCGCTTCCTCCGCGAGCATCCCGACGCGGCCCTGGACGTGCTGAGCATCGTCGGGCACCGCCACCGCGAGACGCTCGACAAGCTGCGCGGCGTGCGCAACCCGCAGGCGGCGATCGAGCGCCAGTCCACCCCCTGGCAACGCACGGCCGACATCATCGCCAAGGTGTCGGCGTCACAGGCGTTCGTGCTCGTACACGTCATCTGGTTCGGCGGGTGGATCGGCTCGAATCTCCTGCTGCCCGAAGGCCGGCGCTTCGACCCATTTCCGTTCGGGTTCCTTACGCTCGTCGTCAGTCTCGAAGCCATTTTCCTGTCGATCTTCGTGCTCATCAGCGCCAACCGCGCCGGCGAGAAGGACCGCATCCGAGCCGACGCCGACTACCAGACGAACGTGAAAAGCCAGTACGAGATCATGCAACTGCACGCCAAGCTCGACAAGCTCATCGCCGCCGTGCCAGGCGATCGCGCCGCGCCGCGCAGGCCGGATGAATCCGCCGAAGCCGAGCCCACCGGGCCAGTCGCGGGGCGGTCGTGAGTGACGACGGCGGCGAGCTTGCGGCGATGACGAAGCGGTTGCTCGCCTTCCGCGACGCGCGGGACTGGAAGCAGTTCCACAACGCCAAGGACCAGATGCTGTCGCTCGCTCTCGAAGCCGCCGAGGTGCTGGAACTGGCGCAGTGGAGAAGCGGCGAAGCCCTCGACAAACACCTGGCCGATCATCGCGAGGCGCTGGGAGACGAACTCGCCGACGTGCTCGGCTGGGTGCTGTTGATCGCCCACGACCAGGGGATCGACTTGCGCGACGCCTTCGCCCGCAAGCTCAGAGCAAACGAAGCGAAGTACCCGCCCGATCAGGCCCGCGGCAGGGCGGATAAGTACACCGCCTACGAGTGACTTTTGCCGGCGATTCGGCCGCCGCGCCGCCTGCCGTCGGCGCGCCCGCGGCGTGACAGTCGGCGACGCCGCCGGCAAACTGGCCGGACATGGCGCAGAAAATCATCCGCGACCCCGTCCACGACTGCATCACCCTGCAGACGAGCCTCCCCGCCGACGGGCTGCTTTTCCGCCTCATCGCCTGCCCGGAATTCCAGCGCCTGCGCCGCGTGCGGCAGCTGGGCTTTGCCAGCCTCGCCTATCCCGGGGCCGACCATTCTCGCTACAGCCACAGTCTCGGCGTGATGGAGACGGCGCGGCAGATTGTCGACCAACTCGGGCGTGAGTTCACGATCGACCCGTTCGAGCGCACCGTCTGCCTCGCCGCGGCGCTGCTGCACGACCTCGGCCACGGGCCGTTCAGCCACGTGTTCGAGCGCGTCAGCGGCGTGCACCACGAAGATCTGACGCACCGCGTGATCGACGACGACCGCAGCGAGATTCACCGCACGCTCGCCGCCTTCGACCCGGCGCTGCCCGGCCGGGTATCGATGATGCTCCAGTGCAAGCCGGGGCCCAGCTTCTTGTGCGACATCCTCAGCAGCCAGCTCGACGCCGACCGGCTCGATTACCTCCTGCGCGACAACCTCATGACCGGCAGCCAATACGGCGATTACGACCTTGAATGGCTGCTGCAGTCGATGACGATCGAGCCGACGCATAACCGGCTTGCGATGAACTGGAAGGGCGTGAGCGCGGTCGAAGCGTACCTGCAGGCGCGCTACCATATGTATCGCAACGTCTACTTCCACAAGGTGGTGCGGGCCGGCGAAGGGATGGTGCAGCGCGTGCTCCAGCGCGCCAAGCGCATGGCGGTGCAGGGCCGGCTCGAATGGCCGCCGCCGGGCGACCCGGTGCACAAGACCCTCATGGGCCAGCAACTGGAGATCGAAGAGTTCATCGAGCTCGACGACGTGAGCGTGCTGCAGTGTTTCAAGATCTGGTGCCGCAGCGACGACGAGACGCTGGCGCGCTTGTGCCACGGCCTGCTCTACCGGCGACTGTTCAAGACGATCGACCTGACGCGCGTCGAAGACCCGTCGCGCATCGACCGCGCCGTCGCCGCCGCCGCCAGCGCCATCGAAAAAGCCGGCGGCGAGCCGGCGTACGCGTTCTTCTACGACAACCCCGCCGACACCCCGTACAAGGCCGGCACGACCGCGGCGGTGCGCGAAATCCTCATCTGCGAGCCCAACGGCCGCGTTGGCACGCTCGCCGACGCCTCGCCGTTCATCGGCAGCTTTCTGCAGCAACTCACGTTCCGCCGCATCCACGTCGACGAGGCGTACCGCGACGTCGTAGAGAAGGCGGTCAGCGGTGCAATCGCCGGCGACTAAGTAAGAATCGCCACTCCGGTCCCTCCCCCGCGGGGGAGGCTAGGTGGGGGCGGGCAGTCGCCTCATCGCAGTCAAACGCCTTCACGCTCCGGCCCTCTCCCTACCCTCTCCCGGGGTACCGGGAGAGGGGTTTGATCTCTGGCGGCATCAAGTGGCTATTGCATGCCAAGCGCCGCCCCCACCTAACCTCCCCGGAAGGGGAGGAACCGGAAAGGCGCTTCATGCCGCGGGGAAGGTGACGGTGCGGTCGTGGCTGCCCTGGTCCTGCAAGTAGGACATCAGCATCGCGACGTAGCTCGTCTTGATGATGGGCGATTGATCCAGGCCGAGCGTTTTCCGCACGGCCATGATGGCCGCTTCGCTCGGGCCTTCGATTTCGACGAACAGGCCCAAATGCGGCAGCTCGTCGAGCTCGACGCTGCACCCGCCGAGCGACCACTTCTCGCGGCGCTTCTCGAAGCTCAGCACCTTTGCGTACCCCAGCGCGCCGAGGAACTTTTCCGCCGCCTTGGGGTCGCCGACGTCGAGCTCGATTTCCTCGCGGCTTTTGAGCGCCCCCGGCTGACGCGGGCCTTTGAAGGTGTAGACGTACGTCTGCTTGCCGGTGGCTTCGTCGCGGTTGATCCGCAGCCGCAGGCCGTGGTCGGCGGCCAGCAGGGAGCGGTCTTCGGTGTCGAAGAACGCGTTGATCTCAAAGTACTTCGCCCCCGCCACCGCCCCGGCCGCCGGCAGCTTCGCGCGCACGACGGAGAGATCCGACACTTTCATCTTGGCTTCGATTTCGACTGACATTACTGATTTCCGTTCGGGTTAAACACGAAGTGCACAAAGTGCGCGACGACGAGGGAACGTCTCGCACGTGATCGTGGGATCGGCGCGAAGCATTTTCACGGGCGGGACGCCCGTATTACGAGAGCATTTCTTCTTCGTGCCCTTCGTGGTTCAAAAAGATCGCTAACCGACGACGTAACTCACCATCTTCTTCGGAACGTATACCCGTTTCCTGATCGTTTTGCCGGCGATCCACGGGGTGATCTTTTCGCGGGACTCGGCGGCGGCGAAGATGCTCGTCTCGTCGGCGTCGGCGGCGACGGTGATCTTGTCGCGCAGCTTGCCGTTGACCTGCACGGGCAATTCGATCGTCGTTTCGATCAGCTTCGCCGGGTCGTACTGCGGCCAGTCGGCCCGCGTCACCGAATCGGCAAAGCCCAGGCGATTCCAGATTTCCTCGGCCATGTGCGGCGCGAACGGGGCCAGCAGCACCGTGAAGGTGTCGGCGATGGCGGCGGGGATCGCGTCGAGCCTGCTGAGCTCGTTGTTGAACTTGATCAGCTCGGCAATGGCCGTGTTGAACCGCATGGCCTCGATGTCTTCGCCGACTTTGCGGATCGTGCGGTGCAGCAGGCGGTCGAGCGCCTCGGGCGCGATCGCCTCGTGGCTGCGGCGGGTAATTTCTTTGATCGGCGTGTCGGAAAAGGGGTTCAGGGTTCGGGGTTCAGGGTGCGGATCGGAGGTCGCAGTGTTCTTAGCTGAACCCTGAACCCCGAACCCTGAACCCTCGTCCGCGTCCCCAATTAGATTCCGCCACACGCTGTGCAGGAACCGCCACATGCCGACGATGTCGCGGGTGTTCCACGGCTTCTGCTGCTCGAGCGGGCCCATGTACATTTCGTAGAGGCGAAACGTGTCGGCGCCGTACTCGGCGACGATCTCGTCAGGGTTGACGACGTTGCCGCGGCTCTTGCTCATCTTGAAGCTGCGGGCGTCGACGGCAATGTTGTTGTTGGCGCGCAGCACCGTGCGGTCGCCCTTCTTTTCCACGAGTGCGTCGATCACGCGGGTGGCGGTGAGCTTTTCGCCGGTTGCCTTGTGCACGCCGGTCAGCCGCAGGCCCTGATCGGTGGCTTCTTCGCCGATGTCTTTGACGTCGGCGGCGCTGACCGGGGGGCCGTTCTGACGTTCGAAAAAGTGGTACTCGGTTTCGCCGAGGATCAGGCCCTGGTTGACCAGCCGCTGGAACGGCTCGGGCGTGCTGACGTGGCCGAGGTCGAACAGCACCTTGTGCCAGAAGCGGGCGTAAAGCAGGTGCAGCACGGCGTGCTCGACGCCGCCGACGTAGAGGTCGACGGGCATCCAGTACGCCTCTTTCTCGGAATCGACCAGCGCGGTCGCGTTGCGCGGGTCGATGTAGCGCAGGTAATACCAGCAACTGCCGGCCCACTGGGGCATCGTGTTGGTTTCGCGGGAGAGGGTGTCGCTGTACTTCACCCATTCGGTGACCTTGCTCAGCGGCGGGTCGGGCGTGCCGGTGGGCTTGAAGTCGTCCACCTGGGGCAGCAGCACGGGCAGCTCTTCTTCCAGCAGTGCCGAGTGATTGCCGTCGGCGTCGAGCACGATCGGGAAGGGTTCGCCCCAATACCGCTGGCGGCTGAAAAGCCAGTCGCGCAGCTTGTAGTTGACCCGGCGGTGCCCGACGCCGTCGGCTTCGAGCTTGTCGATGATCGCGGCTTTCGCTTCGGCTGTCGTCAGGCCGTTGAGGTAGTCGCTGTTGATGGCGACGCCTTCGTCGGTGAAGGCCTTCTCCGTGGCGTGGGCGTCTTGCTCACGTTCGCTTTCGGACGTGGGCGAGACACCCACGCCCCGTTCGGCGACGACTTGCACGATCGGCAGGCCGAATTTCCTGGAGAAGGCGAAGTCTCGCTCGTCGTGCGCGGGAACCGCCATGATCGCGCCGGTGCCGTAACCCGTCAGCACGTAGTCGGCGATCCAGATCGGGATGGGCTCGCGGTTAACGGGATTGATCGCGTACGCGCCGGTGAAGACGCCGGTCTTTTCCTTCACGTCCTGCTGGCGTTCGCGCTCCGACTTGTTCTTCGCCATCGCCCGGTAAGCATCGACGGCGGCGCGCTGCTCGCTCGTGGTGATCGCGTCGACGAGCTCGTGTTCCGGGGCCAACACCATGTACGTCGCGCCGAACAGCGTGTCGGGGCGCGTGGTGAAGACGGTAATCGTGTCGTCGGGTGCAAGGTCAGGGTTCAGGGTTCGGGGTTCGGGATCCAGGCCGGAAGAAGGATTCTGCACTGAACCCTGACCCCCGAACCCTGAACCCTCTCCCGCGATCGTGAAATCCACTTCCGCGCCCACACTGCGGCCGATCCAGTTGCGCTGCATTTCCTTCAGCGAGTGCGGCCACTCCAGGCCGTCGAGGTCGGCGATCAGGCGGTCGGCGTAGGCGGTGATGCGCAGCATCCATTGCCGCATCGGGCGGCGCTCGACGGGGTAACCGCCGACTTCGCTGCGGCCGTCGATCACTTCCTCGTTCGCCAGCACCGTCCCCAGGCCGGGGCACCAGTTCACGGGCACTTCGTCGGTGTACGCCAAGCGCAGGCCGTCGATGATATCGCGCTGCTCGGCGGGCGTGAAGGTGCTCCACTTGCGCAGCACCGACGGATCGCCGGCGACGTTCTCCAGCCCTTCTTGCACGGGGTTGATGTGCA
>DASVSS010000143.1:0-13026 GCA_036387945.1 Tepidisphaeraceae bacterium | reverse complement strand
GTCGGCGTCGGCTTACACCTACCGGGTGATGGGCGAGACGATCAATTGGACGTCCGTTCATGCCGCAGAATGGTTTTACCTCGCGGGCGTTGCCGTCATGTCGTTGATCGCGGGCCTGGTGCCGGCGATCAAGGCGTATCGCACGCCGGTGGCGACGAACCTGTCGGCATAAGACGCTCGGCCCGGGCCGACCGGCGGCCGGATGAACTTCGATTCAACTTCCTGCGTCCGGGCATCCGATAATGCGTGCAGCGCAGCACGCGCACGACGAAACGGCGGCCCTCCACCATGAAACCGACGCTCACTGAACTGCGAGAACTCGACGCCAAGCTCGAGCTGCGCCTGCAACAACTCTCCCGCGCGGAAGCGAATTTGCGCGGCCTGTACGACTCGCTCCGCGGGCAGGTGCAAGCGGCCTACCCGGCGCTGCAGGAACTGCAGCAGGTGTTGCCCGTCGCCCAGGAAGTGGCGATGCGAACCCTCTCGAACGTCGCACACACCGACAGACTCGGCGAAAAAGCCGACGGCCTGGTCGCGGCCGCCAGGGCCGAGATCGATTCGCTGGTGGAGGCGGCCCGTCGCCAGATGACCGACGAGCTGCAAGCCGCCGTCGCCGCGGCCGCGGCGAACGCACCGGCGTTCGATCACGAGAAAGCCGCCCGGCCGGAGATCGAGGCGCTGACTACGTGGTTCGGCGGCGAACTCCGGGAGGCCATGCGCGTGCAGCGCGAGATGCTGCTCGACCAGCTCGCCACCCTCTCGGCCGAAGCAACGATGCGGATCGAGCCGTTACTGAGTGATCTGGCGCAAAAGCGCGTGCTCGCCGACGAACACGTGCGCGGCGTCGTCGTCGCGGCCGAGAAGTCGATCCAAACCCGGGCCGACCAGATGGCGCGCGGCATCGACGCGATGGCGGGTGCCCTCGACGAACGCCTTTCGCAGCGCCTCGCCGTGCTTTGCCGGCGGGGTGAGGACGTGGCCGGCAACGCGATTGAGCGGTTCCAGGACGTCGCCGACGCCGCCGTCGCCGCGGCCGAGCAGACGCTCGCCGCCGGCGAGCAGCGGCTCGCCGACCGCGCCGCGGCGCTGCAGCAACGCGCGAGCCGGCAGGTCGCCGACGCCGCCGCGGAACTATCCAACCAGGTCCAGCGGCTCGAGGCCCACGCCGACTCGATGACCCGGCACTTGTCCGACCGCCTGACTGCCCAGACGGAGCACCTCATCGACCAGCTTCGACTCAAGCTTCAGCACGAGATCGCTGCCGCCGGCGGGCCGTCCGTGCCGCGCCCCCGTGCGACCGCTCCCCGCGCGCCGCTGCAGGTCGACCTGTTCGTCAATCGCGCCGTCCGGCCCACCGACACCGCCGCCGCGGCATAAGTGCCGGCCGGCGCGGTCACTTCGGACCGAGCGTCACGATCGTCATCGGGTCGAACGTGTACTCCGCCATCATCCGCCGCAGCGCCGCGGTGTCGACGGCCATGAGCGTCGCCATGTCCTCGTCGAGCGAGCGGTACTTGCCCGTGTAGATCCACTGGTTCCCGATCGCCCGCATGCGCCCGATCGGCGATTCCCCGCCGAGGACGAGGCTGCTGGCAATCTTGTTGCGGGCGCGTTCGACTTCTTCGTCCTGCAAATCGTCCTTGGCCTTTTCCAGCACGTCTAGGGCGATCTTCAGCGCCTCGTCTTTCTTTTCCGGGTCGGTCACCAGCGAAAGATAAAAGCTTCCGCAGCCGTCGTGCGGGTAAAAGCCGAAGTCGGCGTCCTCCGCGATGGCGTTATCGACCAGCGCCCAATAGAGGCGCGAGCCGTCGCTGTCGCCGAGTACGTCGCCGAGTACGCGCGCAGCGAACCGGCGGTCGTCCTGTGCGCTGGGGCCGGCGGTCAGGCCCATCGTGTACTGGCGATTGAGTTTCGGATCGACGAGCGTGTGCGATTGCCCGTCGAGCGTCGGCTCGCTCACGGCGCGCTCGGCCCGGGTGGGGGCCCAGTTGCCGCAGTATTTCTCGGCCATTGCGACGACTTCGTCGAAATCCAGCCGCCCCGTGAACGACAACACCGTGCTGCCCGGGCCGTAGCGCTGCTTGAAATAGTCCGCCATCTCGTCGCGCTTCATGCGCGAGATGGTTGCCGCGGGCCCGAGGATGCTCATCGACAGCGGGTGCTTGCCGAAGTGCATCTCCATCGCTTTTTCGTAGACGACGTGGCCTGGATCGTCGAGGTACATCGCGATCTCTTCGAGGATCACGTTCTTCTCGGTTTCGAAATCGGCTTCGCGGATCGCGGGACGGAGAAGATGCGCCAGGTGCTCGATCGCCCGCTCGGTGAATTGGGGGATGACATTGGCGTAATACGCGGTCATTTCCTGGCTGGTGAAGGCGTTGTAGCGCGCGCCGATTTCGTCGAACACGCGGTTGACGTCGGCCCAGCCGTAGGTGTCGCTGCCCTTGAACATCATGTGCTCGAGGAAGTGCGACACGCCGTTGATCTCCTGCGGCTCGTCCCGGCTGCCGGTGCGGACGAAGAATCCCGCGGCGAACGAGTGCGCGTGCGGATTGATCTCGGCCATGATCGTCAGGCCATTCTTAAGCGTCGTGGTTTCGTGCTGCAGGGACATGGGTTCACTCTCAGGATTCGTCATTCCAGTCATCACTTCCGGCCGTCGCGGCATGCCGCGCCCTTAGCGCTGCACGACGAGTTCCTTGGGCCCGACGATGACGACGGTGGCGTCGTTGAATGGGTTGGCTTTAAGAAAGTCGTTCACGCGATCGAGGGTAACGGCTTCGAGGGCTGCGACGATTTCATCGAGCGTGCGCAGCCGGCCGCGGATGATCCAGTCGTGGGCAAGCGCACCGGCGCGGGCGGACGTGCTTTCCTCGCTCATGATGGTACTGGCCATCAGGCCGGTTCGGGCGCGGTCCAGTTCCGCCTGCGTAATGCCGTCTGCGAGACGCGTGAGCTCGGCGAAGTAAGCGTCGAGTGTCTGCTGGGCGCGCTCGTTCGTCGTGCCGGCATAACCGAACAATGCCGCCACGCCCGGAAGCGATGCGTAGCTGCCGCTGACGGAGTAGACCAGCGCCTTCTTCTCGCGGATCTCCGTGAACAGCCGCCCGCTCATGCCGCCGCTGAGCGCTTCGATGGCAATGCGGGCGGGGTAATAGTCGGCGTGCGTTTCGTCCACGCACCGGCACGCGAGGCCGATGTGCGTCTGCTCGCTGTCCTGGTGCTGGTAAGCGTAGCGCTGGGTCGAAGGGACCGGTGTCGGCGGGGCGGCGACGGCGGGCTGCCAGTCGCCGAACAGACGCTCGATTGCGTCCGTGACGCGGTCGAAATCCACATCACCTGCGATCGCGAACACCGCGTCCCTGGGGGCGTAGCGGGCGTGGTAAAATGACGCGACTTCGCCGGGCGTCAGCGCTTCCAGGTCGGCCTTCTCGCCCTGGGTGTTGCGCCCGTACGGGTGCGGCCAATGGCAGGCGCGCAGGCGCACCATAAGCTTCTGCCGCGGCTCGTCTTCGATGCTCTGCAGGTTCTGCAGCGCCAGGTCACGCGACGACTCGAAATCGTCCGGTGGAAGGTGCGCCCGGCGGACGATGTCAGCGTAGGCCGGCAATCCCTCGAACACCCGCTCCGCCATTGCAGCGGCCGAGAACCGCGTGTGCGTAACCGACGCAGAGGAACCACGTTGCAATCCGAGCAGGTCGAGATGATCAGTCAGTCGTTTGCTGTCCCGATCGCCCGCGCCGCGGAGCACGAGATCCGACAGGATCGTTGCCGTGCCGCTGCGATGCTCTGGATCGACCGCGCCGCCGGCGGGGACGAGCAACGACATCGCGGCCGACCGCACCCCTGTCATCCGTTCGCCAAGAACGGTCATCCCGTTCGATAATTTGTGCTGCAGAAACGCTTTTGCCAAAAAATTCTCCTGGAGTCGCCGACGCCCCCGATCATAGTCGATTTCTCCCCGCGGCGGCACCCGCCCTGTTGCCATTGTCCGAAGCCGACGGGTTGCGCGTCGACCAACCGTGGCGGGCGTGCGGCCCATTGCCGCAATAGGTTCTCACGTCCAGCAGCGGGGCGAAGGGCGATCCTCGGATCTGGCAGAACTTTGGTAAACCCGGGCTGAAACTTTTCGGGCCCCAGTGGCGTCGAATGTACGGCCGCATTTTCCCGGCCGATTGCATGGAAATCACGCGGCGATCTGATAAAGTCGCGGCGGTTCATATCTGCAGCGACGTTTGTGGGGCTAAGACGTATGGCAATCCAATTCGCCTGTGAACAGTGCGGCACGCAGTTCTCGGTCAAAGACGAGTTCGCCGGTCGCAAGACGAAATGCAAAAAGTGTCAGGCGATCATAACGATCCCGCTGACTTCGATGGAGTCGGCGGACGACCCGGTTGATCTGGGCACGATCGCTGGATTGTCGGCGACGGGGGTGCACGTCCCCGACGAGACGCCGCGCCGCCCCAGCCTCCTCGGCGGCGACGTCGGCGGAGGGCTGGACCTCGCTCCCGCCGAAGCAGACCGCCAGACCGCCTACCAGGGCGAAGGCTTCGGCATTGGCAAGATCAATCCGCTGTCGGTCCCCGACGCGCTGCGCGTGCCGATCGCGCTGGCCCTGATCGCCGCGGTGCTGTGCGTCGCCCTGTATGCCGTCGTTTTCAGCCAGACGCCGGTCACCGACGGCCTGCCCGAAGGTTTGCGGCCGCGTGTCACGCGGCTGATGGCCTACCATTCGATCTTCCTGTTTATCCTCCACGTCGGCGTCGCTTCGGCCGTGGCGTGGGGGGCCGTCGCGATCGGGTGCGGCATCGCGCGCGACCGTCTCGCCGCCGGCAGCTATGTCTACGTCGTCGCGGCGATGGCGCCGATCACGATTGCCTTCCTCCTCGCCTACGGCACGCTCGTCGACCCGGGGTTTAGCGCCATTACCGGCGTGACCGCGCCGGCGTCGGCGGGGCGTGCGTCTGGGATGTTTCCGATCGCGCTCGTCGCCGGAATCGTCGCGGCGGCGGCGCTCGTGCAGGCGTTGTTGCAGCTCGGCTGGCGCGCGACCGCGTACGCGGCGCCGGCGGGCGTGGCGGCATGCGTGCTGGCGTGGCTCGTCTTCGATGGCGCACTCCGCAAGCCCGTGCAGGGAGCGTTGCTGAGCATCGCGGGCGTCGACAACCCGTCCCGCAAAAAGTGGGACGACGAACACCCCGAAGAAACGGCCAAGGTCGTAGAGATCCTCAAGGCCAAGGAAGCCGAGCGCTACGAAGCCAAACGCCGCGCCGACCCGATGCTCGGCCGCACCGACCGCCTGATGGCCGAGATCAACCGCCAGCGCGGCGCGCTGGCGACGAACTTCCGCGAAGATGCCGTTACGAGCGCCGAGGCGCTGCGCAAGCAGGTGAACGGCATGCGGCCGCCGGAAGAAAGCGTCGTTTGGAACGAACTCGACGCGGCGATGAAAGAGCTCGAGTCCAGCGCGCCCGGCATCGTCTCGGGCGTCGTGCCGCCGGAAGTGTTCGAACCCGCGATCGCGACGAAGGCGCTGCCATCAGCGTCGCCGGCGGCGGGCGGGGTCGTGTTCAACGTCTTCGGCGCGGCGCTGGCACTGCCGCAGGGGTATACGGCCGATCTGTCGCTGCTGGCCAAGCGTGAAAGCGAAATTCGCTTCGGCACGAAGGACATGTCTGAGCCGACCGTGATCGTCCGCCGGTACCCGTTGACCAACCCGCGCCAACAGCGCCCGTTCGTCTACAGTGAGCCGCGGCTGGCCGAAGTCGCCGCGCGTGAAAAGTTGCTGGGCTTCGAGTCGGCGTCGCCGGCCGATGCGGTGCAGGTGGGCGGCGGGCTGATGCATTTCGTACGCGCCCGCTATGGCGGGTTCGAGATCGATTACTACGTCGCCCGCGGCGCTGAGGCGTGGGTGCTGCTGTCGACCAGCGGCAAACCCGGCGCCGGCGGCCTGACCCTGGACGCCGTCGCCAACGCGCTGTCGCCCAAGGCCGACGCCGCCGCGGTCGACCCGTTCGCGCCAACGACTCTGCTGGCCCGCCTCGCCGACGACCGGCTCGGCGTGACGCAGGCGATCAAGCTCATGGGCGGCTGCGGCGTGACGGCCGTGGAAGCCGCCGTGGAGGCGGCGCCCGAGGACGCGAACCTCGTCGCACTGCTGCGCGAACTGAGCCCCAACAACGCACTGCTGAAGCGCATCGCCAATGAAGCCGCCGCCCGGGCCGCCGCGGCGCAGGCCGCATCGGTCGATCTGCCCGGCGAGCTGACGAAGATGCGCACCGGCGATTTCCAGCAAGTGCACGAGGCGGTCAAGGCCGTCAAAATCGTGGAGATGAAGCCCGAGCGCCGCGAGGAAGTGGCCAACGAGCTCGAGCGCCTCTTCCTGACCGACGACGCCCCGCGCATGGCGAGCGATCTACGCGACGCGATGCTCCGCTGGCAGCGGCCGCAGACGATCGAGATCCTTTTGCCGGTGATCTCCAACGAGCGGCTGAGCTTTCAACTGCAAAAGCCGATCATCGACATCTACGCGGCGTCGAAGGACAAGCGGGCGGTCTTCCCGGTCCTGCGCTGGCTGCCGATGCAGCCGGACCACGTGATCGGCGCTATCGGTTCGATGGGCCCCATGGCCGAGGACGAGGTGCTGAAGTTGCTCGGCGACAAGAACAAGAACGTCCGCACGCATGCCGCACGCATGTTGATGTCGATCGGCACGAAGAAATGCGTGCCGGCTCTCACGCGGGCCGCCAACGACCCACGCGATCTCCTCGCCGCCGCCACCGCCAAGTCGGCGTTGGCCCAGGTGCGGCAGCGCATCGACGGCGCAAAGGCCGCCCCGGCTGGCGCCGGCACACAGCCGGGGCCCGCACAGCCGTGACGGACGGCCGGCGGCGGGCCAAGTTGGGTGAGTCCGACCCGACGGTCGGCGGTCTTCGGCATGCAATAACGGCTGGCTGCTGCCAGAGAAGCAAACCTCTCGCCCGGTACTCCGGGAGAGGGTAGGGTGAGGGCCGAGCGTGGAGGCGTTTGGTTGCGATGAGGCACCCGCCCGCCCCCACCTAACCTCCCCCGCGGGGGAGGGACCATTTGTTGTGATAAGGCGGCAGCCCCCGTCTGGCCTCCTCCGGAGGGCATTCACATATTTGACTCATCGGCCCCGTCGCTCCACTTGTGGCACGGGCGCCTCGCCCGTGCTTGGTGCCTTGGCGGCAAGTATTCTCGCGTCTGCGACGCGAACACGGGCGGGGCGCCCGTGCCACGAAAACCAGACGATGTCCCTGATGAGTCAACTATATAAATACCCCTCCGGAGAGGGAGGCAGCGGAGGGCGCGGGTGATGCGTTATGCGGAATTGATCTGCCGCAGCGCTTCCAGCAAGACCGCGCCCGCCGCCGTCGCCACGTTGAGGCAGCGCTCTCCTGCCGCCTGCGGCACGCCTACGAGCGTCGCCGCATAACGCTGGCAGAACGCCGGCGGCAATCCGTGCGTCTCGCTGCCGAATACCAGCACGTCGCCGTCGGCAAACGGGGCATCCCAGATCGACGTCGCGGCGCCGTTCTCGCACAGCCACAATCGCCGGCCCGCTACTGCCTTCTCGAAAGCTGCCAGGTCGTCGTGCACCGTGAGCCTAAGACGCGGCCAGTAGTCCATCGCCGAGCGCCGCAGCTTGGCGTCGGTGAGAACAAATCCCAGCGGGCGCACGAGGTGCAATTCCGCGCCGGTTGCCACGCAGAGCCGCGCGACGTTGCCGGTGTTCGGGGCGATCTGCGGCTCGACCATCGCCACGGCCAATCGGTGCCGGGGGAGCGGCCGGGGCTCGGCGGCCGGCCCGGTCATGCCGGCACGCCTTCGCCCTGCCGATTGACCTGCAGGCAGCGCGCTTCTTCGAAGCACCACGCCGACAGCCGCCCTTCGGCGTGGACGGCGGCGGCGGTGTCGAGCAGGACCAGGTTGTCGCCCTGGATAGGCTGCATGTTGCGGCCGCGTTTGTATACGCTCACCGGCGTATGGCCGAAAAAGCCGGGGCGGCTCCAAGGCTTGGTGATGTCGATTTCCTCATCGGTGAAGCGGCCCCAGATGATCTCGTGACGCAGCTTCAGCGAGCGCGCCATCTGCTGCTGGAACGTCGGCACGCCGGCGGATTCGTCGACGTCCCACTTGGCGTGGGCGACGAAGAAATCGTCTTCGTCGTGCACGGCAGGCAACGCCCGGAAGAACTGCCGGTGGTCGGCAGGGATCGGCGCGAGCAGCTCTGCGATGGCCGTCGGCGACGGGTTGCGGCGAACTGCGTCGATTTTGGTCCACGGCAGGTGATAGCTCAGCAGCGTCTGCTCAAGGCCGTACTTCATGAAGTGCTCGAACGTCGTCACCAGCCCGCCGGCCTGCCCGTAGCTGACAAAGCACTTGCCGCTGAGCAGGTAGTCGAACGTCTCGTCATGGTTGCCACGGCAGGCCTTTACGCGCGGCTTGCTCATCACCAGCTCAACCACGCCGCGGCTCTCGGGCCCGCGGTTGACGAAATCGCCGCAGAAGAACAGCTCCGCCTTCGTGTCGGCGCGATCGATCGCCGCGAGCAGCTTCTCGAGGGGTCGCAGCATGCCGTGAATGTCGCCGATGATCCAACGCATAAGGCCGGCCGGCATCATAGAGTCTGGGCGCGGGCGCTGCGATAGCACGGCAAACGGCGCTCCCCGGCACGCGCTTTCCGACTGGCACGGCCTGTATGCTGTCGCGGCCCGTCGACGCACGGCCAGGATGTTTTTTCGTGAAATCCAGTCCGGTTCTTGCATGCACCCGCCCGTTTCCTTACACACACGCAAGCCCGCATGACAGCGATCGCCACCAACCCTCTTGCCCCGGCCGACGGCGGGCTTGTCTTTCACTGGCTTGTGGGCGACGCGCCCCGGCCGTTGCTGCAGCTGGCGTGGTCGGCGGGGATCATCGGCGGCGTTTTTTTCGGTCTCGTTTCGGTCGTCGCGTTCATCGGCATCTGGGCCGAGCGCAAGGTCGCCGGCCGGATCCAGCACCGCCACGGGCCCAACCGCGTCGGCCCGCTCGGCCTGCTGCAAAGCCTTGCCGACGGAATCAAGCTTTTCAGCAAAGAAGACCTCACGCCGGCCGGCGCCGACCGCTGGCTGTTCCGGCTCGCGCCGTACCTGACATTCGCCCCAGTCTTCGCGGCGTTTCTGGTCCTGCCGTTCGGGCCGGACCTGACGTTCGAGCCGCGCCTCGGCGCGGGTTTGTTCTGGGTGCTGGCGATCCTCGGCATCGAGGTGATCGGCGTAATCCTGGCGGGGTGGTCGAGCAACAATAAATGGTCCGTCTTCGGCGCGATGCGCGAGGCCTGCCAGCTTGTGAGCTACGAAGTCCCGCTCGGGCTGACGCTGCTGACGGTCGTACTGTGCGCCGGCACCCTTGATCTGCGCGCGATCGGGTGGATGCAGGGGCGCTTCGACACCTGGCTGGTCTTTCGCCAGCCGTTCATCGCCGCGGCGTTCGTGCTGTTTTTCGTCGCCGCGCTGGCGTCGAACAAGCGCGCCCCGTTCGATCTGCCCGAGAGCGATTCAGAGCTCGTCGCCGGCTACCACACCGAGTACAGCGGGCTGCGGTTCTCGCTGTTTTACCTCGCCGAGTACAACGGCATGTTCGTGATGTCGGCGGTGATGGCGACGATCTTCCTTGGCGCGTGGCACGACCCGTTCGGCCTGATCGCGCGTCATTACGCCGCGGCGACGGACCGGACGACGCTCGTGCTGCTCAACGTCCTGGCCGCGCACGTGTTCATGGCCAAGTGCGCGGTGCTGATGTTCATCCAGATGTGGGTGCGCTGGACGCTCCCGCGGCCGCGGATCGACCAGGTGCTGCACGCGTGCGTGAAAGTGATGATCCCGCTGGCAGGCGTGCTGCTCGTGGGTTCGGCGTGCTGGCAATGGCTCGTGCCCCCGGCGTCGACGGCGCAGCGGCTGACACAGTACGCGCTCGCCGCCGGCGGGGCGGCGGTGTTGGCGCTGTTGACGTACTGGCTCGGCAGCGCGTTCGTTCTCGGGCGCGCCAATCGGCAGCGGCTGAGCGATCCTCCGGCTTGGGCGGTGCGCTGATGGAAGCCGTCCTCTTCTACGTCACCGCCGCCGTCACCGCGGTCGGAGCGCTGGGCGTCGTGCTGGCGCGTGAGATCGTGCACATGGCCGTCTACCTCCTGCTTGCGTTGCTCGGGGTGGCTGGCCTCTATGTCATTCTCAGTGCCGAGTTCCTCGCAGCGGTGCAACTGGTCGTTTACGTCGGCGGCACGCTGACGTTGATCATTTTCGGGGTGATGCTGACCGCGCGGGCGACCACCAGCACCCTCACGATCCGCCGCAGCGAGCGACTTATCGTGTACGTCGGCGGCGCGCTCCTGGCCGGGGCGATCGCGGTCTCGGTCGCCGGACATCTCCGCGACGCGCACAGCGCCTCGACCGGGCCGGCGCCGGTGACGGATGCTTCACCGCTGGCACTGGGCCGGGCCTTGCTGGGTGATTACGTTCTGGCGTTCGAACTCGCCAGCTTGTTGCTATTGGCGGCAATGATCGGGGCGGCGTACGTCGCCCGCCGACGCCGCGACTCGGCGGCCTCACGCGGGAGCGCGGCATGATCGGGATCGGCCATTATCTCATGCTCGGCGGCCTGCTCTTCGTGTGCGGGCTTGGCACCGTCCTTCTCAAGCGCCACGCCATGGGCATCCTCATGGGCGTGGAGCTCATGCTTAATGCCGCCAACGTCAATCTCGTCGCCTTCGCGCATTACGGCGGCGGGTTGGGCGGTCAGATTTGCGCGATCTTCGTGGTCGTCATCGCCGCCGCCGAGGCGGCGGTGGCGCTGGCGATCTTCCTGAACTTCTATAATAACTACGCCACGATCGACGTCGACCGCGGCAGCACGCTGCGGGGATGATGATGGTCGCGCCGCTGCTGCTGGTGTACGTCGTGCTCGCGATCCCGCTCACGGGCGCGCTGATCCTCATCGCCCTGGGCCGTCGCCTGGGCACTCCGCTGGCCGGTTACTTCGGCACGGCCGTGGCAATGGCGACCTTCGCCGCAACGGTCGCGATGCTCGTCGCCTGGATCGAGGGCGGGTCGGGATGGGGATATCAGCTGTCGGCGTACGTCGCTGCGGTCGGGTGGCTGCCGGTGGGCGACTATCGCGGGCAACGCACGCCAGGATTCCTCGACGCCGCCGTCTATCTCGACAGCCTGGCGGTGCTGTTGATCGCCGTTGTGTCGTTCATCGCCGCAGTGGTGCATTTGTTTTCGCTCGCTTACATGCGCAGCGAGGCGCGGTTCGCCTATTACTTCGCCTGCCTCAACTTCTTTCTGTTCGCCATGCTCGGCCTGCTCGTCAGCGGGACGCTGCTGCAGATGCTGATCTTCTGGGAACTCGTCGGCATCTGCTCTTACCTGCTCATCGGCTTCCACCACGAGCGCGGCCTGGCACGGGCGGCGGCGATCAAGGCGTTCGTCATCAACCGCGTGGGGGACGTGGGCTTCATCGTCGGCGTCGCCATTGTCGTGGGCGTATTGGGCAACGTCACTCTTCCCGACGTGTGGATGAAACTGCACGGCGCGGGAGGTCAGATGTATCTCACGCCGACAATGCTCACCGTCGTCGGCGTGCTGCTGGCGTGCGGGGCGATCGCCAAGAGTGCTCAGTTCCCGCTGCACACATGGCTGCCCGACGCGATGGCCGGGCCGACGCCGGTGAGCGCGCTCATCCACGCGGCGACGATGGTGGCCGCGGGCGTGTTCCTGTTGGCACGGATCTTCCCCATCCTCACCGCCGATGCGCGGCTAGTGCTGGTCATCCTCGGCGGAGTGACGATCCTCTCGGCGTCGCTGTGCGCTCTGGCGCAGCGCGACATCAAGCAGTCGCTGGCCTTCTCCACCAGCGCCCAGCTCGGCTACATGGTGCTGGCGATCGGCATCGGCAGTTGGACGGGGGCGATGTTCCATCTCGTCACCCACGCCTTTGCCAAGGCGCTGCTCTTCCTCTGCAGCGGCACGGTGATTCACGGCATGCACCATGTGCAGCGCCTCGAACGCTATGGCGGCCTCCTGCGGCGCATGCCGGTGACGGCTATCGCTTTCGCCATTGGCGCGCTGTCACTGGCGGGGGCGCCGTACCTGAGCGGGTACTTTTCTAAAACCGTCATTCTCACCCACGCCGCCGCGTTCGACGCCGCTGCCGTCGACGCCGGTCGGGGCGGGCTGTGGAAGCTCGCGCTCTGGATACCGGTGATCGGCGCGTACCTCACGCCCCTCTATCTCACGCGGCTGTGGGTGCTCACGTTTCTGGGCGCGCAGCGGGATCGAACGCTCTACCGCGAAGCCAGCGAGCCGGGGATTCTGTCGTTCCCGCTCGTCCTGCTGGCGGGCATGACGGTCGTTGCCGGGTATGCGTGGTTCCCCGTCGGGTCGATGATCGACGATTCGATCAAAGAATCGCGCGGATACTTCGCGTCCATCGCGCCCGGCGGAACGGGCGCGAACGTGTATGACGCGGCATGGGCACAGTTACCCGTCGCACGCGCGCCGGCTATCACCGGTGGCGAGGTCGAACTGACGGAAACCGCTGACGAGCCTGTCCCTTTCGCCGAGGCGGCGCGGCGCGAGCACCGATACACGGGATACGCCTGGCTGCTGGGGCTGCTGAGCGGCGTGCTGCTTTACCACCGAGGTTTTGTCGTCACCGACCGTCTCGCACGTTTTCGGCCGATCGGTGCGGTGCGGCACTGGCTGGCGCACCGGATGTATTTCGATGATTTGTATGACTTCGTCTTCGTCGGCGGGACGGAGATGGTCGTATCCGCGGCACTGGCGGTGGACAAGTACTTGATCGACCCGGTCGTCAACGCTGTCGGCCGGGCGGCGAAGACAGCGGCGCGCGGGGTGGCCTGGGGCGACGACCGCCTCGTCGACGGCGTCGTGCGCCGCGGCGCCGCCGCGGTGCTGGCCGGCGGCGGGGCGGCAGCGCTGACGCGCGGCCGCGTACGGT
>DASVSS010000142.1:0-20749 GCA_036387945.1 Tepidisphaeraceae bacterium | reverse complement strand
CTCGCGGCGAACGTGGGCGGGACGCCCACGCCACGGAAGTAAATCGCGCAATGGCACGATACGTTTCGCCAGCAAGGCTTACGAAGACGCCACGTCCGGTCCGTCGCTCGTCGGCGGCCTTGTGGGCTGCGTCGAAGGCGTCGGCTGTTTGCCGAGGCGGAAGACCCGGCCGGTCTTGTTCTTCACCCGCTCGCGTCCGTTGCGCAACTCGAGCTGGCCGAAGTCGAGGATGTAGAGCGCGCCGTCCGGGCCGATCTTCACGTCGATCGGGCGCTCGAGTCCGTCGATCCCCTTGGGGGTCATGCTCAGCGGCAGTCGCTTGGTGTTGTAGACGAAATCGCTCGTCTGCTTCGTGTCGAGATCGACGCGCATGACCGAAAAGCCCTGCGGCCCGACCAGCGGCCGGCCGCCGGTGGCGAACGGCGAGCGGTCGCCGTTGAGCGCCACGATCACGTTGCCGCGGAAGGCCTTGAACTCATCCCCCGCGGTCTCGCCGATCAGCGCCATCTTCGCGGCGCCCGACAGCGGGGCGAACCGCGCCCGCAGCAGGGCGTTGCGGTCCGGCGGCACGAGGCCGGAGTTTTCGTGGTCGATCACCACCGCCAGCTCCGGGTAACCGGTGCGGATGATCATCTCCTGCGGCGGCTGGTATTTTTCCTGCCCGATGGGTTCGAGATCAGCGGAGTAGTCGGGCCAGCCGTACCACACCTGCCCGCCGATGGGCACGCGGACGATCGCGTCGTGGTCGTCTTTCACCGGGCGCGTGCCGCGCAGTTCCATGCCGTTGTTGGTGACGAACAGGTTGCCGAATTCGTTGAACACCAGCCCGCGCGGCAGCCGGATGCCGTGCGCTTCGACGCGCAAATCGCCCCCTTCGGGGCTGACCGAATAGACCGCCGCCGTCGGCTTCCGCACCGTCGAGCCGGGGATGCGCAGCTTGCCGAGTGCCCCGAACGACTGGAACGGCCCGGTGACGACGATGTCATCGCCGCCGAACAATCCCCCGCGCGGGTTGGGCGTGCGGAACTGAAACCCGTTGAGCTTCAGATCGCCCAGCGGCCGGTCGCAGAAACTGGAGTTGGCGTCGACCCATCCCACTTCCCAGTTATCCAGCCCGACCACGCCGCTGTTGGTCGCCGCGCCCAGGCCAAAATAGAGCCGCCCGTTGCTCGGGTGGACGGCGACGTCGGTGAGGGCGTAATCGCCGTTGGCAGGCATGTCGGCGACGACCGTGCGGTGCGCGCCGTCGAAGTCGAACGCGGTGATGACGCCCATGCCGCTGTCGTCGCGATGGCTGACGTAGATCTTCCCGCCCGCCACCGCCATCCCGCCGATGGGGCCGTAAATGCGAAAGCCCCGCCCGAACAGCGGCAAGTTCGTGCCGCGCGGGTAGACGCGGAATTGCGTGCCGTCGGGCTTGAAGCCGTAAACCTGCGGGTCGTCGGTGCCGATGCCGCTTTCGGCAATCAGCAGGGCGTTCTTGTATTCCGACTCGTCCTGCACGAACGCCATCGCCGACGGCGCCGTCATCCCCGCGGCGTAGGTGGTGAGCTCGAGATCGGCAGGGTACTCGACCACGCGACGGTCGAGCGTGACGCGGTCCTTCTCCGCCAGCAGCCGCGGCCCGCGGGCGCAGCCGGTGAGCGCGGCGGCGAGAAACAAAACGGCGGTGATGCCAATAAGGCGTGCGGAGAACATCGTCGGCGCGAAAGCCTACTGCCGCGTGTCGGCGGCGACAAGCGACGCGCCCGCGATCAAGCCGTGCCGCCCAATGACGACCAACCGCCCGGCCGTCTCGATCCGTCATCAAAACCGCGGTTCTGCCCTGGAATCAAAGCCCACGGGGGCGCGATGGATCGCACGCAAGCATCCCCGCGCCCCGGCCGGTTACTTCAGCATGTCCTTCACGGTGTTCCGCTCGTCGACCAGTTCCTTGTTCGTCACCGCGATCTTGCCTTTGGCGAACTCGTCGAGCTGGAAATCCTTCAGGATCTCATAACTCCCCGGCGTGGTCGTCTTCACCGGCATGCCGGCCCAGACGCCGGGGTCGAAGCCGTACTCGCCGCTGCTCTTGACCGCGACGCTGTGAATCTTCCCTGGCGTCATCAGGTCATGGACGTGATCGACCAGGGCGTTGGCCGCGCTGGCCGCCGAGCTGGCGCCGCGGGCGGCGATGATCGCGGCCCCGCGCTTGCCGACGACGTCGAGGAACTCGCCGCGCAGCCACTCGTGATGGCCGATCACCTGCGTCACTGGCTTGTTGTTGATCTTCGCGAGGTGAAACGCCGGGAACATCGTCGGGCTGTGGTTGCCGAAGATGAAGATGTCCTTGACGTCGTTCACCGTCGCGCCGGCCTTCTTCGCCAGCTGTGTGCGGGCGCGGTTCTCGTCGAGGCGGACCATCGCCGTCACGCTCTCTGGCTTGAGCCGCTTGAACTGGCTCGCGGCGATCATCGCGTTGGTGTTCGCGGGGTTGCCGACGACCGCCACGCGGCAGTCGTGCGCCGCCACGCGGTCGATCACCCCTCCCTGCTCGATGAAGATCTTCCCGTTGTCCTTCAGCAGGTCTGCCCGCTCCATCCCCGGCCCGCGGGGCTTGGCGCCGATCAGGCAACACCAGTTCGCGTCCTTGAACCCCACCGCCGGGTCGCTCGTCTGCACGATGCCGCTCAGCAGCGGGAACGCGCAGTCGTCAAGCTCCATCGCCACGCCCTCGAGGGCCTTGAGCGCCTTCTCGATCGGCGCTTCCAGCAACTGCAGAATCACCGGCTGATCGGGCCCGAACATCTGCCCCGCAGCGATCCGGAACAGCAACGCATAACCAATCTGCCCGGCAGCACCGGTAACGGCGACACGGAGGGGTTGTTTCATGCCGGCGATTGTCGGCGCGGCACGCGTCTTGGCAACCTGTCAGCACGCCGGGCGCGGGTGTGAGAGGTGTCGGGTGCCGCGGGCGGTACGCCGCCCGTGCGGGTCTCGACATACCAAGACACGGGGCGAGTACGACCCGCGGCACCGGCCGGTCCACTGCAGCGGGTGGTTATGCGGCGGCGGTTATTGAACGGCCTCCACATTCCGGACAGCGCCGCGGCGTGGCTCGCAAATCATACCCGCACACGCTGCAAAGTCCTGACGAGGACTGCAGCGTTTGCCTGAACAGCCAGGTAAAAAGCCAAAAGAGCAGAGCCGGGTAGAGGCCGAACACACCGACACCGAGGTATGTTCCCGATTCGACAAGGAAGGCATCACAGCCGAGCTCACTGATTTTACGGTTAGTCATGCGCAGATCAGTACTGATCCCCGGACGATATTCAGCGCCAGCGTGCCAAGTTCTTGAGGACACGCCGAATCCGTTCGCTTTCGGAGAAGCAAAATCGATGACGAGATGGAATTGCCCGCGGGACGCGCCCATCTGGACAAGACCAAACCCTGTCGTGGAGCAATCCCAAGATAGGAATGTCGAACGGTGCGTTGCCGCGCCGAAGGCGACAACAGTGCTCAGCATGAACGCAGCGGTTGTGACCGTTGCAATGATAGACATTATGACGGACATCCCGCCGGTCGCGAGCCGCATAACTATTATTCTAAGGTATTCTAAGGCGCGAGCGCCAAATAACATCCCGGCCCTTGCGACGGGGCCGGGTGCCACGGGCGGTACGCCGCCCGTGCGGGGCTCGACGTCACGAAGACACGGGCCGGTCCACGGCAGCGGGTTGGTTATGTGCCGGCTTAGACACGCTGACCATTCCTTCTGCGTAGGACAGCTTATACACGCCGTCGGGCGACACAACTTCCAGCCGTTCGGTCAGGTAGTCGAGTTCTGTGACCGGCAGCAGTTGCCCTGCGAGCGGGCCTATACCTGCAACCATCCCGTCTTCCGGGTACGCAGGTTCGCTGTCACGAGCGACACGCTGCCAAGTTCGCGTGTCGAACACGCCACGACCAGAATGCGACGCGGTCAGTACGTACTGCGATGCCGCATCGAAACCGATCGCGACGAGTCCGCCAACGTGCAGGTACGTGAGGCACATAACGCCAATCCGTTCAGTGGCCTGGGCCGGCCGGTGGACCTTCTGGCCTGCACGGCTCCGACGCCGGGGCCGGTCCACGACAGCGGATGGTTATGCGGCGGCCTAGTTGCCCTCTGCGAGATCATCATCGAGGTAACGGTGCTGTACGGTAAACGACTTGGTGGATGACAAGAACTGCTGGGGGAGTGGGTCGCGATACACTCTCTTAGCAACCTTGCGGGCTTCATCCGCGGTGCCGACCCAGAACGCATAAGAGCCGTCATCTGGCCCCCTGTTCCAATAGCCGATCGGCCGCACCGCAACACCGGCCAACTCAGGGCCGAACCACTTCTCCACCGGGAGCCGTTCACCCGCCGCGTACCGCACGCTTTCGAGTTGGGCCGCCTGTGCAATGCCGTTCTCCTTCAGGACTGCGAAGCCGCTGACCTGCCCCGCGACCAAGCCGGTCGACAGCTCAAAACGGGGTGCGTTCTTCAAGACGGCACCGTCGTGCAGACCATAATAGAGATCATCATCAGAGACCCCTTGAACGTACAGCAATCCTCGAAAGCGATCCGGGACGACGATTGTCACTCGCCTGTACGGCTCGGGCCACAGCCTGAACGCCCAACCGCTCTGCGTGCCGAGCCAGACGCGCCGCCGCTGCCCGTTCGGCAGAGCGAAGATCAGCTGATAATTCCGGCCCCAGGCCAGATCCAGTGTCGCACGGCCGTTCGCGTCAGTGACGCCCTTATCGAAGCGCGGCCGAGTGTAAACCGCGTCGTAGTAGGGAGACACCTCGACTCCCTGTAGCGGCTCGCCAGTGACGCGGTGAACAACGGTAATCGTCTGTGACGAAACGGAATGACAGCCGGCGTTGGATAGCAAGCAGACGACAGCAAGCCCGGCGACGAGCGGATGACTGCAAGGGCTTGTTGCGTTGTCCCGCCGCATGACGTAATGCCGATCAGTGGCCGAGTTGGCACCGCGTTGGCTATCGAACCGCAAGAAGTATACCCGCCGGCTCGGTCCACTGCATTGGCGGGTTATGCAGCGGCCGAATCGCCGCGGGTGCCTACCGCTGGGGATATACCCTATGAGCGAGGACTTTCCCGGTTGTGCGATCGAGAATTTCGATGTAGTCGCCGTACGACTCGCGTCCAGTAATCGATACAACGCCTTCGCCCTCTTCTTCCGTGCCGCCAAGCCTACCCAGCCCCATGGTTACGTAGTTCGAGTAACCGGAGTGCGACGCCGGCGGGATCGCGTTCAGTTTCGTCTCCCACAGTTTCTCTCCGGAATCCAAGTCGTACGCGGTGACGGTGCAGCCTTGCATGGACGTTCCGAAGTGGGCGAAGTAGAGGACGTTCTTGTCCGTGCGGAACACCGAGTTCTTGTGTCCGACGATCTCGATGAACTCCTTGCCGTCTTTCACGAACTTGAATGTGATCTGGTGCCACTTGGCGGGGTCGTAGACCATGTGGATCTGGCACTTGCCGCCAAACTGTGAAAGCGCATACAGCACATCCGCATTAGCCTCAGAAAACTGAAACGCGCCGCGCTCGAGAACCTTCTGCCAGGCCTCTCCGCGCACCGTCAGGCGATCAGGCTCCGCGGCGGCTACCGCCGCCAATGTTGCGGCCATGGCGATCGACAGGAGAAGAACACGTCGAATCATGAGTGCCTCCGGTGCATAACTACTGTTTATCTACATGCCGCGCCGGGTGCCACGGTACGGTACTCCGTGCCGTGCTACGCGGAAAAAGCACGGCACGGAGTACCGTACCGTGGCACCCGGCAAACCCGATCAAGATAATGCTGGAAGTGCGGGGAATGGCGGGTGCCACAGGTCGCCGGTACTCCGGAGACCTGTGCGGGGACGACGTCCGGGTGCCACAGGTCTGGCGAGTAGGCCCGACCTGTGGCACCCGGCTCGTTGACCTGATCGACCAGTTTCTCGCAAGCGATAGCCGAATCTCAACGGTTCGGTGGACAGGTAGCTCGGACCCGCAAGGACGCCGGCCGCGGCGGGCATCTCGGATCACTTCGCTGATCCGTGGAATCGTCTTGCGGATCGGTGAAGCCGCTTCGCGGATCGGTGAGGTGACTTGGCGGATCTGTGAAGTCACTTGGCGGATCGGTGAGGTCGCTTCGCGGATCCGTGGGGTGACTTGGCGGATCGGTGAAATGACTTCGCGGATCCGCGGAATGATTCGGCGGATCCGTGAAATGACTCGGCGCGGCGGCGGGGGGGCCGTCCGGGAGGCTCGGGGCGGGGGATTTTATCTGACCGGGGAACCGTAGCGTCGGCAGGGGCGGTTTTATCGAACCGGTCGCGGGGGAAGGGGGCAAACACGGGCTTGACCGGATCGGCCGGCCGCGCCGCCTGTGGCCCGGGTTGTAGCACGGGTTGTAGCACGGGTTGTGCCACGGAATGCCCGCGCGGTCGTTCGATTCGCCGAAGTGTGCGCGTACCGATGGGGCAACCGCGGCGCGGGCGGGGTGGTCGTTGCATCTTATAGGATCGCGATCAAAGTGAAGGCGCTGCTGCGCCGGGTCGAAAAGAGGACAGCGGCTGACGGGCGGGCTGTTCCGGCCGGCTTGTTCCGCACCACTCTTTTCGGAAAAGGGGGGCCATGGCCATCCCGACGAAGGACACGTTGCTCGCGCCTTACGCCGCGGGGTCGGCGGATTGGCGGGGGGTGACGTCGCGGAAGCGGCGGATGCGGGGTTTGAATTCGCCGGTGATGAGGCGGGCGCCGCTGGAATGGAACATGTAGGTGAAGACCCAGTTGAGCATCACCAGCAGTTTGCTGCGGAAGCTGACGAGGAACATCACGTGCACGAGTGACCACATCAACCAGGCGATGAAGCCGGTGAACTTCCAGCCCCAGATGTCGGCGATGGCGCGGGTCGTGCCGATGGTGGCCATCGTGCCTTTGTCGAAATACTTGAACGGGATGCGGTGCTCGGGGCGGACGCCGCTCTGGATTTCCTGGCGGATGATCTTGGCGACGTGCACGCCCATCTGCATCGCCGCCGGTGCCAGGCCGGGGACGGGCTCATTCGTGCGCGGGTCGATGACCGACGCGAGATCGCCGGCGACGAAGACGTTTGGATGGCCGGGGATCGACAGATCGGGATTGACCTTCACGCGTCCCGCGCGGTCGAGCTCGACGCCGAGCGTGCGCGCGATCGGCGCCGCCGAGACGCCGGCGGCCCAGAAGACGTTGTTGGCTTCGACGCGCATGTCGCCGATCTTCACGCCGTTTTCGTCGATGTGGGTGACGCGTCCGTTAAGCAGGACCTCGACGCCGAGCTTTTTCAGGTCCTTCTCGGCGCGGGCGCTGAGCTTGGGGTGGAAGCTTTTGAGCACGCGCTCGTTGGCGTCGATGAGGATGACGCGCGCGGTCTTGGTGTCGATGTTGTGATAGTCCTTGGAGATTTCCTCGACGGCGATCTGCCGCAGTGAACCGGCGAGCTCGACGCCCGTCGGCCCGCCGCCGACGACGACGAACGTGAGCTTGGCCTTGCGGCTCTCCTCGTCCATCTCGTTCTCGGCCTCTTCATAGGCGAGAAGAATGCGCCGCCGGATGGCGATGGCGTCGTCGATGGTCTTCAGGCCCGGCGCCATCGGGCCCCACTGGTCCTGCCCGAAGTAACTGTGCGTGGCCCCGGCGGCGATGACGAGGTAATCGAAATCGATTTCCTGCTCGTTGGCACAGACGCACTTGCGGACGAGATCGATCTTGTCCACGTTCGCCAGCACGCACTCGATGTTCTTGTGGCGGCGGAAAATCCGGCGGATGGGGAAGGCAATGTCCGCCGGCGACAACGCGGCGGTGGCGACCTGGTAGAGCAGCGGCTGGAAGACGTGGTAGTTGTTGCGGTCGACGAGGGCGACGTTCACGCCGACATGGCGCAGGCCCTGGCAGACGCGAATGCCGGCGAAACCGGCGCCGATGACAAGCACGTTGGCGCGATAGATCGGACGGGCGGAAGTCATGCGGGCGATGTTATGCGGAAAACCCGCCGGGCGGGACGAAAAAGAGCGGTGACGCCCTGGCGCGTTCCGGTTCCTCCCCCGTCGGGGAGGGACCGGAAGCGTTACCGCGCGATTCGAAGCACGGCCTTAAACGTGTTCTTCCACGGGCCGCAGTTTGATCGTCGGCTCGCGGCCGAGGACGCGGCGGGTGAGCAGGTCGGTGCCGCTTTGGACGACGTAGTACAGCACCGGGATCAGCAGCACGCCCAGCAGCGTCGCGCCGAGCATCCCGCCGACGACGACGGTGCCGATCGCCTGGCGGCTGTTGGCGCCGGCGCCGCTGGCGATCGCCAGCGGCACGCAGCCGAGAATGAACGCGAAGCTCGTCATCAGGATCGGGCGGAAGCGCGTCACCGCCGCCTCGACCGCCGCCTCGTGCACACTCTTGCCCGCGTCGCGCGATTCCTTGGCGAACTCGACGATCAGGATCGCGTTCTTTGCCGCCAGTCCCACCAGCAGCACCAGGCCGATCTGCGTGAAGATGTTGTTGTCGAACCCGCGCACCATCAGCGCCAGCATCGCCCCGATGATCGCCAATGGAATCGACATCGCGATCGACAGCGGCAAACTCCAACTCTCGTACAACGCCGCGAGGATGAGGTAGACAACGACAATGCCAGCGGCAAAGGCGATCGCGCCCTGGCCACGGCTTTGCACTTCCTGCAGCGACGCGGTCGACCAGGCGTACTCGATGCCGGGGCGCTGGGCGTTCTTGAAGATCGCTTCGATCCGGCTCATCGCCTCGCCGGTGGAGACGCCCGGGCCGGGGCTGCCGCTGAGAGCGGCAGAAGTTTGCAACTGGTAGCGCGTGATGCGCTCGGGGCCGAAGCTCGGCGTCACCTTGGCGATCGACCCCATCGGCACCGTGCCGCCGTTGGGCGAGCGGATTTCGAGCTTGAGCACGTCGTCGACCGCGTCGCGGTACGGCGCGTCGGCCTGCACGTTGACCTGGTACGTCCGGCCGAGCAGGTTGAAGTCGTTGACGTACGCCGCGCCCATCGAGCCCTGCAGGGTGTCGAACACGCGCCCCAGCGGCAGGCCCAGCCGCTTGACCTTGTCTCGATCGATGTCGACGAAGAACTGCGACACGCCCGCCCGGAAGGGCGTGAAGACGCGCATCAGCCCCGAGTCCGGCGTGTTTGCCGCGCCCATCATCTCGCCGGCGACGTTCTCCAGCGTGGCCGGGTCGGTGTCGCTCGAGGCCAGCAAGCGCATGTCGAATCCCGCCGACGTGCCCAGGCCCGGGATCGGCGGAAGCTGGAACGTGAACGCCTGCGCTTCCTGGATCTGCATCAGCTTGCCCATGACTTCGCCCTGGATGGCCTCGACGCTGCGGCCGCGCGGCAGGCGGTCGTCCCAGGGCGTGAGGGTGGCGAAGATCGTCGCGTAGTTGCTGCCGTTGCCGGCGATGAGCGAGAAGCCCGGGAGCGCGGTGTTGAACTGCACGCCGTCGGTTTCGGTGAGCGTTTTGGCGATGTTGCTGACGACGGCGTTCGTGCGCTCGAGACTGGCGGCGTCGGGGAGCTGGACGTTGGTGACGAAGAACCCGTTGTCCTCGACCGGGATGAACCCCGTCGGCACGCTGTTGAGCACGACGAACGTGGCGAACATGATCCCGGCAAACCCGGCCAGCGACAGCGGCCAGAAGCCGATGAGCTTGTCGACCGTCCAGCGGTATCCGTCGGTGACTTTACCGAACATCGCGTCGAACCCGCGCGTGAAGAAGTTCTTCTTCGCCCCGGGCTTGTGCGGCTTGAGAAACAGCGCCGCCATCGCCGGCGACAGGGTGAGCGCGTTGACGGCCGACAAGAACGTGCTGGCGGCGATCGTGAGGGCGAACTGCCGGTACAACTCGCCGGTGATGCCCCCCAGCAGCGCCGCCGGCCCGAACACGGCCATCAGCACGAGCGAGATCGCCACGATCGGGGCGAACACCTCGCCCATCGCGCGGATCGTCGCTTCGCGCGGCGCCAGGTGATGCACGGCCATGTTGCGCTCGACGTTCTCCACGACGACGATCGCGTCGTCGACCACGATGCCGATCGCCAGGATCAGGCCGAAGAGCGTCAGCAGATTGATGCTGAAGCCGAACATCTGCATGATCGCGAACGTGCCGATGAGCGACACGGGGATGGTGATCAGCGGGATGAGCGTGGCCCGCCATGATCCCAGGAAGACCAGCACCACGAGGATGACCAGCCCGATGGCTTCGTACAGCGTTTTGTACACCTCGCCGATCGAGCCTTTGACGAACTCGGCGACGTCGTAGATGGCGAAGTACTTCAGTCCCTGCGGCCAGGTCGAGCCTTTCATGAGCGCGTCGAGGCGGGCGCGCACGTTCTCGGCGATTTCGACGGCGTTGGCGCCGGGCTGCTGGAAGATGATGACCGTCGCCGACGGCCGTCCGTTGAGGCGGCTGTTGGTGTCGTAGGACCGCGCGCCCAGCTCCACCCGGGCGACTTCGCTCAAGCGTGTCACGCGGCCGGCCTCGCCGGTCTTGATGATGACGTCGCGGAACTGCTCTTCGGTCTGCAGCCGCCCGAGCGTCGACAGGATGAACTGGAAATTCTGCCCCGCCGGCGCCGGCGGCTGGCCGACCTGCCCGGCGGCGACCTGCACGTTCTGCTCGCGCAGGGCGTCGGTGACGTCGGTGACGCTCAGCCCGCGCGCCTTCAGGCGCGACGGGTCGAGCCAGATGCGCATCGAATAGTCTTTGGCCGGCAGCACGTTCACCAGGCCCACGCCGCCCACGCGGCTGAGCTCGTCACGCACGCTGCGCTGCACGAAGTTGGACAAAAACGTGTCGTCGAACTTCCCGGCGTCGGCGGGGTTCTCCGCGGCGATGCTCAGCACCTGCACGATGCTCGTCGACTGCTTGCGCGTCGTTACGCCCTGGCGCTGCACGTCGCCCGGCAGGCGCGGCACGACGCTCGACACGCGGTTCTGCACAAGCACCTGTGCGATGTCCACGTCCGTGCCGAGCTGGAACGTCACGTCGAGCGAGTATGAGCCGTCACTGTTGCTCGTCGAGTTCATGTAGATCATGCCCTCGACGCCGTTGACTTCCTGCTCCAGCGGCTGCGCCACCGTGTCGGCCAGCACCTGCGCGTTGGCACCGGGGTAGCGCGTCTCGACGCGGATCACCGGCGGGGTGATCTCGGGGTACTGGCTGATCGGCAGCGTGCGGTACGCCGCGACGCCCGCGAGGACGATCAACAGCGAAACGACCGTCGCGAAGATCGGGCGGCGGATGAAGAAGAGGCTGAACATGAAATCGCCAATCTAGTTGCTAAGCACTCGCGGTCCCGGGGTCTGGTCCCCTCTCCCGCGTACTCGTGGGAGAGAGTTAGGGTGAGGGCTTGAACGTCTTTGCGCTTGAAGTGCCTGCAAGCTCAAGCCCTCAGACTAACCCTCTCCCGGAGTACCGGGAGAGGGGGCCAGGCTACTGCGGCTGTGTCGCCGGTTGCGTCGTCGGGAGTGTCGCCGGGGCTGGGCCTTCGACGAACTTCGGCCCCTCGACCATGTTGATCTTCACCGGCGCGCCCGGCCGCGCCCGCTGCAGGCCGTTGACGATCACCCGGTCCTGCTCGGTCAGGCCCTCGACGATCCGGCGGTACTCGCCGATCTTCGCGCCCCGCGCCGGCACGACACCGCGGCGCTCGACGAGGTCTTTTTCACCGATCACCATCACGAACTGCCCGCGCGCGTCGCTCTGCACGGCGGCGTCGGGCACGAGGATCGATTCGCTGCGCCCGTTCACCGCCCGCACGCGCACGTACAGGCCGGGAGCGATCTGCTTGTCGGCGTTCTCGAACATCGCCCGCACGGCGAACGTCGCGGTCGACGGGTCGACGGTGTTGTCGCCCGAAACCACACGGCCGACGTTCGGGTAGCCGCTCTGGTCGGCCATGCCCATCTCGATCACGACGGGCACCTTGCCGGCGTCTTCGGTGCGGGACTTGGGGTTCTTGCGGATCCATTCGAGGTACTCGGATTCGCTGACGTTGAAATCGACGTAGATCTGGTCGTCGTTGACGATCGTGCACAGCACCTGCTCGTTTTCTTTCAGCAGCGTGCCTTCGTCGACGAGGTTGCGGCTGACGCGCCCGGCGATTTCGGCCTTGATCTCGGTGTAGGTGAGGTTCAGTTCCGCCGCCGCAAGCTCCGCCTCGCTCGTCTGCACTTCGGCGACGGCGAGGTCGTAGGCGGCCTGGCGGTTGAGGCGTTCCTGCTCGCTGGCCGCCTGCTGCTCGGCGAGCTTGCGGACGCGGTCGAGTTCGGCGCGGGTGCTGTCGATCATCGCCCGCTTGCCTGCGCGCTCGGCCTCGGCCCGCTGCTTGGCGACCTTGTACGGCCGCTGGTCGATCAGGAACAACGGCTGCCCGGCTTTGACTTGCGTGTCGGGCTTGTAAAGCACCTTTTCCAGGTAACCGTTCACGCGCGGCCGCACTTCGGTCTGCTTCACGCCGCGGGTGATGCCGTCGTAGTTGAGGTAATCGGTCGTCTCGCGTCGGATGGGGTGCATGACCGACACCTCCGGCGGCCCCATCACCGGCGGGGGAGGCGGCTTGCCGCACGACAGCGCCGATAACGCGACGGCCAGCATCGCCAGCCGGTGAATTCTTGCATCAGCAATGGACATTGAAACATCTATAAACCGGCATGCGTTGAACGCAAATGCGCGGACGCTGTTCCGTGCCATCCGGATGCACGCCGGCGGTGGCACGCGGCTTGCGATGTCAGTCTTCGGCATCGGCGATCCCGCGTAAATCCACGCGAGATGGCTCAGGCCAGGCGGATCGTGCGCGGCGGAGCCGCAAGAGTTGCGCGGAGCGCGTCGCGGGGATGTTTGCAGGAGTCTTATGGCACTGACCAGCGCACTGTTCACCGGGCTTAGCGGCCTGAACGTCAACCAGACCCGCCTCAACGTCGTCGGCAATAACATTGCCAACGCCAACACCGTGGCGTTCAAGAGCAGCCGGGCGATGTTCGCGCCGCAGTTCTACATCACCGATTCCGCCGGCGGCCCGCCCAGCAGCACCTTCGGCGGCGAAAACCCGTCGCAGCGCGGCCTTGGCGCCACCGTGTCGGCGATCCAGAAGGATTTCTCACAAGGCTCGCTCGAAACCACCGGCAAGGCCACCGACCTGGCCATCGACGGCAACGGCATGTTCATCGTCGAAGGCCAGGAACGGATGTACACCCGCGACGGGTCGTTCACCGTCAACACCGACAACCAACTCGTCAGCCAACGCGGCGACTACGTCATGGGCTTTGGCGCCGACGAGAATGGCCAGGTCATCAAAGGCCCGCTCACGCGGCTGGAAGTGCCGACCGACATCAAGAGCCAGGCTCAGGCGACCGAGAACGCAACGCTCCAAGGCAATCTGAATGCCAATGGCGAGGTGGCAGCGGGCGCGAGCGTCCTCAGCAGCCCGGCCTTGCAGCTTGTCGGCGGTGGGGCGGTGGCGCTGACGACCGCGCTGGACGACGTCAGCCTCGACGGCACGACGCAGTTGTTCAACAGCGGCTCCACGCCGCCGGACAACCTCAAGCTCGAAGGTAAAAAGGGCGGCCGGTCGCTGGCGGCGCTGGAATTCGAAATCACGCCGACTTCGACCGTGCAGGACCTGCTCGATTTTTATAACCAAGGCCTGCAGATCAAGACCGACGAGCCGCCGGTCGCCGGTTTCGCCCCCGGCGCGACGCTCGACACGGCCACCGGACAGATCAAGATCACCGGCAACGCCGGCGTGGACAACGCCATCACGCTCAATGGCACGTCGTTCAGCAGCGGCAACCCGAACATGACCCTCGGCTTTGCCGACGACCCGACGAGCAACCCCGCCGGCGAGAGCGTGTCGACGAGCTTCGAGGTGTATGACAGCCTCGGCACGCCCGTGACGATCGACGTCACCGCGACGCTCGTCGCCAAAACCGACACCGGCACGGAATGGCGTTTCATCGCCAGCAGCCCCGAGAACACACGGGCCGACGAGTTCGATCCCGCCGGAACGGGTGCGACGGCGTTTTACGGCGCGATCCTCAGCAGCGGCACGCTCAATTTCGACTCCGACGGCAAGCTCATCGGCAGCACAGGCAATTCGGTCACGCTCGACCGCTCCGGCACCGGAGCGGTGCCGTCGCAGAACGTGGAGCTCGATTTCGAGGGCCTGACCTCGCTCACGACACTCGACAGCGCCCTCGTGATGGACAATCAGGACGGCTTTGCCACCGGCACGCTCAACGGCTTTAACGTCGGCCCCAATGGCGTGATCACCGGCACGTTCACCAACGGGCAGACCAAAACCCTCGGGCAAGTCGCCATCGCCCAGTTCGACAACCCCGAGGGCCTGATCGACCAGGGCAGCAACCTCTACGCCACCGGCGCCAACAGTGGCACGCCCACCATTGGCGCCCCGCTCGAACTCAACGGCGGCGCGGTGCGCAGCGGGTCATTGGAACTGAGCAACGTCGACCTCAGCCGCGAATTCATCAACCTGATCATCTCCAGCACCGGCTTCACCGCCGCCAGCCGGGTGATCACGACCAGCGACCAGCTTTTGACGGAACTGTTGAATACGACCCGGTAAGAAGGAGTCAGGAGACAGGAGTCAGGAGCCAGGAGAAGAAGGAAAAGCGTTTTTTCCTCCTGACTCTTGTCTCCTGTCTCCTGTCTCCTCCCACGACATGATCCAAGTCACCCGCCTCAATGGCCAGCCGTTTGTGATCAATGCCGACAAGATCCGGTACGTCGAGCAGACGCCGGATACGGTGATCTGCACCGAGCACGGCGACAAAATGATGGTAAAGGAGACGATGGCGGAGGTGATCCGCCGGGCCATCGAGTACGCGCGGATCGTGCGGCGTCCGATAACGGACTGATGCTGAAACCGCGCCGTCGCCGCGCCGATAAGGCGTAGGAGCGTCGCGCCGGCATCGAAGGTTTCTTCGATCCGCCAGCGGCGGGGCCACTTCAGTGGCCCTGTCCCCCGCACAACAATCGTGCGACGCCCCAGGCCTGCGCAAGATCAGTTGATCCGGTGCAGGCGGAAGGATCGCGCGCCATGTCCGACAAGCCCGAAAAAGAAAAGAAGGCAGACGCCCCTGAAAGCGCCGGCGTCAAGAAGAAGGCCGGCATCGCGGCATTGCTGACGAAGCTGCCGGTCATGCTCGGCGGCGTGATGGCCGTTGAGGCCGTCGTGCTGCTGCTGGGCGTCAAGATGCTCAGCGGCGGGCCGACCGCCGCCGCCGGGGCGGAGATCGAGCTGCACGGGGACGCCGACGCCCCCGCGGACGCCGCGCATGCCGACGACCACGGCGCCAAGGCCGCCGACGCGCACGCCGGGGGCAAGGACGCACACGGCGACAAAACCGACGCCAAGCCCGCCAGGACGGTCGATCCGAAAAAATCGTTCGAGATGAGCGTCGTCGAGTTCCGCGCGCCCAATAAGCAGGGTGGCCGCACGTTCTTATACGACGTGAGCATCTGGGCCGTCGTCCGCGGAACGAACAAATCCAAGGTCGAATCGGCGATTAAAGACCGTGAAGCCTTGATTAAAGACCGAGTAAGAACGATTATAGCCCAGTCGGAGCCGGACAAGCTCGTCGGCGCCAGCGAGCCGGGGCTTGAAACGCTCCGGCGGCAGGTAAAGTACCAGCTCGACGAGATCATCGGCGAAGGCCTGATCGACGAAGTGCTCGTGCCCAAGTGCATCCCGTTCAGAACGGATTTCTGAAGCAGGGACTGTTTGACGTTTGATGACGTGGGCAGGGGTAACAGCCCGTGCCACGAAGAGCGAACCCGACCCGCACGCCAAGGATGGCAAGCATGTCGACCCCCGACCCCAAATCCCCGACCGCCGGTGACGCCCAGGCGGATTCCCTGGCCGCGGAACTGTTGAATCTTGGCAGCTTCGGCGACCCTGACGCCGCTGCCGCGCAGGCCCCGCTCCCCGAGCCGGCCGCGGAGAGTCCTTCGGCACACGCCCCCAGCGCCGATGCCCCTGTCGCCGACGCCCCGGACCTGGCCGAGCTCGAAGAGCTTCTCAAGTCCGCCACCTTCGACGATTCGGCGTCGGTTCACCTGCAGAACGACCTTGCCGATGAGCTGCTTTCGCAGGCCCGCTCGAGCGTCAACGACGCCCGCGGCGGGGCCAGAGCGGCCGCGATGCCGACGACGTCGAACTTCGATCTGCCGGCATTCCAGCAGGCCCTCAGCGATGCCCAGGCCAGCAGCATCGATCTGCTGCGCGACGTCGATCTCAACGTCAAAATCGAGCTCGGCCGCAGCCGCATGATGGTCGAGGACGTGCTCAAACTCAGCGAAGGCAGCGTCGTCGAGCTCGACAAGCTCGCCGGCGATCCGGTCGACGTGTTCGTCAACGACCGGCTCGTCGCCCGCGGCGAAGTGCTCGTGCTCAACGACAATTTCTGCGTGCGCATCAACGAGATCGTGGCTAGCGCCAAGGAAGAAGCGTGACGGGCGTGCCTGCCCGCCTTCTCGCCGGCCCCGCGGTGCGACCCGCTCCGGCGTGCCGCGTCGCGCGCCCCTGGGCGCGGGCGTTGCTGCTGCTGGTGATCCTGGTTTCAACCGCCATCGCCCCCGCCCAGACGACGCAGCCGGACCGCGCCAGCGCCGCCTCGCCGGTCGCCCGCAGCTCGACGAGCCGGCCCGCGCCGTCGCCGGCGAATGCCGCGTTCGACTGGCAGCGCCTCGTGATCGCCATGAGCGTCGTGCTGACGCTCATTTTCCTGCTCAGATACGTCGCGGGCCGGGCGTTCCCTGGCCTGGTGGCGGGGAAGGGATCGCGGGCGGTGCGGGTGCTGTCGCGCTCGGCGCTGGCGCCCAAGCAGCAGCTCATGCTCGTGCAGGTCGGCCGACGGGTGATCGTGATCGGGGATTCCGCGGGCGAGTTGACGTCGCTGTCGGAGATCACCGACCCGGACGAAGTGGCTTCGCTGCTCGGGCAGCTCGACAGCGCCGAGCCCGCCGCCCCGGCCCGGCCGTTCGCGCACTTGTTCGGCCACGCCCGCGAGCAGTACGCCGAGCCCACCGAATCGATCGCGCCCGCCGAGCCGCCGGCGCGGCGGCGGGACGACAGCAATATCGAACCGATCGGCGCCGGCGAAGAACTCGAACAAACGCAAAGCGAAATCAGCGGCCTCATCGACCGCATGCGCTCGCTGACCAAGACGATGCGGCAGTGATCTGCCCGTGCGACGAGTGACCGCGTGGTCAAACGCTTTGAGGATCAAAGCGTGCGGGTTTTGAAGGAGTTGAGCATGGACGCTCGCAAATTCATCGGGCTGATCGCGGCCGTCGTCTGCGCAACTGCCGCCTGCGGCTATGCGCAAACGATCGCCGTCCCGCAGCAATCGATCCCCACGCCCGCCGGGCCTGTGAGCCTGCCTGACGTCAGCACGCCGGCGAATTTCGGCGCCGCGCTGCAACTGATCATCCTGCTGACGGTGCTGTCGCTGGCGCCGTCGATTCTGATCATGATGACGAGCTTCACGCGCATCATCATCGTGCTGTCGCTGTTGCGGCAGGCGCTGGGCACGCAGCAGCTGCCGCCGAACCAGATCCTCATCGGCCTGAGTCTGTTCATGACGTTCATCGTGATGGGCCCGACGTTCAGCAAGGTCAACCAGACGGCGCTGCAGCCTTACCTCAATGGCGAGATCAAGCAGCAGGACGCCCTCGCCGCCGCGGAAGTGCCGCTGCGCGAGTTCATGGTCATGCAGATCGAGAACAACGGGAACAAGGACGACGCCTACCTGTTCCACGATTTCGCCAACGCCAAAAAGCCCGACGACGCGCTCACGGAGATCCCGTACAGCGACTTCTCGACGATGACGCTCATCCCGGCATTCATGCTGAGTGAGCTCAAGACCGCGTTCTACATGGGCTTCAAGATTTACCTGCCGTTCCTGGTGATCGACATGGTCATCAGCAGCATTCTCATCAGCATGGGCATGATGATGTTGCCGCCGGTGTTGATCTCGCTGCCATTTAAATTGCTTTTGTTCGTGCTCGTGGACGGATGGCGCTTGATTACGTTCCACCTGATGAGTAGTTTTTCATGACATCACTTTGCCGGCCAAAGCGACTTCGCTTTGGCGGGCAAACTCCGGCACACGGATGTGCCGCATGTCGGCATCGGCTTACGCTCAAGGACGGGCGGAATGACGGTAGACGCTTCCTGCGATCTTGTTCGCCACACCCTGTTTCTGGCCCTGTTGATCGCTGCGCCGATGCTCATCATCGGCCTGGTGGTCGGCGTTCTCGTCTCGCTCGTGCAGGCGGTGACGCAGATCCAGGAGCAAACCCTCACGTTCGTCCCCAAGATCGCCGCGATGGTCCTGGCCGCCATCGTGCTGTTGCCCTGGATCGAACACCGCCTCATGGAATACGCCGCGGCGATCTTTCAATACGGCGAGTTGCCATCGTGAGGCCGGAAGGAGCCGGGAGTCAGGAGCCGGAGTGCAAGGAGGCATGCGAACGATCGACGCGGCGAATGACATCAATTTTTTACTTCTGACTCCTGGCTCCTGGCACTTCTGACTCCTCCCCCATGCTCCCCGAAACCGCACTCGCTCTTATCCCCACTTATGTGCTGGCGTTCTTTCGCCTCGCGGGGTTGATGCTGATGGCCCCTTTGTTCGGGTCGACGCGGATTCCGCGCCGGGTGAAGCTCATGTTCGCCGCCGTCGCGGCGATGGGCGCGATCGGGGCCGTGCCGCCGGTGGCGTTTCCGGATTCGCTCGCCGGGCTCACGCTGGGGATCGCGGGGGAGATGCTCTTCGGCATCGCCATGGGCACGATCGCCAGCTTCACGTTCATCGCCGCGCAGTGGGCGGGCGAAATGATCGGCCAGCAGATGGGGTTCAACCTCAGCGAAGTCTTCGACCCGCAGTTCGGCGGCGGCGGCACGGTCGTCGGCGACCTGCTGTTCATGCTCACGATCATCATCTTCCTCGTCATCGGCGGGCACCGCATCCTCATCACGGCGGTGCACGAAAGCTTCCAGACCGCGCCGCTGCTGACGCTGGCGATCACGCCGTCACTGTTCGACGCCGTCATCGAGCTGTTCAAGGCCGCCACCGTGCTGACGCTGCGCTTGGCGGCGCCGATGTTCTTCACCATGCTCGTCGTCGATCTGTCGATGGGCTGCATCAGCCGCGCGATGCCGCAGTTCAACGTCATGAGCGCCGGCCTCACCCTGCGGGCGATCATCGGCATGATCATCCTTCTGGCCGGCGTGGGGCTCACGAGCGACGCGCTGTCGGCGTCGCTGACCGAATCGCTGCGGCAGGTTCGATACCTCTGGCCGGCGGGGGGGCAATAGATGGCCGACGAAGACGGCGATAAAACCGAAGCCCCCACGGCGCGAAAACGCGCCGAAGCCCGCGAGAACGGGCAGATCGCGCGCAGCACCGATCTCACTGCCTCCGTCGGGTTGCTCGCCAGCATCCTGCTGCTGAGCTGGTTCGGCGGGGGGGCGGTGCAGACGCTCCGCGATTTCATGACCCACTGCCTCGGTGCGTCCCTGCTCGAGACCGATCAACTCGATCTCGGCGGCAGCGTGCGGCTGCTGGCGCTGAACCTCGCCTTCGCCATCGGCCCGATCGTGGTGGGGCTGATGGTCGTCGCCGTGGTGATGAACTTGGCGCAGGTCGGTTTCTTTCTGTCCACGAAGCGCATCGAGCCGAAGTTCGACGCCCTCAACCCGCTCAAGGGCCTTAAGCGCATCTTCGGCAAGGGCCAGGGCGCGGTGACGCTGGGCATGAACCTGGCCAAGCTCGTGCTCATCGCCGCCGTCGCCTACTCCGCGGTGCACGACCGCCTCGCCGTGATCGCCGGCGCGCAGCAGCTTTCGGAAGAGCAGATCTTCGGGCTTGGCGCGACGATCATCTACGACATCGCCCTGCGCATCGCCGTCCTGCTGATCGTGCTGGCCGTGATCGATTACGCGTGGCAGAAGTTCAAGATCGAAAAAGAGCTGAAGATGACCAAGCAGGAGGTCAAGGAAGAGATGAAGCGCATGGACGGCGACCCGCACATCAAGCAGCGTCGTCGCCAGATTCAGCAGCAGCGCGCCGTGCAGCGGATGCGCAAGGACGTCCCGACCGCCGACGTGATCGTGACCAATCCGACGCACTATTCGATCGCCCTCAAGTACGACCCGACCGGCGGGAGCGCGCCCAAAGTCGTCGCCAAAGGGGCCGACTTCCTCGCCTTCCGCATCCGCGAAATCGCCGCAGAGCACGGCGTGCCGATCCTCGAGCGTCCGCCGCTGGCGCGAGCGCTGTACCGCAGCGTCGAAGTCGGCCAGGAAATCCCCGAGCAGTACTACGCCGCGGTCGCGGAAATCCTGGCGTACGTTTACGAACTCTCCGGCAAGACCAAACGCAGACAGCAAGTCGCTTGACTGCAGACGAACGAAGAAATGAAAAGACGACAACGGAGACGCGGAGAGGAACGGAGAGCGCCTTCACAAGGACTGAGCAGGATGGCAATCGCCTAATAAAAAATCGTGAGTGGAGACGCGAATCGCCCAATTGCAATATCAATGCCGCACAGATCTCCGTTCCTCTCCGTGTCTCCGTTGTAACCCTTCCTTCTGAACCCTGGTCCGTCCGCAACCGAAAACCATGGCAACGGCACCCGCCAACATCCTCACGAAGCTCG
>DASVSS010000141.1:0-12222 GCA_036387945.1 Tepidisphaeraceae bacterium | reverse complement strand
CGCCCCGCCCCGCCCCGCCCCGTTCGGCGGACGGGCGCGTCGGCGCCCAACTTCGCGTCCTCCGCCGTCGTTTCGCCCGCCGCGTTGGCATTGCGTCCCTCCACATACACCCCCGCGCTGCGCGTTCGCGCGCGTTTTTTGCGTCCGATGGTGCGAATCGTCCGGCAGGCGCGCGTGAAATTTTTTTACTTCATCTGCCGAGGTGTTGCGCGCCGCCGCCGCCCATTCGAGTTCGCAATTGCCATCCCGGGCACGACCGCCGACGGTCAACAATTTCCTGCCGCGCTCGTGCCCGTCCCTGGGGATATCGGCGGATTTACCTTGGTCGAAAGCGTTCGCCCGGATAAAACGCACTCCGTCCGGAGGCCGCCTTGCGTTTGGTCCCCATCCTCATGATTACGTTCGTGCTGCTCGCCTGCGGGACTCGGCTTTCCCGCGCCGAGCGCGTGCGGAGCCACTTCGATTTCGACTCCCTGACGTACCAGTGCCTGACGATCGTCAAGGCCGAGGTCGGCGAGCGAACCGAGCACCGGACCGTGGACGGCAACTGCGCCGTTTACGAAGTGCATGTGCTTGCGAGCTTCAAGGGTGGCCTACCCTCCGGTGCGGTCGTCCGCATCACCGGCCTCGACGAGTACAAAAAGGGGCCGGGAATCGGCGCGATCCTGGATTTCAAGCATCCCGCGCCCCGCATCGCCGCTGGCGACGTCGTTTACTTGTTCCTCAAGCCCAACGGCTCGACCGGCTATTCGAAGTACCGGCTGGTCGAGGCGGACTGGACCGTGCTGGAATCAGGACTGCGGCTCGTCGACGGCTTATGGGTGTATGAGTTCATCCAATGGTTCCCCCGCCTTGACCGATGGCCGCCGAACATTCCGAAACCGGGGGCCTTGGCGGGGTCGATGGGCGTTATCCCTAAAACCCGACTAATCTTTCCGAACGCCCGGCCGCCGTCGGTCAGGGCCTTCGAGAAGGAGTTGGCCGGATCCATCCTCGCGATGGATGCGCTGGCAAAGGAGATCGCTGCCGGCGGCATGACGCCGGCGCGCCGGTTGAAGCTGCTGCACGAGCGGCAGAGAAAATACCCGAGCCAGCGGTGGGACTTCAACGATCACATCGGCGGGTTGCTCCGACAAAGTCCGCCGCTCGAGCGCTGGCCATCGTCCCGCCCCGCGACGTAAAGGCCGGGCCGGACTTAAACCGGCCGGCTGCGTGCTTTGCCCATGCGGCAAGCCGCCGCACCTGCTAGAATCCGAAACGCATTCGCCCGGCGATGGCATTCGCCGGGCCGCTCGAGTTTCAACCTCTAAGGAGTCTTCCCATGGCGACTGCCACTGCACCCGCTCCGTCACACACGAACGTCAAAGTCAAACAGACCAAAATGCTCATCGATGGCAAGTGGGTCGACGCCCAGAGCGGCAAGACGTTCGAGACGCTCAACCCGAGCACCGGCGACGTGATCGCAAATGTCGCCGAGGGGGATAAGGCCGACGTGGACCTGGCCGTGAAGGCCGCCCGCAAGCAGTTCGAAGGCGGCGCGTGGCGCAAAATGAACGCCCGCGAGCGCGGGCGGTTGATTTACAAATTCGCCGACCTGATCGAAAAGAACTTCGACGAACTCGCCGCCCTCGAAACGCTCGACAACGGCAAGCCGATCGCCGACAGCCGCGGGGCCGACCTGCCGCTGGCGCTGGACTGTTACCGCTACTACGCCGGCTGGGCCGACAAGATCGAGGGCAAGACGATCCCGATCAACGGCCCGTACCACTGCTACACCCGCCACGAGCCGACGGGCGTGGTCGGGCAGATCATCCCGTGGAACTTCCCCATTCTCATGCAGGCGTGGAAGCTCGGCCCCGCCCTGGCGGCCGGTTGCACCGTCGTGCTCAAGCCCGCCGAGCAGACGCCGCTGAGCGCGCTACGGATCGGCGAGTTGTTTGCCGAAGCCGGCTTCCCCGACGGCGTCGTCAACATCATCCCCGGCTACGGCGAAACCGCCGGCGCCGCCATCAGCCGCCACATGGATGTCGACAAAGTCGCCTTCACCGGCAGCACCGAAGTCGGCAAGCTGATCATGAAGGATGCCGCCGAGAGCAACCTCAAGCGCATCACGCTCGAGCTCGGCGGCAAGAGCCCGAACATCGTCTTCGCCGACGCGGATTTGGACGCCGCCGTCGAGGGCGCGTTCTTCGCGCTGTTCTTCAACCAGGGCCAATGCTGCTGCGCCGGCAGCCGCCTCATGGTCGAGAGCCACATCCACGACGAGTTCGTCGAGCGCCTCGTGAAGCGCGTTGCCAAGCAAAAGGTCGGCGACCCGTTCCACCCCGACACCACCCAGGGCCCGCAAGTCAGCCAGGAACAGTTCGACCGCGTCATGCAGTACATCCAGCACGGCAAGGACAGCGGCGCGAAAATGCTCACCGGCGGCAACCGCGTCGGCGACAAAGGATACTTCATCGAGCCGACGATCTTCAGCGGCGTGAAGGACGAGGACAAAATCGCCTGCGAAGAAATCTTCGGCCCGGTGCTGAGCGTGATGCCGTTCAAAAACCTCGACGACGTGTTAGAGCGCGGCAACAAGAGCTTCTACGGCCTCGCCGCCGCCATCTGGACGCGAGACATCGGCAAGGCCCACCGCCTCGCCGCCGGCCTCAAAGCCGGCACGGTATGGGTCAACTGCTACGACGTCTTCGACGCCGCCGCCCCCTTCGGCGGCTTCAAGATGAGCGGCATCGGCCGCGAACTCGGCGAGTACGCTTTGCGCAACTACACCGAGGTCAAGACAGTCACGGTGGCGATGAACTGATCGCGCCAACGGCGGTGCAAGCCCGTGTGCACGCTGCCTGCTGCCGTCTTGATATAGCGGCAGCGGGCGGCGTGCCAACGAAAGTACAATGGAGCACGAATGAGAATCGGAGCCGTTACAAGGCATTGATGCCACGCGCCCGCGCTGTACGCTTGCTGGCCTATGTTTGCCACGAACGAAAACAACGATAACGCCTCCGATCCATCCCAGCCTGCGCCGCCGGCGGTGACGACGATGTTGGGGATGATCGCGGGGTTCTGGGTATCGCGGGCGGTGTGGGCGGCGGCGGAGTTGGGGCTCGCCGACCGGTTGCCTGCGCCGCGCACGGCCGACGAGCTCGCCGGGGAATTGGGGCTGCACGGGCGGTCGCTTTACCGGATGATGCGGGCGCTGGCGAGCGTGGGCGTCTTCCGCGAGCACGCCGACGGGCGGTTCGAGAACACACCGCTGTCCGATACGCTCCGCACGGGCGCGCCTGATTCGGTCCGGGCGCTGGCGCGGTCGGAACTCGGGCCGAGCCATTACCCGGCGTGGGGCGAGATTCTCTACAGCCTGCAGACCGGGCGGCCGTCGTTCGACAAGGTCTTCGGCGAGCCGGTATTCGCCTGGTTCGAGAAGAACCCCCAGCGGGCCGAGGTGTTCAACGAGTCGATGGGCGAGCTGACCCGCACCGTCGAGCCGGCTGTGCTCGAGGCGTACGACTTCTCCGACTGCGGCACGATCGTCGACGTCGGCGGCGGCTTCGGCGGGCTGCTGACGGCGATCCTTCGCCGGCACGCCGGCGTGCGCGGCGTCGTGTTCGACGCCGCCAGCGTCGTCGAGCGAGCAGGGCCGCGATTGGCCGAGGCCGGCCTCGCCGATCGCTGCACGACCGCGGCCGGCGACTTCTTCCAGTCCGTCCCGCCCGGCGGCGACACGTACCTGATGAAGCACATCATCCACGACTGGAACGACGAGCAGTGCGTCACGATCCTGCGGCACTGCCACGCCGCCATGAAGCCCGGCAGCCGCGTGCTGATCATCGACCAAGTCCTGCCCGGCCCGAACGAGCCGTCGCTCGGCAAGTTCAGCGACCTGATCATGCTCCAACTCCCCGGCGGCATGGAGCGCACGGCCGACGAATTCAAAGCGCTGCTCGCGGCGGCCGGGTTCGAGTTCCGCCGCATCGTCCCGACGCAGTCGCCCGTCAGCGTGATCGAGGGCGTGCGACGGTGACGGCCGGCTGCCGCCGCGGTCTGAGGCGCTGTGGCGGGCAGCGATCCTACCGGAGACGGCGGCCTTCTTCGACCGGCATCCTTGATCGCGCGTGCGCCGTACCACTGCAGAAGCGATTTTGATTCAGACGCCGCGTCTGGTCCCTCTCTCGTGTACTTCACGGGGGAGGGTTAGGGAGAGCGCGTTTTGCGGCGATCACTTCCTTCGACGTGCAAGGCCCCTCCCCACCCCTCCCCAGGAGTGCCGGGAGAGGGAGCCCGGAGAATGCGGCGTCCGCTCGGAGATTGCACATTAACGCGGTTCACCGCCGGCGACGGCCGCAGGCGATCAGGCCCATCGCCAGCGCGCACAGCGCGGCGGGCTCGGGAACGGCGACGACGGTGCCGGTGAGCGTCAGCGTGAGCAGTTCGCTGCCGAAGGCGGTTGCGCCGCTGAGGTTTTCGTCGCTGAAGCCCAGGCGGTAGGTCGCACTAAAACTGCCGGGGGTGCTGAGGTCGAGCGTCGCGGTTAGGTCGGCGCTGTCGCCCGCGGGCAGTTCGCCGATCGCCCCGGTCAGGGCCGCGCGGTTGGCGGCGTCGCTGAGCTCGGTGATCGTGTCCAGATCGAGGGCGGCGGTGAAGTCGGCGAGGGATTCGCGATTGAAAATCACGTCGGCAAGCGTGACGGATTTCGACGACGGCCCCTGCGTGAAGGTGCCGAGATCGATCGTGGTCGAGTTCACGTCCGTGGCGTCGCTGAAGCTGGCATTGGCGTGGTCGAGCACGCTTGCGGTGACGGTGATGACGTCGTTGCCGTCGGCCGACCCGCGGCCGGTGGCGGAGTTGGTCAGGTCGGTGTTGTCGATCGTCACCGTGCCGGACTTACGCCCCGCGCCGGTGTTGCTGCCGGCCGGCAGGGCCAGGGCCAGCGTCCGCGCTTGCGTGCCGTAATCGATCACCTGCCCTGCGCCGGCGGCACTGGTGACGACGCCGCTGGCGGTGATGTCCAGCGTGGTGGGGGCGGCGCCGATTTTGTTGATCGTCGCCGTCGCCGTTGCCAGCGTGCCGCCGGTGATGATCCGGCCGAGGTCCCGCGTCGTCGCCGAGCTGCCGTCGGCCGCGACGGCGGCGACCGCCAGCTGCGCGTCGTTGTTGCCCCCGCCAAAGACGGCCCAGACGTACTCGGGGTGATCGACGAAGGGGTTGCGGTTCTTCTGGTATCCCTGCACGTTGACGTTGCGCCGCCGCTCGAAGTTGTCGACGCCGTCGCTGTAATTGTTGCGCAAGAGCGACGCGAGATCGCCCATGCGGTTGCCCGACGTCGGGTTGCCGTTGACCAAGCTGAGCGTGTCGCTGTACTTGGTGGCCATGTAGAACAGCACGCGGGCGGTGTCTCCTTTGTCGGCGTGGCCGGGGAAGAAGTAGCCGCTGCTCTGGCCGTACTTCGTGGTGGTGTTGTTGACGGGGGCGGTGGCGTTGTAGTTCAGGCTGCCGCGCTCGAGGTTGTTGATGTCGATGTCGCAGGGGCGGATGTTGAAGAAGTCGTCATTGGGCACGTCGTCGGGCAGGCGCGAGTTCACCCACTGGTGTTCCTTGTTGATCGTGCCCGTGGCGTTGGCGGCGACGCTCCTGCGGTCGTAGATCGTGATCACCCGCCCACGGCTGGTGCCCGACGGCGGGTTGGCGGGGTCGCCGTCGATGTATTCCCAGACGTTGTCGTAGTTGTCGTAGCTTTGGCGCACGAAGCCAGCTTCCAGCCGCGTCTTGAGCTGCGCCTTCAGTGTGCCGGGGCTCGCGGGGTTGATCCCGTCGTAGTAAGCGCCGGGACCGTACTGGGGCAGCGGCGCTTCGTAATCCGCCCGCACCGCCGGAGCGCTGACGGACACCGTCGCGATGGCCGCGGCGAGGATCATCCTGCCTGGCGACGAGCAGTTATTCCCACGAACTCGCGTGTACGACTTCACATTCGCCTCTTCCTGTTTTTGCAACTCTTCCACAAACCGTCCGTCTGCCGCGCAACAAATCAGCACACCCGACCCCAATGGGGAATGGTGCGGTGCAAATGTTCATTTTTGATGAACAAATAGCGGTCGAGAATGATTTGCAAGCCGCGTGCCAAATCACGGCGATCTGCCCATTTACCTTTGGGCCATGGGGTGCCGCGGATACAGCGTGTTATGCACTTCAAAGCCGATGTGCCGCAATGCTCTGCTCCGGGCCTGCTCTGGGTGCCACGGTCTGGTACTCGGGGCCGTGGTGCCCTCGGGAGTGTGTCGGCGCGAGAAGATGCACCGCGACCGGGAGAACCAGACCGTGGCACACAGGAGACAATCCGCAGTGTTTCACAGTCCAAAGTGCGTAGCAGGCTCTAAGTAGACTCACCTGAATTCATTTGACCCACGACGCCAAACCGCCTCGCAACTTGACCCGCCGCGGGGCGCGGCCCATGATCGCGGGCGCATGAGCAAGGCGATCATTCTGCAGCACGTCGCGCACGAAGGCCCAGGCCGGATCGTGCCGCTGTTCCGCGACTTCGGCATCCCGACGGAGGTGCGGCATCTCTATCGCGGCGACGAAGTGCCCACCGATCTCGACGAAATCCGCCTGCTCGTCAGCCTCGGCGGGCCGATGGGGGTGGCCGATCTCGGCAAGCCGGAGTTCGCCTGGATGGACGCGGAGGTGGCGCTGCTGAAGCGCATGGTCGAACTCGACCGCCCGACACTGGGCATCTGCCTGGGCGCACAACTACTGGCCCATGCCGCCGGCGCGCGGGTGTATAAAAACGTCAAGATGGCCCCGCCCGCCGGGCCGGGCCAGCCGCCGAAGCCGGTCGAGCCCGAAGAGCCCTTGCCGGAGATCGGCTGGGGGCCGGTAAGCCTGCCTTTCCCCGGCGGCACCGAACCGATCGTCTTCGGCGTCGCCGACGGCACGCCGTTTTTTCACTGGCACTTTGACACCTTCGATCTCCCGGCGTTCCCCAAGCCCGCCACGCCCCCGCCGCCCGGCCCCCCGCCGCCGACGGGCAACGCATTGATCGCCAGCACACGCACCTGTCGCAACCAGGCGTTCCGCTTCAAGACCAAGCTGTTCGGTTTTCAGTTCCACTTCGAGCTCGACCGCCCAGGGATCACGTCGCTCGTGAACGGCAACCGCGACGAAGCCGCCCGCGTGCTCGGCAGCGATTTCGAGGCCAGGATCAATCTCGACACCGAAAAGCACTACCCACGATTCGAACGCGCCGGCAACAAGATGCTGACGAACTTCGTGCAATTCCTCCGGGCGTACAACACCGCCCACTACGCCGCTGATTAAGCGCACCACAACCGCCGCGCGCCGCTTCCGTTCCTCCCTCTCCGGGGGAGGCCAGGTGGGGGCGGCCCGCTCCGCTGCCATGCAATAGCGGATTGATGCCGCCAGAGAGCCAAACCCCTCGCCCGGTACCCCGGGAGAGGGTAGGGAGAGGGCTTGAGTTGAGAGGCGTTTGAGTGCGACGAGGCGTCCGCCCGCCCCCACCTGACCTCCCCCGGTGGGGGAGGAACCACAGAGGCGGAGGCTTGTTGCGCGTTCAGTCGTCAGGCGTCCAACAACCCGCCACCGGCGATACGGCGTTCGTGGTCTAACAGCCAGCGTTTGCGATCCAACCCGCCGCCGTAGCCGGTGAGGGTGCCGTTGCTGCCGATGACGCGGTGGCACGGCACGATGATCGCCAGAAAGTTGCGGCCGTTGGCGTTGGCGACCGCCCGCACCGCCGACGGCGAGCCGATCGCCGCGGCCTGCTGGGCGTACGAGCGGGTTGCCCCAAAGGGGATCCCGCGCAGCGCGTCCCACGCCCGGCGCGAGAAATCGCCTTCGGGCAACTCCACCGGCACGGTGAACGCCCGCAGCCGCCCGGCAAAATAGTCCGCCAACTCCGCCCGTGCCGCGTCGAGCACCGCGTGCCCGCTCACTTGGCGGTCCTGAATCGCACGCACGCCACACGCGCGAACCACGGCGGCGTCGAGCATCTTGCGGTCGACGAAATCGCACACGCGCAAGTGCGTCGCCGACGCGATCAGCCGCATCGGGCCCAGCGGCGTTTCGATGACGCTCTGTTGCAGGTCGATCGTCGCCTCGGCGGGCTCGCGGGCGAAGGTTTCAAGCGCAAGCGTCATGGCCGCTCAACTTACCAGCCCAACGCGACGCCGACACGCATCCGGCGCGCAGCGGACAGGCCGGCGCGATCGATGTGACGGGTGTCACGGCCATGTACGCAAACGGCGCGGAGGGTTTTCTTCTAAGCTCATCCGCGCGTTTTCGCTTCGCCGTCCGTCGCGTACAATGCCTTTTTCAAGACCGCTGAAAGCCGGCGGGCTTGGCCGGTCGATCGAACGCCCAGAGCGGCTCGGTCGTACTATCATGTGAGCCGCTTATGTACGACCCCCACCACCTGCACGACAACATCCTGACCACGCAGCTTAAGCGCGTAGTGAACTTCGCCCGCCGCAGCAGCTTGTGGCCGATGCCGTTCGCCACCGCATGCTGCGGCATCGAGCTGATGGCCACCGCCTCATCCCGCTACGACCTGGCGCGCTTCGGCGCCGAGGCCATGCGCTTCAGCCCCCGCCAGAGCGATCTGATGATCGTCGCCGGCCGGGTGACGATCAAAATGATGCCGGTGCTGCAGCACATTTATCAGCAGATGACCGAGCCCAAGTGGGTCATCAGCATGGGTGCCTGCGCCAGCACGGGCGGGGTGTTCGACGCCTACGCGACGATCCAGGGGATCGACCAGTTCATGCCCGTCGACGTGTACGTCCCCGGCTGCCCGCCGCGGCCGGAAACGCTGATCGAAGGGATCATGGCGCTGCAGCGGATCATCGACGAAGAAGGCCTCCCCCCCGCCGGCCGACGCCGCCCGCTGCAACTGGCGATCGAGCCCAGCTACGTCCCGCAGCCACAGCCGGTGCCGATCCGCGTCGGCGGCAAGCCGATCGTGGTGTGAGACCTACGTCGCGGCGTGGCGATGAAGTGATCTGGAATGATTCGGCTCCCACGCTTCCCTGAAAGCGTGTGACACGCTTTTGCGCGTCCGCCCGCGCGATTCTGGGTGCCACGGTTTGGTAGTCCAAGCCGTATACGGGACCGCAAAGACACGGCTTGGAGTAGCAAACCGTGGCACCCGGCTCTCGGCCGTCGTGATTCTGGTACCCATTGCTTCCACGGTGAATGACGGCTTCTCGCGCTCATCACGGCGCTTCGGATTTTCATTGTTGCCCACGGCGGCACGGGCTACGCTCGTGACATGCTCCAACCGATCGCCCGCGGCGTCGCCTGCGTCATTGCGTCTCTGGCCGTTGCCGTCCATGCCGCGCCGCCGGTGGCCGTCGCGCCGCTGGTGAGCGAGCAGACCGTGTTTGTGGCGCAAATCGATTTAACGCAGATCGACCTGCCCGATGCCGCCGAGTGGCTGCAGGCCACGCTCCAGCGCAACGGCCTGCCGGACGACCTGATGCAACAGATGGCGATGCCGATGAACGCCAGCGCCGCGCGGGGTCAGGCGTACGTCGACGCGCTGCGCGCCGCCGGCGTGGAGCGGGCGGCGGTGGTGCTCGATATCGAAGCCGATCTGCCGGCCGTCCACCTTGCGATCGCGATGCCCATGCCCAAAGACGTTGCCGCCGTCCGCCGCGCCGCCCGGCCGTTGGGCGACGTGACGGTGGGCGATCTGTTCGTGCTCACCCTGCCCGGCGACGCGAGCGTGAAAGACCGCCGGCCCGCCGCCCGCGACGACCTGCTCAAACCCCTGGCCGCGAATCCCGACGCCGCCGCGGCCTTCGCGGGGGGCATCACCGACGAGTTGCGCGAAGCGATCGACGCGCGCCCACGCGACCCGCAGGTGCGCGAAACGTGGATGGCTACGGTGCGCAACGCCCGCGACATCCGCAGCGCGACCGGGGCGATCGACACAAAAGGCGGGGCCGAAGGGGGTAAGCCGCACGTCGTCGCCCGCGTGGAATTCACCACGCCCGCCGCCGCGGCCAAAGTGCTCGCCGGCCCGGACGGCGGCGGCAATCCCGGGCCGGCCCGGATGAACGGAGCCGAAGTTCAAGCGTTCCGGAGCATTATCGAAGCGATGCGCCCACGCGTCGAAGGTGCGACGATCAGCGTCGACGCCAAGGCCGAAGACATCGACCGCCTCGTCAAGGCCGCCATACCCGCATTGCAACAGGCTCGGCTCGCTGCCAACCGGGTCAAGTCGGCTTCGAATCTCCGGCAACTGATGTTGTGCGCGATGCTCTACGCCAACGACAACCAAGGGATGCCATTCGGCGGGCTCAACGATTTGCAGAAATATCTCGGGGGGCCCCGCGGCGGGAACTTGTCGCCCGTCATGACCAACCCGTCTCGGCCGGAACTGAAGGCAAACGGCTATACCTACGTTCACCCGGGCGTGGACAAGATCAGCGCGATCAAGAACCCGAGCGAGCGACTGGCGATCTACGAAGCCGGCGATTTCGGCGACGGCGTGAACGTCGGCTTCTGGGACGGGCATGTGGAGTTCATCACCGACAAGCAGCAGTTCCAGAAAATGCTCGACCTCGCCGAAAATCCGCCGCAGCCGTAACGCGGCCATCCGGTTCACACCACTGATCGCCGAACGCCCCTCCGGGGGAGCCAGATGGGGGCGGCTTCTGATCTGCAACTGCGGCTGGCTGCCGCCCGAGAACCAAACCCCTCGCCCGGTACGCCGGGAGAGGGTAGGGAGAGGGCCGAGCGTCTAAGCGCTTTGTTGCGATGAGGCACCCGCCCGCCCCCACCTAACCTCCCCCGCAGGGGAGGGACAAGAGAAGAGCCCCTCGAGCGACTTGAAGTGCGTCCAGGTTTATTCACTTTCTCAAGCCAATAAGAGGGGAAGCGACAAACTCTCACATAAGAATGAAAAGCTCTGGATAAACTTCCATTCCCCCTCACCTGCCGCCAACCACCGCCCCGCCCGGCAGGCGCAGGCGGGGCAAGTTCTTCTCGATCCCGGCGCGATCCTTCTCCATCCACGGCGGCAGGCAGAGCGTCGTGCCCAAGGACTCCGCCGGTTCGTCGGCGGTGAAGCCCGGGCCGTCGGTGGCGATTTCGAACAGCACCCCGCCAGGCTCGCGGACGTAGATCGAGCGGAAATAGACGCGTTCCATCACCGGCGAAACGCTCCATCCCGTAGCGGTGATCCGCTCCAGCCACGCCGCCTGCTCGGCGTCGCTCGGGCAACGAAAGGCGACGTGGTGCACCACCCCGCCGCCGAACCGGCCGGCCGGCAAGTCCGACAGCAGCCACACCCGCGCCACCGCCGCGGCCGGCTCGACCGGCCGCGACAAGTACAACGGCGCGTCGTCCTCGGCGTCGGGTTCGTCGTCGAGTTGGTTACCGACTCCGTCAGCCACGCCCGCCGCGCCTTCGAGCGGCGCGTCGGCATTGCCCGGCGCGGCCACGAAGCCGAACACGTCCACAAGCGCCCGCGCACTGGCGTCGCGGTGGAGCACCGCCAGCGACACGTCATGGAACCCGCGGATCGCGTGCTCGGGCCCGACCACGGCCGTGAACGGCTCGATCGCCGCATCGAGCGCGTCGGTCTCGACGAGCTGCAGGCGCAGGCCGTCCGGGTCCTCAAAGCCGATCGCGTCCGCCCGGCCGTAAGCGTCGACCGGCCCGGTGACCGCGACGCCCGCGTCGCCCAGGCGCTTCTGCCAATACCCCAGCGCCCCGCGCGGCACGGCGAAGGCGGTCGTAAACACCTCCGGCGGCCCGTGCCGCCCCCGCCCGGCCCCCGGCCACCCGAAGAACGTCATCGCCGTCCCCGGCCGCCCGAGTGAGTCGCCGTAATAGAGGTGATATGAGTGCGGGTCATCGAAATTGACGGTGACCTTCGTCAGCCGCAGCCCGAGCACACCGCAATAAAAATCCACGTTCGCCTGAACGTCCGCCGTGACGGCGGTGACGTGATGGATGCCGGTGAGGTGCATGCCCCGATTGTACCCACCGCCGCGTTGACAATAAGCCCGCGTGTCTTAGGTTAATTAGCACCGCGGGCGTAGCTCAATGGCAGAATGATAGTCTATTGTAATTCAATGCCCCAGACGCGATTTCGTCAGAAATGGTGTCAGAATCCCGAGTGGAGCGGCTCGTCGAGACCAGCTAACACAGCCAATCATCAATGCCGATTCAGAAATTTGTTGAACAGTGGTCAATGACGAC
>DASVSS010000140.1:0-12143 GCA_036387945.1 Tepidisphaeraceae bacterium | reverse complement strand
AAGGCACGGCACGGAGTACCGTACCGTGGCACCCGGCTACCTATAAGGTGAGACGAAACGATTTGTGCCGCGTTTTCTTCCAGGTTGTCATCCTCGCAACGACCGCACCCAGTCCTGCAAAGAACAGCAGAATTACGCTCAAAAAGAAGAAGGGAAGGATGTCGAGTTCCTGGCCCGGCTCAAACCATTCGGGATGGAAGAAAATGACTGCCATCCACGCGGCCAAGGCGAGACGGCCGATTCCCCACAACGAGCTTATTACGAAGATGATCCGACGCATGATTCGCAAAGATGCGGTGAGACGGTGCGATGAATCGCACCCTACGTCTAATCGGCGAACCGCTTCACCAGCCCGCCGTACGCATCAATCCGCCGATCCCGCAGGAAGGGCCAGTGCGTGCGGGCGAATTCGACTTTGTCCAGGTCTAGCTCGCGGACGATGACTTCCTGCTTGTCGACGCCGGCGCGGTAGACGAGTTGGCCGTTGGGTTCGGCGATGAAGCTTTGGCCCCAGAACTGGATGCCGTCGTCGGAGACGTAGCCGCCCTCGTCGCTCCGAATCTTCTCGATGCCGATGCGGTTGGGGCTGCAGACGTAGCAGCCGTTGGCGATGGCGTGGCTGCGTTGGATGATCTCCCAGCTTTCGTGCTGGGCGACGCCGAAGAGTTCGCGCTCCTTCGGGTGCCAGCCGATGGCGGTGGGGTAGAAGAGGATTTCGGCGCCCTGCAGGGCGGTGAGGCGGGCGCCTTCGGGGTACCACTGGTCCCAGCAGATGAGCGTGCCGATCTTGCACCACGGGGTTTGCCAGGCGCGGAAGCCGGTGTCGCCGGGGGTGAAGTAGAACTTTTCGTAGTAGAGCGGGTCGTCGGGGATGTGCATCTTGCGGTAGATGCCCATGAGGTTGCCGTCGGTGCCGATGACCGCGGCGGTGTTGTGGTAGAGGCCGGCGGCCCGCTTCTCGAACAGGCTGGCGACGATGACCATGCCGTACTTCTTGGCGATCTTGCCGAAGAGGTCGGTGCTGGGGCCGGGGATGGCTTCGGCGAGCTTGAAGAAGCGGTGTTCTTCGCTCTGGCAGAAGTACTGGCTGGTGAACAGCTCCTGGGTGCAGAAAATCTGCGCCCCGGCCTTGCCTGCCTGCTCGATCAGCTCGGCCTGCTTGCGGCGGTTGACGGCGGGGTCTTCAACGCATGCCATCTGCGAGATGCCGACTGAGACGACGTTGCCTTTTGATTTCTGCTTCTTCGCCATGGTCCGACTTTAGCAGCGGAAGGCGGAAAAAATAACAACGGAGACACGGAGAAGAACGGAGATCGGCGAGGCGTCGGCGAATCGAATCGCGTAGTCAGAAGGACTGCGAGCCGAACGGCTAGCAGCTTAGCGGCACTTTGGGTGGCGTGGGCGTCTCGCCCACGTCACGTTTCGGAAGCGTCCTGGACGTTATTCGATGTTCGCCCTCTTACTCGTGACAACGCGAACAGACTTGCCGACGCCGCGCCGATCTCCGTTCCGCTCCGTGTCTCCGTTGTGATCACCGCTTCGCCAGCGACAAGATGAACCGCTCGACGTTGTCGGCGGCGTTGCCGAGGCCGCTCTTGCTGCGGAGGTCGAGGTCGGTGAGCAAGTCGAGCGATCTGCTGAGGCCGGCGTCGCCAAGGCGCTCTGCGGTGCGGAGGAGGGGCTCGATGTTGCCCGCCGGCCAGATGCGCAGCTCCTTGGCGATGGCGAACGGGTTGCCGCCGGCGCGCTTAAGGCGGTGGGCCTTGATCGCCTTTTCGAGCCACATCGCCAGCCAGGTGACGGCGCGGAACTCCGCGGAGGTGTCGCTCTGGGTGAGTTGCCGCCACCGCCGCAGGGCCGCGTCGATGCGGCCGGCGGTGAGCTCGTCGGTCATCTGCCACATTTGCTGCTCGCGCTGAAAGACCGCCGACCGGCCGACGTCGGCTTCGCCGACTTTGTCCTCCACCGTCAGCGCCAGCTTCGCCAGTTCGTTATCGATCCGGCCGAGGTCGGCGCCGATCATGTCGGCGAGGAGCTGGGCAGCGCCGTAATCCACCGCTAAGCCGTGAACGGCTTTGCCGCGGTCGACGATCCATTTCGGCAGCTCTTTGTCCTTCGGCGGCTCGCACGGCTCGACTTTGCCGTGCTTGGCGATGAGCTTGCTGATCTTCTGATTGCCGGGCAACGACTTGCACCGCAGCACGAGCGTGGCGCTGGCATTGGCGCCGGCGACGTAGTCTTCCATCTCCGCGCGATGGCGGGTGATGAACTCATCGGCCGACCGCAGCACGACGAGCTTGCCGCTGGCGAACATCGAAAAGCTCCGCAGCTCATCGAGCACGTTCGCCAAGTCGGCGGATTCGCCTTCGAAATCGACGCGCTGCACCCCGTCGCCCAGCCCCGCGGCAATCCGCGCGATCGCCTGGAGCTGGAGGAACGAATCTTCACCGACAAGTGCGTACACGCTGGGCACAAACCTGTTTTACCGTGTGCGTGTGGAAATGCGTACAGGGGCGCGACCGGCGGAGCGTGCTGCTCGCTGCACTTCGCGCCCGCGTGCCGATGTCGCGTGCCACCCGGTTTCGCGTAGAATGGGCTTGTCCATGTCCAACGCCTTCAACACCGTCTGCGACGATTTTTACGTCAACCTGCGGGTCGGCACGCAGATGCCGTTGCCGAGCGCGCGCGAAGCGCTGCTGCACTTTTTCGAGCAGATCCAGAAGGCCTTTCCCGACATGACGCGGTTCCGCCGCGGCGAAAGCGAGTACGCGATCGAGGAAGACCGCGATCGTGACAGTTACCGCTGGCTGAGCCTTGAACCGCAGCGGCTGTCGTGCGGACAGGTCAATCCCGAAACGATCGATACCGCCCTGCGCCTGCACCGCACGGTGCTCGAGCAAGCGCCGTACGCACTGGGCCTGAGCCGCATCGAGATCGATTACGTCGACCTGCTGCTGGGCTTTGACCTTGAATTTACGGGCAATCACGACGACGTCGTGGCCGAGAGCTTGTACGCCGATTCGCCGATGGCCAGCCTGATGGAGGAAGAGGGGGCAAAGCCCGTCGATTTCCAGCCATCAGTCACCGTCGCGCTGACGAGCGACATGCGGCTGCAGGCGCGGGTTGACGTCGTGACGCGATCGAACGCGTCGCACGGGCACTCCGGCGAAGGGGGCGGCGACGTCATCAGCGTGTATCTCATCGTCCGCCGGTTCTTCGGCGACCGCGTGACCGAGCCGCTCGAGGCCCTGCTTGGCGACCTGGCCGACCGGGCGGAGAACCTGGCGCACAAGTACGTCGTCCCAAAGATCGTGCAGCCGCTGCGGACGGCGATCGCGAGCCGCTCGTGAACGGTTCACTGCAGCGACCGGCGGAGGTGGCGGAGGTGTCGTCGGCGCACGTCGCGGCGCGGCTCACACGGTTGATGGCCGAGGCGGCCCGGGCCGACGCCGATACGGCCGCCCACCCGGCAGGGGCGGTGCTGTCGCCGCAGTTGAAAGAGATGCAGCGGCTGCTCGCCCAGGCACACGAGGCAGTCGCGCCGCGGCAGGAATCAGTCGGACCCGCACCCAGGCCCGACGAGGAACACGGACGAGGACCGCAATGACCGAAGCTCAAACGACACTCCCGCCAGCGCCAGGCGCCGAGCGGCCGATCCCGCAGCAGCCGATCGCCGCGCCCGGTTCGCGGTATTACCGATCACGTCGCTACATCATCGCAGTGGCGCTGCTGGGGTTCGCGGCTTATTTCGCGTACGACGGCTGGAAGGGCTACCCGCGCGCCAACGCCCGCATCGACGTGGTCGAGCGCGAGATCGCATCGCTCGCCGGCGCGACCCGGCCCGAAGACATCAAGAAACTGGCCGACCTGGACAAGGAAAAGAAATCCCTCGGCAGCCGCAAGAGTGACACCAGCATCCGCCTGCAAAAGCAGCTTGCCGTCGGGCTGCCGTTCCTGGCGGCGGGGTTTTTGGCCTTTATTCTGCACCGCTCGCGCGGGCAGGTGCGGCTGGAGAACGACACACTGCACGTCCCCGGCCACCCGCCCGTGCCGCTGGGCTCGATCACGGCCGTCGACGGCCGGCTATGGGCGAAGAAGGGCATCGCGTACGTCGACTACGACGTCGGCGGCAAGGGTCGGGCGAAGCTCGATGCGTTCATCTACGAACCCGCGCCGATGGACGATCTGTACGAAGTCGTCGCCCGCCGCCACGGCGTTTGGGAAGCGACGAAACCGCGGAAGGCGTGAAGTGAACCGTTTATGCGCGCGGTGCGGTCCACCGCGCCGCTGACGACGCAGCGCCGACGCCGTCTAAGACGCAGCCCCTTCGCTTGTCATCCCTGCCGCCGCTGCGAAGTTGACGCTGCCGGTGGCGCGCCCCATGATCCGGGCATGACGCGCGAAAAGCTCATCGATCGAATCAAATCCCTTGCCGTGATGCACGGCGAGTTCACGTTGCGCAGCGGGCGGAAGTCGCGCTATTACATCGACAAGTACAAGTTCGAAACCCAGCCCGACGTGCTGACGGCCCTGGGCAAGCTGCTGGCCAAGCACGCCGACGACCAAGTCGACCGCATCGCCGGCCCCGAGCTGGGCGCGGTCTGCCTCGCGGCGGCGGCGGCGATGGAAGCCAAAAAGCCGTTCGTCATGGTGCGCAAGGCCGCCAAAGAGTACGGCACGACCAAGCGTGTCGAAGGCGTTCTCAACGCCGGCGAGCGCGTGCTGCTGGTCGAGGACATTCTCACCACCGGCGGGGCGGTGCTGGAAGCGGCCCGCAGCCTCACCGAAGCGGGGGCGAAGATCGTCAAGATCGTCGGCGTGCTCGACCGCCTTGAAGGCGCCCGCCAGAACATAGAGGCCGCGGGGTTCGAGATGGAATCGTTGTTCACGATCACCGACTTGGGCATCGAAGGTCCGCACTGAGTCGCGCCCTTCCTCTCGTGCCGGATCCGAAACGCATCTCTCCATCACGCGTAATGCGTCCGATAATTGACGCGATGGTTGAGTGATAGCTGCGCGCCTGTCACAGACCGACCTGAGGCGATATGTCTTAAGGGAAACCCCGTAATCTGTGCCGTCTGTGCCGGTCATAGCGTGTGCGAGGCCGGCGGGAAAACTCTTAATTGTGAGGTTCGCATGGCACAGGGAATGGGATGGGGCCGGCACCCGCGGGTGCAGGCATGTGTTTCTGAAACGCTCGAGCAGCGACGGATGCTATCGTCGACGCTTCTCGACGACGGCCTGGGCAACATTTCGCTGGTGAACGACGACGACAGTCACACCATCACGCTGTCAGCGTACATCAGCCGGGTGTTCATCTATGAAGACGGCGTGTCGCTGGGCAACTGGCCCCAAAGCTACGTCAAGTCATTGTCGGTCGACACCGCCGGCGGGAATGACTCGGTCGTACTGCCCGAATGGCATTGGAAGTACTCGTACCAGATGATCGGCGCCGTCATCAACGGCGGCGACGGCGACGACAGCATTCAGGGCACCCACGGCAACGACACGATCAACGCCGGGGCCGGAAACGACTCGGTCTGGTCGGCCTTGGGGAGCGACACGATCCTCGGCGGCGACGGTGACGACTATTTCACCAACACCGACGGCAGCAGCGATTTCAGCGGCGGGCTCGGCAGTGACACGATGGACTGCGCGACGGTGATCAATCCGATGAACGTGACGCTCGACAACGTCAAGAACGACAGTGACGGCCGAGGCGGCACCGACAACTTCCGCGACGACATCGAAACGATCTACACCGGAAACCTGGCCGACGTCGTCGTCGGCTCGTCCGGCGACAACGTCTTCTACACCGGCAAGGGCAACGACATCGTCTACGCCGGCGCGGGCAATGACGTGATCTACGACGGCCTGGGAAGCGACAAGATCTACGGCGAAGCCGGCAACGACCTGTTCGTGGCCAACGCCACCGAAGCGCTCAACAACAAGGACTCGCTCTACGGCGGCGACGGCGACGACGTCTTCTTCGGCTACGGCGACCTGTACAGAGACGTGATCGACGGCGGGGCCGGCATCGACACCGTCGAAGGCACCGACGCCCTCGACCTGCTGACGAACGTGGAAACGATCATCTGATCGCGTCCCGCTTCAGTGATGCCCAACGACAACGCCCACCGTGCTCGGCACGGTGGGCGTTGTGTTTTCTGACGGCTTCGGTTCTGTCGATCAGAACGTGAGCTTGAGGGCCTGGGCCATCCGGATGTAGGTGGCGTCGGTCAGTACCGCGTTGCGGGTGTCGAGGTAGTCCTGGACCTGCGTGCCGAGCGTCGCGAAGTTGCCGGCCGTGCCGACGATGTTCTTCAGGATCGAGACGGCGACGGGATTGGCCGTCGTGCCGCCGGCATTAAAGCCGCGGAAGACGTACTCGCGGCGAATCCAGTCTTCGAAGCTCTTGACGGCGGTGTTGTTGTTGTAGTTGCCGGGGTTGGTCTTGGCGCCCACGAACACGTTGCCGTTATTGGTGCGGGCAGGAGCCTGCCGGATGCCGCCGTACGGGAACAGGGCGTCGCCGGAATTCAGCAGGGCGAGCACCTGGTCGTTGATGCTGTTCACGAGCACCGTGCCGTTGCCGACGAAGGACGGATCGACCATCGCCTGCTGAATGTACACGGTCGCCTGGACGGTGTTGGCGATGATTTCTTCGTCCTGCGAGTTCGGCGGGGTGCCTTGCGTGCCGGAGGCGGCGACGGTGTCCTGGTGGAGCGACTCGTGAGCGAGGATGGCCGACAGGGCGCGGAAATCTTCGCCGGCATAGCCGGGGCGAATCCGCAGGGTCAGGCGACCGCTCTCGGAAATCTTCGTCTCACCGACGACCGCCGAGCTGGAGATAGCGCTGCTGAACTCAATGATGCTGTAAGGCTTCTTGGTCAGGTTCGACTTGCCCAGGAAGCTGTCGATCGCGGGCTCGGCGGCCGTTCCGTACAGCGAAGCCAGGCCGGCGCGGAGGTTCGGGGTGACATAGCTGAAGGCGGGGTTGTCGAACAGCGCGACCGCGTTGTTTGCCTGGGCCTGCGTGATTGTGCCGCGGGTGACCTTGGCGTTCATGAACGCCGCCAGGCTCGTGCGGATCGACGCGGCGCTGGGGGCGGTGCTGGCCGTCGTCGGCGTCGGGGCGTTGGCGAACACGTCTTTGCTGAAGTAGCTCAGATCGGTCGGCACGAAGTTGCGGTTCGAGAGCGTGTAGCGGGGCTTGTTCTGGCCGACGGTGAACACGAGGGAGTTGCTGCCTTCGCGGATGATGTCGCGGCCCTTGCTGTCGGTCAGCGCGCCCGTCAGGATCTGCAGCCGGCTGCCCTTGCGGATGAGGCGGTCGGTCGTGATCGTCAGCACGCCGTTGCCGCTGTTCTCGACCGTCAGGCCGACCGCCACCTTGCGCTGCAGGGCGGGGTTGATCAGGTCGTTGGCGTAGCCGAAAGTGCGAATCTTCGTCGCGTCGACGAGGCGCAGGGCGGCCGGCGTGCCGTCTTTGTTCTGGAACGCGACCGTGATGCGGTTGCTGTTGAGGGCCGTCGCGTCGGCGTCGGCGCGCTTGGCGACCTTGATGCCGGCGACGACGGCGGGGCTGGCGGCCATCATGCGGCGGTCTTCAAGCTGTTCAAAGGCATCGATCGCGACGCCGGGGGCGGACTTCTGAGAGGGCAAACGACTCGACATAGACAAATCCTTTCGTTCCGGCGGCTGAAAACGTCCGGAAAGGTGACATTGAACCGGCAAACGGGCAAACCAGCCGCCGCCGAGCCGCAAAGTGTGCGGACTCTTCTTATCGAACGACAGGCGACCGAAAATCTTACATTTTCTACGACGATTGTTATCGGACGGTGCGGGGGGTGACAATACGCCGCGGGAACCGGATCAGAAAGACGCCGCTGATAAAAATCTGCGGGTGAACGTACCCAAGCGACGGAAAATGAATCGAGCGGCGTGGCCCGCTTCAGCGGCCCCGTTCCTGTGCACCTCCGGCTGGAAGACGGGCCCGCTGAAGCAGGCCACGCCGCTGGGGTATGCGGTCGCGTGCTTCCATCGTCCTGCTATGCCCTTTAAGATGCCCGGCCCGATTCGGACGACGCGACGACTCAAACAAGGAAACCGCCATGCGTTACGGAGTTTGCCAGCCGCCGGAGAAGGCCGCCGCCCTCGGCGGCGTGGGGTGGGATTTCGTCGAAGGCAGCGTGCAGCCCCTGCTCAGGGGCCAGTCCGCCGACTACACCCCCATTGCCAGGCCGGCCCTGCCGTTGCCGGCGGCGAACGGGCTGGTGCCGGCGTCGATCCCGCTCGTGGGCCCGGCAGTCGACCGCGCGGTCATTCAGGCGTACATGAAAAACGTCATCGAGCGCGCCGCCGACGTCGGCATCGACACCCTCGTCTTCGGCTCCGGCGGGGCGCGCAAGGTCCCCGACGGCTTCGACCGCGCTCACGCCGAGGAGCAGATCCGCACTTTCCTCCGCGAGATCGCCCCGGTCGCGCAGGCCAACAACGTGACGATCGTCATCGAGCCGCTCAACAAGGGCGAAACGAACATCATCAACAGCGTCGGCGAAGCCATGACGTACGTGAAGGCCGTTGACCACCCGGCGGTGCAGTGCCTTGTCGACAGCTATCACTTCTGGCTGGAGAACGAGCCGCTGAGCAACCTCGAAGCCGCAATGCCGTGGATCAAGCATGTCCATGTCGCCGACACCGAAGGGCGCGTCGCCCCCGGCATGAGCGGGAAAAACGACTACAAGCCGTTCTTCGCCGTTCTGAAAAAAGGCGGCTACGGCACGCGCATCAGCGTCGAATGCAGCGGCTGGGATTTCGACAAGCACGCCAAGCCCGTCTTGTCATTCCTGCGCGAGCAATGGGACGCGGCGTAAGACAAACCTTAAACCACCAAGCGCACGAAGAACACGAGGCAGTGAACTCCAACGGCAATATAGGCTGTTCCCATTTTCGACTTATTGCCCTTGGTGTTCTTGGTGGTTCATTCTGAATCAGGAACTCACTATGCTAATGAAATACCGCCTGTTCACCCCCGGCCCCACGAGCGTGCCGGAGGCGACGCTGTTGCAGCTCGCCAAGCCGGTCACGCACCACCGCACGGCCGAGTTCCGCAAGCTGTTCAGTGAGCTGCAGACGCTCCTGCAGTACGTTTTCCAGACGAAGGAAAACGTCTACACCATCACCGGCAGCGGCACGGCGGCGTTCGAGGCGGCCTTCACGTCGGTCGTGCCGGCGGGAGGGAAAGTCCTCAACGTCACCAACGGCAAATTCGCCGAGCGCTGGGCGAGTTACGCCAAGGCGTTCGGCTGCGACCTGAAGGAGCTTAAGCTCCCGTATGGCGAGCACGTCACGCCCGAGCAGATCGATGCCGAGCTCAAGACCGGCAACTACGCCGCGGTCACTCTCGTGCACAGTGAAACGTCCACCGCCACCACCTGCGATTTGCAGGCGATCGCCGCGGCCGTGCGCAAGCACGGCGACGTGCTGCTGATCGTCGACAGCATCACCGGCATCGGTGCGCTGCCGTTCAAGATGGACGAGTGGGGCATCGACGTGGCCATCACCGGCAGCCAGAAGAGCCTGATGCTCCCCCCGGGTTTGGGCTACGTCGCCCTCAGCCAGCGGGCGCAGAACGCGCTGGGCAAATCCGGGCAGAAGAACTTTTACTTCGACCTGCAGAAGTACAAAAAGAGCATCGCCGACAGCGACACCCCCTTCACGCCCGCCAATACGCTGATCGAGGCGCAGCTCACCAGCTTGCGGATGATCCGGGACGAAACGATCGAAGGCGTCTGGAAGCGCACGGGCGGCGCAGCGGCGGCCTTCCGCGCCGGCACGCGGGCGCTGGGGTTTGAGATGTTCAGCAAAACGCCCGCCGACAGTGTGACGGCGGTGCGCTACCTTGACGGGATCACCGACAAGGATTTCCGCGGCACCCTCAAGAACGCCCACAACGTCCACGTCGCCGGCGGGCAGGGGACGATGGAAGGGCAGATCTTCCGCGTCAATCACATGGGCTACAGCGACGTGTACGACACGCTCGCCGTAGTGGCCGCGATCGAGCACACGCTCAAAAAGCTCGGCCGGCCGGTACAGTTCGGCACGGGCGTGGCGGCGGCGCAGACGGAACTGGCGAAGCTGTTCTGAATCACAAAGGCTGTTGCCCCGCGAGAAGTCCTTCTCCGGCGCAAGCGCGGGAAGAATTACAGCGCGTTCCGGCCGTCTCCCTGACTCTCTTCCCGGGATACCGGGGGAGTGGACCAGAATCGTGAGCGAGAATGCCCGAGTGCTCACGCGACGTGTTCGAGCGGGTCGTCGTCGAGCGGGGCGGGTTCGTCCGATGGGGTGTCGTCGGTGCCCTCGCCTAAGGCGACGTCACCCTGGCCGGCTTCGCCCGCCGGCCGGGCGACGGCCCCTGCGAAATCAGCCGGCGTCTCGATCCCGCGCAGGACGGCGATGACCAGCAGCGACCCCGCCACCGGCGACATGTACCCGATGCGCGGCAGGTGTGGGACGTTGCGCTGCCACCACCGCGCCGCCCCGGCGCCCAGCCGCGCCATCGCGTACGTCCCGGCCAGTGCCGCGGTCACCGCCAGCACCCACTGGAACTGCACGACGTGCGACGTGATATAAATATGGACCACCCACAGCAACAAGCTTTGCGTCCCCACGGCACGAAAGAAACGCTCCGCCGGCCGGCCGGCGAGGCGCGGGTATAGGCGGTCGACGATTAGCCCGACGGTGACCGTCAGCGCGACGTAGCGCACGATTTCCAGCGGAGACAACGGAAACTTCGTCACGTCCAGCAACGCGGGCGCCGTGTAGCCGCCGGCGCGAAGGACAACCGCGTATGCCGCAACGCACAGCGTGGCCATCGCGCTGCCGGTGAGGATTCGATATTTAGTAGCCGTCGCTAATGCATCGAACCGCGGCAGGAACGATCCGCCCACCACGCCGGCCACGAATACCAGCTGCCAGCGCAGCAGCGGGAAGTGGTTTTCGAGCGGGTAGAGCAAAAGATGCGGGTGCGAATACCCGACGCAGAACAGCGCCGCGCTGATCGCCAGCACGGCGACGGCGCCGAACCGCCGGGCGATCTCGATCATGACCGGCGCCGCCAGCAGCATGACGACGTAAAACAACAATAGCTCGTAGCCGGAATACAACCGCAGCACGTCACCGATCATCCGGCCGACCTCGTGCACCGGCTGGCCGCGGAGCGGGATGACCAGCAGCGACAAGAACACCGAGAAGTAATGCACAAGCAGCACCAGCCCGGCCCGCTGCCACAACGCGGCGTAGGTGCTTGGGCGCTTGTTTGGGTCGAGGGCGCGCTGGTAGTGAATCGCGCCGATGCACATGCCCGAGGTGACGATGAACCCGCCGGCCGCGAAGCGGAACCAGTGAACGACGAGATCGTGCAGCCACGCCGGTCCGCCGAGGCCTTGCTCGTAGAGGTGCACGAGAATCATGTTGATGAGACACAACCCGCGCAGCACGTCCAGCCGCCCGTCGCGGGGCTTGGCAGAAGACGAAAGGGTGGAAGGCAGCGCGTCGGCCATCAACAGCTCATCAGACGCCCCGGCGGGCGGATGGTTGGGCGAATCCTAACACGCGCCGCGTTCCGGGGCAGCCGGTTCGTGCGTGAAAAACCTGTCATCAGGACGGCAATCCGGGTCTTTTCGTCGCACGCGCACGTTCCGGCAGAGAGGGGGGCGGGAAAGTCGCTTTTCCAAGCGCACTATCGCGCACGATCGATCACCGCCCGCAATTGCGCGGCGTCGTAATAACTGCTGAGGACGACCGGTTTTTCCTCGCCCGGGAAGAAGACCGCCGTCAGCGGAATGCCGCCGGCGGGGTTGAGCGACCGCAGCAGCGGCAGCGGGTCGCGGGCGGGGTCCGCGGACGGGCGGGTGAGATCGGCTTTGATGGTGCGGACCTGGCGATCGGCCAGGAATTTCCACATCGCTTCGTCGCCGTAGACGTTGGCCTCGATGACCTGGCACGTGGCGCACCAGTTGGCCGTGAACTTAACGAGCGTGATCCGGTCGGTCCCGGCGCCGTTGACGGCGGCGACGGTGAAGGGCGTCCATGCGTCACTGTTGCGTGTCATCGCGCGCGTCACGCCGACACTGCCGCCC
>DASVSS010000139.1:0-16696 GCA_036387945.1 Tepidisphaeraceae bacterium | reverse complement strand
GCGATGAGGCAGCCGCCCGCCCCCACCTAACCTCCCCCGCAGGGGAGGAACCAGAGGATGGCACTGCGCTCAGACGGTTTCCTAAACGCCGCCCCTGCAAAAACCCGCCTTATCCGTTAGCGTGCCGGCATGGCCGTTTACGACAGCCGCGACGTCGCCGAGACCGAGGCGATCGCCGCGCAGTTCGCCGCCACGCTCACGGCCGGCGTGTGCGTGGCCCTGCACGGCGACCTGGGCGCGGGGAAAACGCAGTTCGTCCGCGGCGTGGTCACCGCACTCGGCGGCGACGGCCGCGAGGTCAGCAGCCCGACGTACGTCCTGCTGCACGTCTACGACACCCCACGCCTGCGCGTCTACCACCTCGACGCCTATCGCGTGCGCGGGGCCGACGATTTCGAACAAATCGGCTTCACCGAACTGCTCGACCAGGGCGGCGTGGTGATCGTCGAATGGGCCGCCCGCGTCGCCGACCTGCTGCCGACGGGATGCCGCGTGGTGCGGATCGAATCGACGGGAGAAACGTCGCGGCGAATCGGGATTGAGTAGGGGGAGGGGGAGGAGACAGGAGACAGGAGACAGGAGAATGCTCGATGCACTTTTGGGAACGCGGCGTGTGTTTTCCGCTCGGGGTGCGACGGTTTGGTACTCCAAGCCGTGCTCTAGCGGTCAAAGACACGGCTTGGAGTACCAAACCGTGGCACCCAGCACCCGGTCGATGCGGGATCACTTTTCTGGCACATACTTCGGCAACCCCTGCGCCCGCGCTCTGCGGTTAACATTCCGCATCGGGTATTTTCTTGTTGAACCGATCCCCACTTCTTTCCCGCATGGTCGTCCGGCTCTTGGGCGCGATCGTTGTTGTGATCTGCGGGCTGCCGCTGGCATGGGCGGCGATGGTGGCGGCGCGGGAGCCGTGGACGATGCTCGCAGGGTTGGGGGACGCGCGGCTGATGGGGCTCTTCGCGCGCACGGCGACGTACGCGGCGGCGGCAGCGGTGCTGGCGACGTTGATCGCCCTGCCGGTCGGCCTGGCACTGGGGCGCGAGCGGTCGCGGGCGGCGCGGGCGTTGTGGCTGCTGCTGCCGTTGCCATTGTTGCTGCCGACGATGGTGCTCGGGTACGGCTGGACCGAGGCGCTGCACATGATCGACGTGCGGCCGCGCCCGCAATCGATGGGCGACGTGGTGCGGTGCGTGTGGGTGCTCGCGACCTGGTGCTGGCCGGTGCCGGCGGGACTGATCGCCCTGGCGCTGCGGCAGATCGACCGCTCGCTGCTCGATCAGGCCGCCCTCGACGGCGCTGCCGCCCGCCTCATCGCCCGTCGCGCCGCCGGCCCCGCGGCGGCGGGGGCGCTGGTCTGCGCGGCGCTGTGCCTGGGAGAGTTCTCGATCTTCGAGCCCACGGGCATCAGCGTGATGGCGACCGAGGTGCGCATGATCTTCGAGACCGGCGCGCTCAGCAGCAGCGCCAACCCGATCGCCGCGCTGGCCGGCGGCGGGGTCGGCGGGGCCGTCGAGCCGGCCGACCTGCACCGCCGCGCGGCGCTGGCGCTGGCGGCAGGGATGCCGGTGCTGCTGCTGACCGCCGCCCTAGCCGGCGGCGTCGCCGTGCTGCTGCGGCGCACGCGGCCCGATGAAGCGATCGAAACCGACCCCGCGCCGCGCCGGCCCCCGGCGCGCCAGGCATTCGCCCGCGGCGCACCGGCGGTCGGCGTCGCGCTCGCCTGGCTGCTGGTATTGCTGACGACGCTCACGCCACTGCTGGCGATGGTCGTCGCGCTCGAGCGGCCGTTCAACCCGCTGCGCGTGCTGAACGAGTTGCGGCCGCAGGTGATTAGTTCACTCACCCTCGCCGCGGCCACCGCGGTCGTCGTGATGGGGATCGCGCTGCTCGCCGTCGCCGCACCGCCGCGTGTGGCGTTGCCGGTGGCAGTGGCGGGCTACCTGCTCGGCGGGCAGTTCACGGCGATCGCGATCCTGCGCCTGTGCGACTCACCTTGGGCGACGGCATACGTGCTCGACACCGACCTCGCCGCGGTGTGGGCGTACGTCAGTCGCTTCGCGTGGGTCGGCCTCGCCGCCGGCGCGGCCTTGCACGGCGGGGCGTGGCAGCGCTACCGCGACATGGCCGCCGTCGACGGCGCTTCGGACCAGCAGACGGCGTGGCGCGTCGTCGCCGTCATGGCCTGGCCCACGCTCCTGTCCGCCGGCCTGCTGACGGCCGCGCTCACGCTGGCCGAAGTCCCGGCCACCGCGCTGCTCACGCCGCCGTCGCTCGTGCCTATGCTGCTGACCTGGGTCCACATGCAACGCTACGGCCCGATGCTTGAGGCGTCGCTGCTGCTGGCAGGGGTGGTGATGGGGTTGGGGTGGACGGCGTGGGCAGGGGGGAGGAGACAGGAGACAGGAGACAGGAGATAGGAGGAATGCGAGAGACAGACGTGTGTTTATCCGCGATAATGAAGCCCCATGCGCCGCCGTTCCCGCCTTCTCCTCTTCTGTCTCCTGTCTCCTATCTCCTGTCTCCTCCCCCTCGGCTGCGGCCAGTCCGATCAGCCCGAAGCCGTCTGGGGCCACGCCGGCGGGGGGCCGGGAGAAATGGCGTATCCCCGCGCGATCGCGGCGGCGGGGGACGGGACGTTTTTTGTCGTCGACCGCGCGGCGCGCATTCAGCACTTCGACGCGGCGTTCAAGTACCTTCGCGAGTGGCGCACGCCGGAGTGGGCGGCGGGCAAACCCGTCGGACTCACCGTCGGGCCCGACGGGAACGTTTGGGTGGCCGACACGCATTATCACCGCGTGATCGTCTACGATTTTCATGGCCGCGAGATCAAGCGCTTCGGCCGCGAGGGGACGGGGCCCGGCGAGTTCGATCTGCCGACCGACGTCGCCTTCGACGGCGCGGGCAATGTGTACGTAAGTGAGTACGGGCGGAACAACCGCGTACAGGTGTTCGACCGCGACTTGCGCCACTTGCGCACCTTCGGCCGCCTCGGCAGCGGCGACGGCGAGCTGTCGCGGCCGCAGTCGGTGGCGGTGCTGAACGACGTGGTTTACGTCACCGATTCGTGCAATCACCGCATCGCGCGCTTCAGCCCCGACGGCCGGTGGCTCGGCGCCCTTGGCGGCACCGGATCGGCGCCCGGCGAGTACCGCTTCCCCTATGGGCTGGACGTCGACGACGACGGCAATCTGCTCGTCGCCGAGTTCGGCAACAACCGCGTGCAACGCATCGACCCCGCGACCGGGCGGGCCCTGTCGACCTGGGGCCGCCAAGGCCGGCTGGCGGGCGAGCTGTCGTACGCCTGGGCCGTACAACACCTGCCCGGCGGCGGGGCGATCGTGGTCGACGCGGGAAACCACCGGCTGCAGAAGATCAGGATGCCGTAAGGTCGAACACGGAAAAAACGTAGAGCCCGCGGGATGCCCGTGCTACAGGTCGCTCATACCTGACGCGGTTTCTTTTCTCTGTGTTTCTCCGTGTCTCCGTGGCCTACGCTTTTGTTCCGACTGCGTTCATTTGAGTCCACCAAACGAAATCGACACCGCGTCCCATCCGGATTCGACCTCCTCGAACCAGAGGGAGTGTTCGACATTCCGGGCCCGGTGAATCAAAATACCCGTAGGTGCCCATGCTCGCGTTGTTCTCGCCGATTCAGCTTTCGCACTTCACCGGCTGGTTCGCCCTGGCGCTGTTCGCGGCGCTGGCGATTCCCGTCGTGCTGCTGGGCCGCAGCTCGATGGCGGGGCTGGGGCCGGCGCGCAAGTGGACGGCCATCACCCTGCGCCTGTTGCTGCTACTCGTGCTCGTGCTCGTGCTCGGCGGCATCACCTGGTCGCGGCGGGCGAGCGACGTGCATGTGGTCGTCCTGCGAGACATCAGCGAATCGACCAACCAGGTGCAGACGTACCCCGGCGCGAGCCTCGACGAATCGGTCAACGACTTCCTCCGCGCCGCCAGCAAGCCCGGCAAAGAGACGGCCAAAAAGCCCGGCGACCGCATCGGCGTCATCAGCTTCGCCGACCGCGCGTACGTCGACAGCGTCGCCGACCCGGAACTGCGGCTCGACGCCCGCGCGGTGCGCGAGCGCGGCAGCGGCACGGACGTGGCCGCGGCCATTCAGCTCGGCCTGGCGACCTTGCAGAAGGACACGCTGCAGCGCGTTGTGCTGATGTGGGACGGCAACGCCACCACCGGCGACCTCGAAGCGGCGCTTAGCGCCGCGTCGGCGGCGCGCGTGCCGATCGACGTCATGCCGCTGAAGTACGACGTGCGCAATGAAGTCGCCGTCGACCGGTTCCTGGCCCCCACGCGCAAGCGCGAGAACGAGCCGTTCACGCTCGAAGTCTTTCTCACCAACACCAACCCCGGCCCCGCGAGCGGGCGCCTGACCGTCACGCACCAGGGCCTGCCGATGGATCTCGATCCCACGCAAAGCGGCGTGCAGGCGACGCGCGCGGTGACGCTCAAGCCCGGCAAGGACAACGTCGAGCGCATCCCCGTGCCGCCGCAGGCCGAGGCGGGCGTGCACCAGTTCCGCAGCATCTTCGAGGCCGACGACCCGAGCCAGCAGGGCGGCGTGAACGTCGGCGGGGGCGGCGGGGCGGCGCCGCGCGGCAGGAACCGCAGCGACACCCTCACCGCCAACAACGCCGCCAGCGCCTTCACCTACGTCAGCGGCCGCGGCAAGGTGCTGTACGTCGACAACACCGGCCAGGGCCGCGGCAACGTGCTGCGCGAAGCGCTGCTGAAGGAAGGCATCGAGTTCGACGACACGCGCACCCGCGTCGATCAGTTCCCCACCAGCGCCGTCGAGTTGCAGAACTACGACGCGGTGATCCTCGCCAACGTGCCGCGCGGCCCCGGCGGGCTGACCGACGAGCAGGGCCGCGCCCTCGCCGGCTACGTCCACGACCTCGGCGGCGGACTCGTCGTCATCGGCGGGCCCGACGCGCTCGGGGCCGGCGGGTGGCAGGGGACGCGGCTGGAAGAAATCCTCCCCGTCGACATGGACGTGCCGGCCAAACGTGCCATCCCCAAAGGGGCCCTGGTCCTGGTCATGCACTCGTGCGAAATGCCCGACGGCAACGGCTGGGGCATCCAGTGCGGCATCAAGGCGGCCGAAGTGCTCAACGCCCGCGACGAAATCGGCGTCGTCAGCTTCGGCGGCGGCGGCAGCGTGTGGGACTACCCGCTGAGCAGCAAAGACGACGGCAGCAAAGTCTACAGCGCGCTCAAAAACATGGCCCTGGGCGACATGCCCAGCTTCGACGAATCGGTGCGCCTGGCCCTGGGCGGCGGGGGCGGCAGCAAAGGACTCATCCAGACCGACGCCCGCAACAAGCACATGATCATCATCTCCGACGGCGACCCCCAGGCGCCGGCGCCGGAGCTGATCCAGCAGTGCATCGACAACAAAATCAGCATCAGCACCGTTACGGTTTACCCCCACGACCTGAGCGTCAAAACCCCGCCGCTGACGATGCAGAACATCGCCCAGTCCACAGGCGGGCGCGCGTACGGGCCGATCAACGGCAACTTCAGCCAGCTGCCGCAGATCTTCATCAAGGAAGCGACGATCGTGCGGCGGTCGCTCATCCAGGAAGACCGCGAAAAAGGATTCTCGGTCAAGCGCGCCGCCAGCGGCAGCGACGTGCTCGCCGGCCTCGGCGATGCGCTCCCGGGGCGCACGCTCGGTTACGTTTTGAGCACGAAAAAGAACAACCCCCTCGTCGAAGTGCCGCTCGTCACCGGCAACGAAAACGACCCGCTGCTGGCGCTGTGGCAGACGGGCCTGGGCAAGTCGCTTGTCTACACGAGTGATGCCCAGCCGGTGTGGGGCATCGACTGGGTCGCCAGCAGCGTGTTCAGCAAGTTCTGGGCGCAGAACGTCCGCAGCGTCTCGCGGCCCGCCGAGAGCGCGGATTTCGAAGCGCGGGTGACCAACAGCGGCGGGCGCGCGAAGATCGTGGTCGAGGCCGTCAACGCCGACAACCAGTTCCGCAACGGCCTGACGATCCGCGGCAGCGTGCTCGGGCCCGATCTGCAGCCGATCGACGTGCGCCTCGTGCAGACGGCACCGGGCACCTACGAAGGCGAATTCCCCGCCGGCGAGGCCGGCAACTACGTCGTGGGCATGAGCTACACCGGCCCCGACGGCCAGAGCGGCACGCTGCGCACCGGCACGGTGGTCAATGCGTCCCCGGAATTGCGTGAGCTGAAAAGCAACGAGGCGATGCTCCGCCAGATTGCCGACCGCACCGGCGGGCGCGTGCTCTCGCCGTTCGACGCGCAGGCCGCGGCGCTGTTCGACCGCGACGGCCTCGTCGTGCGCGACGCGGCGATGCCGGTGTGGGACTTGATCCTGCCGCTGGCGATTTTGCTGCTGCTGCTCGACGTCGCCGCCCGCCGCATCGCCTGGGACGCCGCCACGTTCCGCCGCGCCGGCGTGGGGGCATTGAACTACTTCCGCTCGTTCACCACGCCGCGCCGGGTCGAAACGACCGGCTCGCTCGACGCCCTGCGCAGCGTGCGCGAGAAGACCGCCGCATCACCCTCCGCATCACCCTCCGCGTCGCCCGCCGCCTCTGCCGCCGTCACCCGCGCCGCCGGCTCTCCCGCCCCGACCCCGGACCGCGCCCGCAAGTTCGAAGCCGCCGGGCAAGTCGCCGGCGACATCACCCAGGTCGTCGGCGGCGCCACCGCCGAGATTAGACGGCCCCGCCCGGCGGACGAAAAACCCAAGCCCGCCGCACCGGGCGAAGGCTCGACGACCAACAGCCTTCTCGAAGCCAAGCGCCGGGCGCAGCAGAAAATCCGCGAAAAAGAAGAAGGCCGCGAGTAGGCGGAAGACCGACCGACCGACGCGGCCCGCGTGCCCGAGCCAACGGTTTCCCGTGGCGTGGGCGTCTCGCCCGCGTTCGAGCGCAGCTCGAAGCAGCCATCTCACCGCCAGGGGCGGCGAGCGCGGGCGAGACGCCCACGCCACGGCCCGCCTGCCTGCCATCCGAAAACGGTGTAGCCGACGCGATCACCCGCCCAGCGCCGCCGTGCGGTCGTCGACGATGTCGAACAGCTTTTCCATGCTCCCGGCGCGCAGCACGCGGGCGAGGCGCGGGTTCATCCCGCAGAGCACGAGCGTGCCCCGGCCCTTGCGCACCTTCGACCGGACATTGATCAGCAGCCCCAGCAACGCACTGCCGAAGTACGCCGCCCCCGTGAGATCAAGCACCCACCGCCCCGCGGCGGCGTTGACGATCTCCAGGCCAAGGGCCGTATTGATCGCGTCGAACTCGATGGCCTCGATCTCTTCGGGCAGATCGAACTCCGCGACAAAGGCGTTGCCGACACGCACCACGCGGAACCGCTGCGGGGTTTCTGTACTCATAATCGCTCCACCCGCGCACTGTATCACGAACCGCAGCAGCCACGTCGTGAGCGTCGCCCTGGTACTGCTACCACGTCTAAGCGCCAGTCCGGTTCCTCCCCTCCGGGGGAGGCTAGGTGGGGGCGGGCGGGTGCCTCATCGCAATGTCAGCGCTTCCATACTCGGCCCCCTCCCTACCCTCTCCCGGAGTACCGGGCGAGGGGTTTGGTTCTCTGGCATCGGCGAGCCGCAATTGCAGGTTAAAGGGCCGCCCCCACCTAACCTCCCCCGGAGGGGGAGGAACCGGAAGGGCGCGCCGCCGATTGCGTTGCAACCTTGGCGTGCGGTCCGGCATGGCTGCGCAGGCGTCTCACCGCAGCTGGAGCGTCTCGGCGTCGAACACGATTCCTAACGGCCGGATCTCCACCGCGCGGCGCGTGCCTTCGCACACGACTGTTCCCGCGCGCCACGCCGTATGCCCGCACGCGGTCGCGGCCGCGATCGTCGGTTCGATGGCGGCTTCGGGCACGAAGGCCGCGAAGCCCACGCCCATGTTGAACGTGCCGTACATGTCGCGCGCATCCAGCCCGGCCTGCGCGGCAATAAAGTGGAACACCGGCTGCGCCGGGCGCACGTCGTCGATGCGGTAGACGTAATCGCCGCGGGCGCGCATCAATTTCCGCCAGCCGTGCCCGGTGACATGGGCGACGTAGCTCGGCGGCAGGTTCTGCTCAAGCAGCGCGCGCACGAAGTCGACGTAAATCACCGACGCATCCAGCAGCGCCGCGCCGTACGCGCGGCCGTCTGACAGCGGGGCCAGATAACCGCCGTCAACTTCGTCGGCGATCTTGCGGCACAACGTCAGGCCGTTGGTCTGCACGCCGCTGCTGGCGAGGAAAATGATCGCGTCACCCGCGGCGATCCGCTCGCCGGTGATGCGCCGCGACTTGGGCGCGACCATCCCCACGGCACTGCCGGCGAGGACGATGGCGTTTTTTTCGACGACGCCGCGCAGCGTCGGCGTCTCGCCGCCGCCCCACACCGCCCCGGCCGATCGGCAGCCGTCGGCGAACCCGCGCGCCAACTCGGCGGCGCGGCGCTCGTCGGCGAACCACTCGCTGTCGCCCACCGCCGCGTGCATCGCCACGCTCACCGGCAACGCGCCGCAAGTGACTAAGTCGTTGACGATCGTCGCCACCGTGTCGACGCCGATCGCGTGATAAAAGCAATCGCCGGTCAGTTCCGCCATCCGGTCGGCGATGAGGTTTTTGGTTCCCAAACCTTCTTCGACGTGGGCCAGGAAATGGTCCGACCCTTCGAGCAGGTAAGCGCTCTCGCCGCGCGTGTCCGCCGGCTCGGCGTAGCCGTGGGCGGCCAGGGCCGAGGTCGTTCCCCGCGCCGCCTGCTGGCAGGCACGCTTGAAAGCGTCAAGCCGGTCGTAATTCACCCCGGCGGCGGCGTAGGCGTCGGACATGCTGGCGTTGTAGGGGCGCGAGGGAGGGGGGTCAACGGGAGATCTGGCCCCGGGGTCCGGGTTCAGGTCTCCGGATGGCGAGGATCAGGGTTTTGCAATGTCTCGCCTGTTTTTACCGGAACCCGGCACCGGGACCCGGAACCCGGCCCCATGAGCGCCGCATGAAAAACCCTATGTAGGCCCCGCCGCCCCCCCGGCGTACGATCCGTAAGTTATGCGCGGCTTGGCATTTTCATCCAATGCGTTCAAAAAAAACGCACTCCCCGAAGCCATCGATTCCATCGGCAAGGCCGGGTATCGCGGCGTGGAGTTGATGGCGGATCTGCACCACGCCGAGCCGCGCACGTTCGACGCCGCGCGGCGGCGCGACGTCGCCAAGCAGATGTCCGATCTGGGCCTTTCCGTCAGCAACGTCAACGCCTTCACCTGCTTCGTCGAAGGCGACACCTATCACCCGACGTGGATCGAGTCCGACCCGAAGCTGCGCCAGAAGCGCATCGACCACACCGTGCGCTGCCTGGAAATGGCCCAGGAATTCGGCGTCAAAACCCTGTCCATCCAGCCCGGCGGCCCGCTCATTGGCACGGGCCTGAGCCGCGACGAAGGGTGCGAGCGCTTCGCCGCCACGCTGGCCCATTGCGTGGGCACGGCCCGCACCTGCGGCGTCACCCTGGCGATCGAGCCCGAGCCGGGGCTGCTCATCCAGTCGGCCCAGGAATACCTGCAGTTCAAACGCCGGTATTTCGCGTGCGAAAAATCCGTGCTGATGAACTGCGACGTCGGCCACCTCTTCTGCGTCGGTGACGACCCCGCCGCGGTCATCCACGCGATGGCCGAGCAGATCGTGCACGTGCACATCGAAGACATCGGTGCCAACCGCGTCCACCAGCACCTCACCCCCGGCAACGGCGTGATCGACTTCGCCGCGGTGTTCAGCGCCTTGCGCGACGTCGGCTACACCGACTGGGTGACAGTCGAGCTGTATCCGTACGAAGCCACCGCCGGCGAAGTGGCGAAAAAAGCGATCGAGCATTTGCGCACGCTGCTGTGAGTGACCGGCGGTTTATCCGCCGCGCGGCCGATTCTTTGAACACATGCGATGCGCCTCCCCCCGCACCTGGGGTAGGGCAGGGAGGGGGCGGCCGCGGATTCTTTCGCAGAGGCCCATTATGATTAACGGCAAAACCCTCATCCAGTGGGGCCACCAGAGCGGCGCGTGGTTCAAGGACGCGATCGCCGCCGCCAACGACGCGGCGGCGCGCGGGGCGGGCGAGGACGAAGTGCGCGCGATCGTGCAGGCCTTCGCGCCCCCGGCGGCAGCGCCCACGATCGGGCTGCGCGGGTACGACGCGCTGAAATACCACAAGAACCTGCGCGCGGGGAATCCCGACGAAGAGACCAACGTCAGCAGTGTCGACTGGCACATGCGCGAGCTCATGCGCCTGCCGACCGTCAAGGCCGGCGCGGTGATGCCCGACGCCTGCCCGGCCGGGGCCGCCCCGGGCACGATCCCCGTCGGCGGGGTGATCGCGGCGGAAAACGCCATCCACCCCGGCATGCACTCGGCGGACATCTGCTGCTCGATGGCCGTCAGCGTGTTCGGCGACGCCGATCCCACACGGATCCTCGATAGCGGGATGAAGCTCAGCCACTTCGGCGGCGGCGGACGCCGCGGCGGCGACCTCGTGCGCCCGCCGGCGGAGTTGCTCGCGGCATTCGAGGCCAACCCGTTCCTCCGCGCCGCCCACCGCGACGCCGTCGATCACTTCGCCACCCAGGGCGATGGCAATCACTTCTTCTACGTCGGCCGCGTCACCAGCAGCGGGGCGGTGGCGCTGGTCACACACCACGGCTCGCGCAAGCCCGGGGCGCTGCTCTACAAGGCGGGCATGTTCGCCGCCGACCGGGCACGCAAAGTTCTTTCACCCGAGACGGCGGCGCACAATGCGTGGATCGTCGCCGACTCCCAGGAAGGCGCCGATTACTGGTCGGCGCTGCAGACGATCCGCGCCTGGACCAAGGCCAACCACTTCGCCATCCACGACCTGATCGTAAAGGCGTTGAAGCTGAAGGTGACCGACCGATTCTGGAACGAGCACAACTTCGTCTTCCAGAAAAGCGACGGCTTGTTCTACCACGCCAAAGGCGCCACGCCGGCGTGGGAGAAGTTCGCTGCCGACAGCACCGGCCGCACGCTGATCCCACTGAACATGGCCCAGCCGGTGCTGATCACACGCGGCCGCGACGCCGCCAACGGCCTGGGCTTCGCCCCGCACGGGGCGGGGCGGAACTTCAGCCGCAGCGCCTACATGAAACGTCACGCCGGCAAGACCGCCAGGCAGATGATGGCCGAGCAGACCGGCGGCATCGACGCGCGCTTCTACAGCGGCGTCCCGGACGTCAGCGAACTGCCGCTGGCCTACAAGGACGCCGCGACCGTGCGCGCCCAGATCAACGAGTACGGCTTGGCCGAAGTCATCGACACGATCGACCCCGTCGGCTGCATCATGGCCGGCGACTGGCAACGCGCCGCGCCGCGGCGGAGGAAGAAACCGAAGCGCGACATCGAGAACGATTCGGTGTCCGACCGCCGGTTCTAGCGCAGCGGCACGTCGGCCATTCCCCTCCTGCCGGCCGCGCAGCAGCGAAACTGTCGCCGCCGCGCGCTTTGTGCCGATACGTCGTGATCGCATGCCGCTGCAATCGCTCGAACCGCGCGTTCATTTCGCCGTCCACACCGCCGCCGGCACGGCGGGGGCGGACCTGGTCACGTTCGAGCGCAGCGGCGCGTCGGGCCTGCGGCTGACCGTGCGAGCGAAGCTGCACTGGGTCGATCTGCGCACGACCGACCGCATCGACCTGAATCTCGGCGCCGGCAATGACGTCGTTCGCTGGATCGGCGCGCCGGTCAATGGCGTGCGGCTGAAGATCGACGCCGGCGCGGGCGACGACCAACTCGCCGGGTCGCCCGGCAACGACACGCTGCTCGGCGGCGACGGCCGCGATTACATCGACGACATGGCCGGCAACGACTCCACCGACGGCGGGGCGGGCGACGACTATCTGCTCATCGGCGCCGGCCGCGACACGGTGTACGGCAGCGCGGGCAACGACCGCATCGAAAGCCGCCCGCCGCACGAGAAGTTCACGGCAAGCGTCTTCGGCGGCGACGGACATGACGTCGTGCGCCTCGCCTGGGGCGCCGCCGACGCCCGCGGCGGCGCGGGGAACGATAAGATCACCGCCGCCCGCCCCAGCACGCTCGGCGGCGACGGCGGGAACGATACGCTCACCGCCGGCGCGGCCGGCAGCACCCTCGCCGGCGGCGACGGCAACGATTCCCTCGTCGGCGGCGCCGGCGACGACCTGATCTACGCCGACAACGGCAACGACGTCCTTCGCGGCAACACCGGCAACGACACACTCTGGGGCGGGCCCGGCAACGACGTACTCAGCGGCGGCCTCGGCCGGGACGTCTTTCGCGGCGGCCCCGGCGACGACCAGATCCGCAGCATCGACGGCCTCTTTGCCGAGCACGTCGACGCCGGCCCCGGCACGGACGTCGTCTACGCCGACCGCGACGCAAACGCCGTCATCCGCGACCGACTCAGCAGCGCTGAACGGACGATCTAGATCACCACGAAAATCCGGACCGCGCCCGCGATCCCTTCACCAGGAAATCACACAGAGAGCTGCGAGGACGGTCAGGTATCGAGTTATGCCATAACCCGCGCATCCTCCCCCGTACCCGGGGGAGGCTAGGGAGGGGGCGCTCGCAGTCGCCTCATCGCATCGAATCGCCGTGCGCTCCGGTCCCTCCCCCTCCGGGGAGGCTAGGTGGGGGCGGTGTGCGGCATGCAACAGCGGATTGATGCTGCCAGAGAACCAACCCTCGCCCCGGCACCCCGGGAGCGGACAGCGAGAGGGCCGAAGCGTCTAAGCGTTTGACCGCGATAAAGCGTCCGGCCGCTCCGTTTCCAGCCGTTGACGCCTTGCGCGGCTGATCCGGCGCGATCACCAGACCCCGGCGATGATGAGCAGGATCACCGCCGCAACGACGACGATGGCGACGATCTTCCGCCACGTCCCCACGCCGTCTTCGGTGTCGATCGAGTCGTCAGCGTCGCCCGGCAGGTCGAGGCCGTCGTAATCGGTTTCCGCCGACCACCCCGTCTCGTCGTCCGCCCCGCACTCCGGACACGCCGCCGCCCCGGCCCGCACGTCGGCGCCGCAGTTGGGGCAGGTGAAGGTTTCGACGGGGCGCTTGGGCATAGGGCATTACCCGTTCGGATCGTCGAGGATCGTCTTCAACCGCGCCGCCAGCGGCTCGGGCAGTCGCGTGAGCCATGTCGCGTCGATCAAGTCGACTCCGATCAGATCGCGGATGTGCGTCCGATCCTTGTCACGAAACGCCGTCAGCTTGATCGTCACCAACGCTTGAAGCGTCAACACACGGAAATGTGCATCATCCTCGGCATCGTCGACCGACGGATTCGGCGCCGGCTCGTGCTCCCTCACCTTTTCACCGGCGAAGACGATATGCACGGCGTCGCGGGCCTTTGCCTCCGGCCCGTCCAGAAAAACGTCCAACCCGCTGACATGCCGGTACACGAACCCGGCCGCCGCGAGCGCCGCTTTGGCGCGATCGAGGTCGGCGCGGTTGATGAGGATGTCGACGTCCTGCGTGTACCGAACGGCCGCGGTATCGACGCGCGACACCCACGCCGCCACGGCGTTCCCACCGGCGACCGCGTAGGGGATGCCCGCACCGCCGAGCGCAGCGGTCGAACGAAGCAAACGCTTGCGCACGTTTTCCACGGCGGCCACCATTCGGTCGAGCGAGATTGGGCCAAGGGTCGGGGGCATTACGCTTTGATAATATGATCCCGCCGCCCGCTGACTTTCGACATCGCGTTGCGGGTGTCGACGATCAGCTTGGCGTGGTCGGCGATGGTCTGCCAGTCGTACCACGCATGGTTCGTGGCGATGAGCACGCAGTCGTAGCCGGCTAGGGCTTTGTCCGACCACTCGATGCTCTTCATCTGCAAATCGTGATGCCGCATCTTGTGGGTCTGCGGGACGTGGGGGTCGTGGTAGTCGACGTCGGCGCCGAGCGTTTCGAGGTGCTCGATAAGCTCGAAGCTCGGGCTTTCGCGCACGTCGTCGATGTCGGGCTTGTAGGCCAAACCGATGACGAGGATCTTCGATCCCTTCACCGCCTTGCCGGCGTCGTTGAGGGCGAGCTGCACCTTGCGCACGACGTAGTTCGGCATGCCGACGTTGATCTCGCCGGCGAGTTCGATGAACCGCGTGGGCATGTTCACTTCACGGGCCTTCCACGTCAGGTAGAACGGGTCGATCGGGATGCAGTGCCCGCCGAGGCCGGGGCCGGGGTAGAACGCCTGGAAGCCGAACGGCTTGGTCTTGGCGGCGTCGACCACCTGCCAGATGTCGATGTCCATCGCGTCCAGCACGATCTTCATCTCATTTACCAGCGCGATGTTGACCGCGCGGTAAATGTTCTCAAGCAGCTTCGCGGCTTCGGCGACTTCGGCGCTTTGCACGGGGATGACCTTGGCAATCGCCGCGGTGTAGAGCGCCACGGCCAGTTCACCGCTGACGGCGTCGATGCCGCCCACGAGCTTGGGGATGCTGCCGGTGTTGAAATCCTTGCGGCCAGGGTCTTCGCGCTCGGGGCTGTAGGCGACGAAGAAATCGGTCCCGCACTTGAGCCCGGATTTTTCCAGCCGCGGCAGCATCACGTCGCGCGTCGTGCACGGGTAGGTGCTGCTTTCGAGAATGACGAGTTGCCCGCGGCGGAGCGTCTTGGCGCAGTCGTCGCTGCATTTTTCGATGTACGACAGGTCGGGCTCGCGGTGGTGGCCCAGCGGCGTGGGCACGCAGGAGATGATCGCGTCGGCTTCGCCGAGGCGGCTCATGTCGGCGGTGGCGTCGAACGTCTGGCCGGCCCGGACGGGGGTCTTCATGTTCGAGACGAGGTCGGCGCCGAGGTGCTTGAGGTAGTTCTCGCCGCGCGCCAGGGCTTCGATCTTGCGTGGATCGACGTCGTAGCCGACGACGGAAAAGCCGGCTTTGTGGAACGCCGCCATCAGCGGCAGGCCGACGTACCCCAGTCCGATCACGCCAACGACGGCGGTGCGGTTCTCGATCTTCGCGGCGAGTGTGTTGTTCATACGCATGACTTCCGAATCCGGGCGGGCATCGTATTCAGCGAGGCCGCCGATTGCACGACGCGGCGGCGTTCGCTTTGGAGATGCGTCCCTTCTGATCGTGGGCCAGTCCAAGAATCGAATCCGGGGGTGCCACGATCCGGTACGCCAGGCCGTGGTGCCCTTTCGGACGCGCAGGCGCGATCTCAGGCACCACGACCCGGCGTACCGGATCGTGGCATTCGGCGCTTTGGGGCGATGAGGCGTCGGCAAGGCCGGCGGGCGGTGAATTGTCATCGTCGCGCCCGGCGTTTACAGTGCCGCCACGCATGGCACCGCTTCATTTTCTTTTTGCCGAACTCGCTTCGCCGCCCCGCGCCGCGTGGGCCGTCGTCGGGCTGTTGATCCTGCTCGGGCTCGGGTTCGCGGCGACGACGGTGATCCTGTCGACCTTCATCGGCCCGGCCCGGCAGGGGCCGGGCAAGTCGGTGCCTTACGAGAGCGGCATGACCCCGATCGGCGACACCCGCCGGCGATTCAACGTGCGGTTTTACATCGTGGCGATGATCTACCTCGTGTTCGACGTGGGGATTGTTTTCCTGTTCCCGTGGACGAGCCTGCTGGCGCCCTACAGCCACGACCCGGCCCACGCCGGGCAAAGCGGGTTCCTGCTCGGGCAGATGATCGTGTTCGTTTCGATCCTGCTTGTGGCGTACGCGTACGCGTGGCGCAAAGGCGTGTTCCGGTGGGATTGACGGTCGTCGGGGGACGGGGCGCACGGAGTTTGAGATCGTTCTGGATCGTCACATACGTCGTGGCCTGATCGCTTAAGCGACCAGGCCGCTCGATCGCGCTTTGACGCTCGGGTGTGGCCGGACGCAACGCGCTTCGTCACCCGCGCGGCGCAAAATTCCGGCGCGTCTCAATGATCGCGCAGTTCATTGGTACAACCAGAGACGATGGCGACCCCCGTGAAATGGAAACTGTTCCTCGCGACGATCCGCCTGCGATTGCGTGGACGCATCGGCACGGCGCTGCTATTGCTGCTCATCACGCTCGTCGGCGCCGGATTGCGCGGGGTGGCGCTCGACCGGCCGCCGATCTGGGGCGACGAAGCGGCGACGTGGTACCGCGTCGTCGGCACGTACCGGCAGTTGCTCGGGGAGCTGCAGAACACCAGCTTCGCGCCGCTGCACTACCAGTTGAGCTGGTGGATCGGCGCAGGGATGCCGCTGTGGGGCGAAGTCAGGCCCACCGAGGCGGCGGAGGCGGCGGCGGAACCACCGCGCCCGGCCGGCCGTTGGCGCGGCGGCGATCCGGCGCCGGCGAAGGAGCTGAAAGACTTCATCCCGTCGCACCCGGTGCTGCCCGGCCTGCGGCTTACGCCACACGTCCTGCGCGCCGTCCCGGCGATCAGCGGCACGCTGATGATCCCCGCGATCTATTTCCTGTCACGCCAGATGTTCGGCGTGCGCGTGTCACTGCTGGCGGCGACGCTCACCTGCTTCAACGCCTACCTTCTGGTCTACGCGCGCGACGCGAAGATGTACTCGCACTTCTGGCTCATGTGCACGCTGCACGGCGCCTGCCTGCTGTGGTGGCTGCGCACGCGCACGCTCACGGCGTGGCTGTGCTGGGTCGCCAGCGGCATTGCGATGGTGGGTCTGCACAAGCTCGGCGATTTCA
>DASVSS010000138.1:0-1677 GCA_036387945.1 Tepidisphaeraceae bacterium | reverse complement strand
CCAATTCGTGGCGTGGGCGTCCCGCCCACGTTCGGCCGGGGGCGGGACGCCCACGCCACGTTTTGCTTCGTCATCGCTCTGCTGGGCGGCGAGCCACTTGTCGCTGGCGTCGAGGCCGAAGCCGTACCGCTTGACCTCCATGCTGCGGATGCCTTTCTGCAGCGCTTCCTTGAACGTGCGCCCGATGGCCATCGCTTCGCCGACGCTCTTCATCTGGGTCGTCAGCGTTTCGTCGGCGTCGGGGAACTTCTCGAACGTCCAGCGGGGGATCTTGATGACGCAGTAATCAATGCTCGGCTCGAAGCAGGCGCTGGTGTAGAGCTCCCAGTCCTCCTTGTTTTCGGCCGACGAACCGTCGGGCGCGGTCTTGTGCGTGGCAGTCGATTGCGTGCTCGTATTTTTCGATCCGGTCGACGAGACATTGCTCCCGCGCCCGCCCCGCTTGCGGCTTGTGATCGGGTTGGGCAGTTCGTCGAGCGTGTAGCCCACTGCGAGTTTCGCCGCGATTTTTGCGATCGGATAACCCGTCGCTTTGCTCGCCAGCGCCGAGCTGCGCGAGACGCGCGGGTTCATCTCGATGACGACCATGTCGCCGTTTTTGGGGTTGATGCCGAACTGAATATTGGACCCGCCGGTCTCCACGCCGACGGCGCGGATGACTGCGAAGCTGGCGTCGCGCATCTTCTGGTATTCTTTGTCGGTCAGCGTCTGGATCGGGGCGACGGTGATGCTGTCGCCGGTGTGGACGCCCATGGCGTCGATGTTCTCGATCGAGCAGACGATGATGCAGTTGTCGTTCTTATCGCGGACGACTTCCATCTCGTACTCTTTCCAGCCGATCACGCTCTGCTCGATGAGCACTTCGGTGACGGGGCTGGCGTCGAGGCCGCGCTGGACGATTTCTTCAAACTCTTCGACGTTGTAGGCGATGCCGCCGCCGGTGCCGCCGAGGGTAAAGGCCGGGCGGATGATCGCGGGCAGGCCGACGATCTCGAGGGCTTGGCGGGCGTCGGCCATGTTGTGCACGACGCGACTCGTCGGCACTTTCAGGCCGATCTCGCCCATCAGCTCTTTGAACCGCTGGCGGTCTTCGCCGCGGTGGATCGCCTCGCGGTCGGCGCCGATCATCGTCACAGCGTACTTCTGCAGGATGCCCTGATCGAAGCAGGCCATCCCCGTGTTCAGGCCCGTCTGCCCGCCGAGCGTGGGGAGCAGCGCGTCGACGGGCGTGCCGTTTTCTTTTTCGCGCTGCAGGATTTTTTCGACCGTCTCGGGCGTGATCGGCTCGACGTAGGTCGCGTCGGCGAATTCCGGGTCGGTCATGATCGTCGCGGGATTGCTGTTGACCAGCACCACGCGGTACCCCTCCTCGCGCAGCGCCCGGCACGCCTGCACGCCGCTGTAATCGAATTCGGGCCCCTGCCCGATGACGATGGGGCCGGAACCGATGATGAGGATCGTGTGGATGTCGGTGCGTCGTGGCATCAGCGGCGAAGATACTCCAAGCGGCGCGGCGATTGAAGTTAGGGCGCGAGGCCGCGCGCCGCCCTTGGAAGCGCCACTCTCCGGTTCCTCCCCTGCGGGGGAGGCTAGGTGGGGGCGGGCCGCCGCCTCATCGCAACAAACCGCGATCAGGCTCGGCCCTCTCCCTACCCTCTCCCGGAGTACCGGGCGAGG
>DASVSS010000137.1:0-2701 GCA_036387945.1 Tepidisphaeraceae bacterium | reverse complement strand
AAGACCGCGATCCGGCTGCGCTGCACGATCCCGCCGCTCGCCTCGGCGGGCAGTCCGCTGATGATCGCGCCGTCGCACTGCGGGAAGCGCGCCAGCGATTCGGGCGTGCGCCAGATGTCCTTGTGCAGAAGCCAGCGCCGCTCAAGGTTGGCGAACCGCATGATGCCGCGCAGGATCGAGCGGCCGTAGGACGTCGAGCCGTCGGTGACGATGCCCACCATGAGCGGCCGCTTCCCCTTCGTCGGAGCGGCGGCCATGGTCTTGGCCGGCTTTTTGTTTCTGCTCGCCATGGCTCTCTCCGACGACGTGACCGACTCACCTCCCCGCGGGGGCCGGCGGCGGAACCACGTCCAACCCAACCCCGCCATTCTCTGCACTGCCCGTCAGGCCCGCGGCGCGCCGGGCGTCGAGTTCGCGGCGAATGCCGTCCATAGTGCTTTCGTCCATCCTGAACCGCGTGGCCAGGATGAGCGTGACGAACGTGAAGACGATGTTCGGCGTCAGCGCCAGCCACAGCATCCGCGTGATGACCCAGTCCGGCTGGGCCGGGAGCGACGGATCGAACCCCGACGCCTTCACGAGGTAACCGATCACGAGAACCGTCAGCGAGATTTCCAGCTTCGCCACGAAGCCCATGACCGCGGTGAACAGCCCTTCGCGGCGCTGGCCGGTCTCGAGCTCATCGAGGTCACAGATGTCGGGCACGATCGCCTGCTGCATCGTGTTGCTGATGACCACGAGGGGGATGATCACGAATGCGGGCAACAGCATCAGGTACGGGTAGTTCGGCGTGAGAAGGAAAGGCTGTGCGCAGGCGCTGATGAATGCGACGACCGCCGGGATCACCAGGCCGTTGCGCTTGCCGAGCTTCTTGCTGAACGTCTTCATGAACGGCACGAGCGCGAATCCCCACGCCGTGCCGACCATCGCCCCCACCCCGGTGATCCAGGTCGAGAGCTGTTTGTCGCCGCGGCAGACGTAGTAGATGCTGACGAACACGAGCAGGCCGCCGTAGACGCGCTCGCCCAGAATCTGGAAGAACTTCACCAGCAACAGCGTCACGAACGGCCGGCTGCTGAGCGTGGTGCGGACGGCGCGGAAGATCGGCGTGTGGTCGTGCTTGTTGGCCTGCGTGAAGCGCTCGCGCGTGCCGAGCGTCACGACCAGCGCCGCGGCGACGATGACGCACGCCATGGCCGCGGCGATCACGCGGATGCCCCGCACTTCGTTCGCCGCGATCGTGCCGTCGGGCAGCACGTCGCCGAAGACCGGCCGCAGGGCCAGCCAGTAGAGCCACTGGTTGCCCAGCAGCACGATCGAGATGAACAGGCTGCTGATCGCCGCGACGCGGGCGCGTTCGTGGTAATCGTCGGTCAGCTCGTAGCCCAAGGCCGTCCAAGCCATCGTGTACAGGCCGTAGCAGAAGTAAAAGAGCGTGCCGACGACGAGCAGGTACGCGAACTGCATCCATTGCGGCCAGTCGGCATTGGCCCAGTAGATCGCCGCGACCAGCAACGCCCCACAGATCGAGGCCACGACGAGATACGGCTTGCGCCGGCCCCAGCGGGTGTGGGTGTTGTCCGAAAGATGGCCCATGAACGGGTCGGTCAGCGCGTCGAACACCCGCGGCAGCATCATCGCCCAGGAGACGAGCACGGCGCTGAGGCCGAAGCCGATCGTGAAGATGTTGTACGCTTGCCCGAACGTGCCGATCAGCGCGTGCGAAGCGATGCCGCCGATCGCCCAGGCATAGATCTGCCCGTTACCGGCCGTGTAAGGCGTGGCCGCGGGCTGCACGGGACTGTCGGGCGCAAGACTTTTGTCCACTTCGTTCTCTCCGCTTCGGGGTCACCGGTTCTGTCGCCACTATAATGACTTGAGCTTTGACGCAACTATGGACAAAGCGCCGCGACACCCCGGGCGCTCAATCGCGACACGGCGGCTTCTGGCCCCTCTCCCGGTACTCCGGGGGAGGGCTAGGGAGGGGGACTTCGGACGACACTGCGTCTTGAAGCTCAAGTTCTCTGCCTAACCTTCTCCCGGGATACCGGGAGAAGGGAGCAGACGTCGCGCGAGTGAGCTTGCAGTTGCTCCGAGGGCGCGAAGGCGAGTCCGACCTCGTCGCTCAGAGCTCGCGCACCGAAACCACCGCCCACGGCTGCATCGTCAAGCGCAACGCGAACCGGCCCGCGGCATCGGCGTGATAGGCGCATTGATCCGTACCCCACGCCACTTGCTGCAGCGCCGCGATCTGCCCCGGCGACGGCGAGTGCGGGCTGTTCATCGCCCGCCAGGCGGCGGGTGCGTTGCCGTGGTATTTGTCCAATGTCTCGACGACCACGGCCGCGCCGGGGATGAGCCCGGCCAGCTCGATCGTCAGTTCCGTCGGCGACCCAGCCGCGAGCGTCTGCTCGGCGACGGCATTGGAATCGAAGCTCGCCGGCACGCTCTGCGGCACCTGCGGCGGGTAGTGGTACGCCAGCGCCGACACCTTCCCGCTGGCAGCGTGCCGCGTGACGATCGCGCCCGGCGACTGCGCCACGCGCTGGTCGCCGAGGCGGCTGAGCATGCGATACGCGTGGAATGCCGGCTTCGGAATGCCGCGATAATTGATCATCCCGAACCCGCCGTGGAAGGCGGCGTCGCCTGCCCCGCCTTCTTCGAAGACGTCGGTGAACGTCCAGTAGCTGAGCGAATCGAC
>DASVSS010000136.1:0-6421 GCA_036387945.1 Tepidisphaeraceae bacterium | reverse complement strand
GACGAACCAATGGAGGCCGAGGATGAGTCTGGCGCGCAAGAGGGCCCGGGCGTGTTGGTCACGCGCGGCATCCAGCACGGCGCGGACACCGATCGCGCTCAGCACCGCGAGCGGGGCGACCAACGGCAGCATGTACCGCTCCTTGCGGTCGCGGAAGAGGACCATGATCAGCAGCGGCACCCACACCTGCAACGCCGGCAACAACCACTCCGGCCGGCGGCGGAACTGCTGCAGAATGACGATCCCGCTGACGAACAGGAACACCACCCACGGCCAACTCAGCGGGATCCACAGCAGGTAGACCAGCGGATTGCTGACGTCGAGATCGGTCGCGCCTTCGCGATTGACCTCGACGAACCAGATTCGCAGCACGTCCGGCACATTGGCGGCGACATAGACGAACCAGGGAGCGGCGATGAGCGTGAAAATAGTGATGCCGACGAAAATCAAAATCGCCAGGCGACGCGCAGGCATCAAGCGCAGGAACGGCTCCGAAGGCGCCGATGAACCAAACCCCTCCCCCCCCGAGGGGGAGGGTAGGGTGGGGGGGGCGGACGCCGAACGGCTTTCGATGGAAAAAGAAGGCGGCTCGGCACTTGCTTGCAATTTTTCGTCCGCACGCCCCCACCTAACTTCCCCCGGGGGGGGAGGGACCAGACTGCCGCTTTGTTGTGATGAGGCGGCTGCCCCCCTCTCCCTACCCGCCCCCTGGGGGGGGAAGGGTTTTGACGTTCCGGCAGCCGGTAAGTCGCCGCTGCGGTTCGGGGTGTCGAGCCAGAAGCGGCGGATCGTGACGAAGGCCAGCGCCGGCGCCAGCGTCTGCACAAGGGCGACCGGGCCCTTGCACAGGAACGCGATGCCCAGGGCGGTCGCGGCGACGAGCGTGGCGATCGTCCATCGGCCGCGCAGCAGGCCGAGGGCCATCGCGGCGTTGGCGACGGCGACCCACAGCGTCAGGTGCACGTCGGTCGTGCTCTGGCGCATGTACCGCTGGAACATCAGCAGTGTGCCGACGACGGCCGCGGCGATGACGGCGTCGCGGTTGTTCAGCACGGCCCGGGCGAGGGCGAACGTCGCCAGGATCGTACCGCACCCGGCGAGCAGGGCAGACCAGCGCACCTGCCAGGCGAGGTCGACGTACGCCCTCTCGCGGCGGGCGGGGTCACTCAGGGCGTGGATCGTTTCGTCGCGCAACGACGCCGCGACGATCCAGGCGACCAGCGGCGGCTTCTTCACGCGCGGCTCGCCGAGCATCGTCGGCAGCAGCCACCCGCACTCGCCGCGGCGGATTTCCAGGGCCGTCTCGATGACGATGTTTTCGTTCCCGCCGGTGAGCTGCGTCCACCGCAGCGTCGGTGCGACGGCGGCGAAGACGACGGCGGCGATCAGGACCGTGTAGAGCCATGCGCGGCGCGGCGGGAGGTCGGGTGATTCGCTCGTCAGCGCGGCGGAGGCGGTCGACTCGGATGACACGCGGGCATCGTCGCGGAAGCGTTGATGTGTGCAATGCGCGGCTTTTGGTCTCCTCTCATTGGTGTACCGGGAGCGGAGACCGCAGCGGCATCGACGCGATCGCGTTTTAAGCGACGCGTTCACTCACCGCCCGGGCGTAAATGCCCAGGAGTTTTTCCAGATGCCGGTCGTACGACAGTTCTTCGCGCCGCGCCAGGCAGGCGGCGCGCATCGTGCCGTTGCCGGCGAGGACGCGGTTGATGGCCGCGGCCCAGGCGGGGGCGTCGTCGGGGTTGGGAAGGATGCAGCCGTCGACGCCGTCGCGCACCACCTCGGCGGCGCCGGCGAGGCAACTGACCACCGGCGGCACGCCCATGAGCATCGCCTCGATCACCACCATGCCGAACGGCTCGAACCGCGCCGGCAGCACGAGCGCGTCGGCGGCGGCGAGCTCTTCGTGGACCTTCGGCGTCGGGCCGGCGAACTGTACGCGGTCGTGCACGCCCGCGGCGCGGGCGAGCTGCGCGAAGCGCCCGGGCTTTTCATTGCCGAGCACGCGCAGCACCGCGTCGGGCACGCTGGCCAGGGCGGCGATGGCGGTGTCGAGGCCTTTGCGGGCGTAATCGTGGCCGATGAACAGCAGCGTCGGGCGGTCACGCCCGGGCTCACGCGACCCTTCTCGGCCGTTCTCGCGGGCGTTCTCCCGGCCGCCCTCACGCGATCCCTCACGCGATCCCTCACGCGATCCTTTGCGCGACACGCGCTCGGGATCGAACCGGCGGTCGTCGCTGCCGTTGTAGAGCGTGATGAGCCGGTCGGACTCGATCGAAAAGTGCGCCGCGGTTTCGGCGCGGCTTTTTTCGCTCATGCAGATCACCAGCGGCGGCCTCGGGCCGTCGATCAGGCGCTGCTCTACGCGGGCGAACGCCTGGCGCTTGAAATCGATCAGCCCCCAGAACCGCTTGCCCGCCGTGCCGCTCTGGAGGCTGATCGTCTCCACCCCCGCCTGCGGGTGGTAGATGTCGCACACCGGCACGGGCAGCATCGCATGGACGACGTCGTAGTCGCCGTCGCGGACGTGGCGCTTCAGGCCGTTGCAGAACGCGCGGTAGCGGGCCGAGCGGGTCGGGCCGTCGAACTCGATCGGCACGCGCTGGTGGGGCGGCACGACGCCGGCGAAGGTCGCCGCGGCGATCGACACCGCGTGGCCGGCGGCCGACAGCCGTTCGGCCAGGTGGCAGGCGTACAACTCCGCGCCGCCGCGGGCGGGGTCGGCGTGGAGGATGACCAACAGCACTTTCATCGGTCCAGCGCCACGTTCCGGGTGGGGTTCTTGATCCTGAGCTGCGCGTCGTGCCGGGCGATCTGCCGGGCCTTGGCGTCGATCAGGGCGCGGAACCGCAGCGTGATGCCACGGGCCTGCGCGTAACAGTCGAGCCACGCCGTGCGCTGCGCGTCGGAGATGGGCAAGCCCTGTGTGCTGAAGATGAATTGAGCCAGATCTTTGATGATCCATCGTCGGGCCAGTAAGCGAGGAAGTGTCCGCACGCGTCCTGCGTCGATCAGGCGAAGCGCGGGCGGTTCCTTACTAAAGTCGCCGAAGAAGTGTCCTAAATACAAATCCCGGTGATGTAATCGCGCCGAATGCAGTCGCGCAGTAAGTTCGGCGGTGGGCTCGAGCAGTCGGTCGAAGGCGATTTCGCCCGTTTCCAGGCGTTTATGGCAGTCCTCGAACCCCGAGAGATGGTCGGTGATCAAAAACCCGCGCCCGTCGTGCAGGCGGCCGTAACCGCACACCGGCACCGTGCCGATGCCGGCTTTTTCCAGGAGGCGGATGCCCTCGATCTCGTTCTCGATCCCGCTCTGGCCGGGCTTGTTGCGCTTGATGTGCAGGCGGCCGCCGGCGTGATCGAGCACACAGTTCTCACGCTCGGTGATGCTGCGCCAGACCTGCACGGCGGTATTGTCGAACACGCTCTGGCCGTCGGCGAGGCCGACCGACCGCAGCAGGTCGCTGTAGCCGGCTTCGACGAAATAAAAGCCGCGCGCGGTGCTCTGGTCGAGGATCGTCATCGGCCCGCCCCCGCGGCCTGCCGGCCCGGCGCGGCGGTTGTCGCGGCGGCAGTTGTCGCGCCCGCGCCGGCGCCCCGCGCTTCGTGGAAGAACCGGCTGATGCCCGGCTTGAAGATCACCTTCGCCGGCGTCATCCCGTCTGCGACGACGAGCTCTTCGTTCAAATACAGGCCCAGCGCCCGGCTGAGCGTGCCGGCTTCGAGCGCCAGGCCCTTCTGCTTGACGTCGTCGAGCGTGTCGCTGCCGACGTCGATGTGGAACACGTCCTGCAGGATGACCGGGCCTTCGTCGAGCTGCTCGGTGACGAAGTGCGCCGTGCACCCGCTGACCCGCACCCCGCTCTCGAACGCCTGCCGGTACGGCGCGGCCCCGGGAAAGTGCGGCAGCAGCGAGGGGTGAATGTTGATGACGCGGTGGCGGTACTTCGCCACCATCGCCGGCGGCAGGATGCGCATGTAGCGCGCCAGCACGACGACGTCGACGTGATGCCGCTCAAGCTCTTTTTCCAGCCAGGCGAAGTGGGCGGCGGGGTCGTCGTGCGGGCAGTGCGCGAACGTGAGCCCCGCGGCCTCGGCGACCGGGCCGAGGTCGGGATGGTTCGACAGCACGCACGCGATCTCGCCGCGCAGCACGCCGCCGGCGGCGTCTTCGATCAGCTTCGCCAGGCAGTGCGGCTCTTTGCTCACCAGCACCGCGACGCGCTTGGGCTTGCGCTGCCCGTGGAGGTGCACGCGCACGTCCATGTCGATCTTCTTGCCCAGCTCCAGCAGGCCGGTGATGAGGGCCGAGAGGTCGATTGTGATGTCGCGCAGGTCGACGAGCATGTCCATCACGAACAGGCCATAGACGACGCGCTGCTCGATGTCCTCGATGTTGATCCCGCGGTCAGCCAGATAGGTGGCGACCTGCGCGACCACGCCCTTTTGGTCTTTGCCGAGCACGGAAATGACTGCGAGCACGTTCGCCATCAGAGCGGGGCAGTGTAAGGGAGGAAGCTGCGGACGCGAAGTTGCAAGGAACCGCCACTCCCCGGTCCCTCCCCCGCAGGAGAGGGGCCGGAGTGGCGTTTTGTTAATACGGCGTCTTCCGGCCCTTCAGCCTGATCGCTTATGTCTTACTTCTCCTGCACCGCGATCTTCATCGCCGCCGCCCGGCCGAGCGTGAGAGGAGTCTTGCCGGCGACGCGGACGCTCACCGAATCGCCGAGCGGGTCGACGCTTTCGACAATGACGCACACCCCCGGCGTCAGCCCGCGCCCCGCGGCGTATCCCAGGAAGTGCGCGTCCTGGTCTGTAATATGAGCGACGGTCATCGCCACGCCCACCGCCGCTTCGGCCAGTGGCGTGGTCGTCCGCAGTTCGATCGTGCCCGCCGCCGTCGGGATCGGGTCGCCGTGTGGGTCGTACGCGGGGTGGCCGAGGTGTGCGTCGATGCGGTCGATCAGCCGCTCGCTGATCGCGTGCTCGAGCCGCTCGGCCTCCTCGTCGACTTCCGACCAGTCGAACCCCAGCACATTGACCAGGAACAACTCCACGAGCCGGTGCCGCCGCAGGACGTGCAGCGCCAATTTTTCCCCCGCCGACGTCAGCCGCACGCCACTCCGCGGCTCGTACCGCACGAGTCCGCTCTCGGCCAGCGCCTTTACCATCGTCGTTGCCGTTCCCGGCACCACGCCCACGACACTGCTCACCTGCCCCAGCGGCACGAGCGCATCGGCCGCCACGCGCTGCTGCAGCATGTAGATGCGCTTGACGTAATCCTCGACGGTGCTGGTGGCCATCGGTCGCCGTTATACCGCAATCGCGGCCCCGGCGGCCACGCCGTCGATCGGGGCGTTAGCGGCCCGGATTAGTCGAGACGGCATCCGACCAGGAAAAAATAACGTGATCCGTCATCGCTTCGCCAAGTGCCGCCGTCGGTCAAGTTCCGCAACGCCGCCTTCACTCGAACGCGAATTTTTTGGTCGGCGGATTCCTGGACCGTCTCTGACGTCCTGCCGCCGGAACGGATAATCGTCGTCGTTATGCTCGAACGCTCTTCGACGAGCACATGATTGCCCTCGGCAAACTCCGCGGCCGCGCGCAGAGCGTTCGCGCGGGCGACACGGAATCGCTGCACCGGCTCATCGCGGCCGCCTTTCGAATCCGCCATGGCGACGGCGACGAAGTGCGTCTGGCCGTTCACCTGAACGACAGCGGCCCCGGTTTCGCGCAGCAGATCATCGGCCTGAGCAATGACGGCATCGAACGGCGGAACGAGCGTTAAGCCCTGGGGCGCCGCCGGTCGCTCGGACATCGGTTTGGTCGATGCCGAGCGCACCGCCGGCTGCGTGCCGGCAGACCAGCGTTGGTGGACTTCTTGCCTCAGCTTCGTTGCCATGGACGCGCGTCACGACGTGCGAGCGGTCGGACGACGGTAAGTTTTTTCGAAGAACACGTCTGCAACGGCCTTGATGCCGCGATCGAGCTTCCCACGATCGGCACGTCGCTGAAACTGGCCGAACTGTACGAGCGCACTGATTTCTCCGCCGCGGCGGAGGACGAGTGCGCCAAGCGCTGGGAACTCGACTACGACGAGTGAGCGAACGGCCGAACGGGCGAACTTCGAAGCGACGTCATGCCGTGGCGAAACGCATCCTGGGCGAGCGACGGCGCGGGAACTACGAGGCCGCTGCCGCGAAACGCTCCGCCGTCCGCTGCAACGCCAAGTCGTGCGCCTGGTGGTAGTGGCGGCCGAGCTGTTCCCAGTCGAAGCGGTCGCTGTAGGCTTCGGTGCGATTGCGCAGCTCGATGCGCTGGCGGCGGTTGAGGTTGGCGAAATACATCATGTAATCCGCCAGTTCTTCCGCGGCCTGCTCGAAGGTTTTATTCCGGCGGTGGACGACGGTGATGCCGTG
>DASVSS010000135.1:0-21199 GCA_036387945.1 Tepidisphaeraceae bacterium | reverse complement strand
CGCGACGCCTACGAACGGTGCCTCGACCACGCCAAGGCCATGGGCGGGAACGCGATCATCGGCCTGCGCTACGACGCGAACGAAATCGCCCCAGGCATCACCGAAGTGCTCTGCTACGGGTCGGCGGTGATCGTCGAACCTAAACGGTCGAGCCTAAACGTTTAGTGCATTTCCATTCGCGATCGGGCGAGGGTCCGGGAGACGGAACCCACGCCTCGATCGACGGCGGTTTCATCGCCGAGCGCCTTTACTCAGCGCGACGAACTTTTGCCCCGCCGGGCAATGCGGCAGCAGGGGGCACTCGGTGCAGCGGGGTTTGATCGCCCGGCAGATGGCCCGGCCGTGGGCGATCAGCAGGTGCGACCAATGGCACCATTTTTCCTGAGGCACGATCGGGATCAGGTCCTGCTCGATCTTGACGGCATCGGTGTGCTTTGTCAGGCCGAGGCGCTGGGAGAGGCGGGTAACGTGCGTGTCGACGGTGACGCCGACGTTGATGTCGAACGCATTGCCGAGCACCACGTTGGCGGTTTTTCGGCCGACGCCGGCAAGGGCGTGCAGTTGCTCCATCGTCCGCGGCACCTCACCGCCGTGCTCGGCGACGAGGGCTGCGGCCATGGCGCGGATGCTCCGGGCCTTGGCGCGGTAAAAGCCTGTCGACTGGATGTCCTTCTCCAGCGCCTCCGGCGGCGATGCGGCGAACTCGGCGGCCGTGCGGTATTTGTGAAACAGCGACTTCGTGACGATGTTCACCCGCGCGTCGGTGCACTGCGCCGAAAGGATCGTCGCCACGAGCAGTTCCAGCGGCGACGTGAAATCGAGCGAGCACGCCGCGCCCGGGTACGTCGCTTCCAGGACCGGCAGCACGGTGGCCACCCGTGCACGGCGCGTCACGATCGTTTTGCTTTCGGCTTTGGGCATGGTTTTACAGCACGACCGCCCGCTGCATCAGCGCCGTGCTGAACAGCAGCAGGCCCATGACGATGAAGACCATGTTCCGCACGACGGCGTCGACTTCGTGATTATATCGGTCGAACAGATCGAGCTCGGCGTTTGCCTTGTCGACGTCGTCAGCGACCTCGATGTACGCCGCCCGGTGCCGAACGGCCTTCGGCCAGACGACGCGCCAGCCGTACAACAGAAAAGCCGTCGCCGCGATGTAGATCGCGGTAACGATCAGCGGTTGCACCAGGAGCGGAAAAGTGCGGTCAACGAAGAACCACTTGGCGATCAGCGCCGGAAGGAACACCAGCGCGCACACCGCTTCGAGCCGGAACATGATCTGGACGATCTCGCTCACGACCGTCCCGCCGAGTAGCGTCGCGTGCTGACGGTCGAGATTGACGCTGAGCACGCGCGGCAGTGTCGGGTCGGCCTCGCGGATGGTCCGCAGGATCACCGGCGGAATGATCGCGCTGCCGAGGGCGGCGGCGAACCATGTCGCCAGGGTAAGGAAGTAGACCGCGTCGATCAGTGCGAGCATGCCGGAACCATAGCGGCGGCCGGCCGGCGCGGCGAGCGGGACGCCGAATTGCCGCATTCCTATTCGTCGCTTGCGAATGCAGTTGGGAAAGGTGAAGAGAGGCCCCCCAGGGCGTGAATGAACGCCAATCAGAAAACGCGTCTCCTATTCGCGTTCATTCGCGTCATTGGCGGCTTTCCGGTCTTTGACCCGGGGAATGCCGGCATCGGATCGATCGCCGGGGACAGTGCCGGCGACCCAGGTCGCTTGCCCGTCGTCCCATTCTTCGTGCTTCCAGATGGCGGCGGATGATTTGAGCGTGTCGATCAAATACCGGCACGCTTCGAACGCCGCCGCACGGTGCGGGGTGGCGACGACGACCATCACGCTCGGCTCGCCGACGGCGACGCGGCCGGTGCGGTGCAGCAGCGCGCAGCGGGTGATCGGCCAGCCCTGGCGCGCGGCGGCGACGAGGTCGTGAAGCTGCCGCTCGGCCATGTCGGCATAGGCTTCGTAGTCCAAGGCCACCAGGCCGCGGCCGTCGCGTGTTTCGCAGCGCGTGGTGCCTAAAAACACCGCAATCCCGCCGGCGGCGGGGTCGCCGCAGTGAGCCACGGCCGCGGCGAGATCGAGCGGGTCGGCGGTCAGGCGGATAAGGTCGGTCATGTCCAACTCGGCGTAAGGGTGTCACCGGATTTCCAGTTCGGCAGCCATGCCAACGCCAGCAGGCGCGGCTTCACGTCCGCCTTTTTCGGACGCACTTCGACGGTCTCGAGCTCGACGGCGTCGAAGGCGAAGGCGGCGTCGATCCCGGCGACTTCGGCCTCGAACGCGGCGTTGAGATCGGTGAGGCGCTTCTCGATCGCTTCGACGTTCTCTCCGGCCCGGGCGACGTCCTGCGATTGCTTGCTCATTCCGCCGATCGACCGCGCCGCCGTCCCCACCCGCCCGATGTTGGTCGCGCTGATCGGCTTGCGGCCCAGGAACGCCCCCAGCACCGACGACGCCACCGTCGCCGCGGCCGTCCATTTGCTCGTCGACGCCTCCTGCTCTTCCTTCTGGCGCTGCGCCAAGGCCTTGCGCAGGCGCTCTTCTTCGGCGCGCTGTTTCGGGGCGTACTTGGCCCGCAGCTTGTCGGCCTCGGCGTCACGGGCCTCGCGCAGCAGCACGGCAAGGCGCACGCGGAAATCGCGCTCGGATTCTTCGGCGCCGCTGACGGCTTCGGTCGTCGGCTCGACGAACACGCTCATTTTCTGCGTGCGATAGAGCGTGTCGACGATCGCTTTCTGCCAGCCGGCATAGCTCTTGGGATTGCTGGCGACGGCCGGCAGTGCCGCAAAGGCGGCTCCCGGCTCCGGCTCGCCTTGCAGATCGGCTTCGTCGATCTCCGTCACAGTCGCGGCCTTGAAATCGACGGCCACCGCCGCGGCAGTCACGGGGGCGATGAGTGTGCGCATGCGGTGCAGGTCGATGCCTGTTTTGCGGTCGCAGAAGTAAACATCGGCCGTACCGAGGACGGCGGGCGTGTAGAGCAGCGTCGCCCCCGGGGGCGCGGTCGTGCGCGGCGGGAGAAAGAGCTCACGGATCGACGGGGGCACGACGGGGCGCGCCGCAGCGGCGGGGACGGGGGCCGTTGTTGGTGGCGACTTTCCGGCGGTCGGGGCTATGCCGGTGGCTTTGCGGTCGCGCATCAGGGTCTTGATCTGCTCGCGGCCGAGGGGGCCGCGGAGGTAACTTAGCGTCCAGCGCGTCTGGAAGATTGTCGGGCCGTCGTCGTGAACGTTGTTCATCAAAAATACGCGATTGCCCAGGCCCGCGATCGTCTGCTCCATCCGGCCGCGGTCGAACTTCTGCGATACGTTGGCGGCGGCGCCTTCGAGGCCTTCCATCACGCGCAATTTGTCGCGCTCGGTCTGCAATCGACCGATGAACCACGTCCCGCAGTTCGACAGGCCTTTGTAGTCCAGGTCGACGGGGTTCTGCGTCGCCAGCACCACGCCGACGCCGAACGCGCGGGCCTGTTTCAGCAGCGTCAGCAGCGGCTGCTTGCTTGGCGGATTGGCGCTGGGCGGAAAGTAGCCAAAAATCTCATCCATGTAGAGGATCGCGCGCAAACTCGTCGTGCCGCTCTGCTGGCGCGTCCAGCCGAGCATCTGGTTGAGCAGCAGGGAGACGAAGAACATGCGCTCGCTGTCGCCGAGGTGCGCGATCGAGAAAATGCTCACCCGCGGCTTGCCGGCGGGGGTGTGGAGCATCGCCCCGATGTCCAGCGGCTCGCCCCCGCCCCACGCGGCGAAGGACGGGGAGGCCAGCAGGTTATTCATCCGCATCGCCAGGGCGAAGCGCTCCTTCTGCGGAAAGAACGACTCGACATCGATCACGCCCACACGGTCGATCGGCGGCTGCTGCAGCGAGCGAATCAGAGCCGGCAGGTCGAGGTCTTCGCCGGCGGACCAGGCGGCGTTGAACAGGGCCGAGAGGAAAATGTGCTCGCGCGACTGCAGCGGGTCGGCGTCGTCCCCGGCAAGGCCAAGCAAACCCAGCAGTGACGTCACCGTACTGGCGACGCGGTCGCGGAACAGTTCGCCGTCTTCGCGCAGGGCCTCGGGCGGGGCGGCAAAGCTTTTAAGAATCGACACCGGCATGCCGGCCGACGACCCGGGGGTATAAACCGTGAAATCCGCCGACGCCTTGAAGCGCGCCACGCGTGCGGCGTCTTCGTCCCACTTCGCCAAGCCGGTGCGCCAGAGATCCGCCTGCTGCTGGGCGAAGGTGGTCTCGTCGACTTCGTTCCGTCGGGCGTCGTCGGCGTTGATCCAGGGGCGGAACTCTTCGGGGGAGAGGTTCGGAAAGCTCAGCAGCAGATTCGACAGATCGCCCTTGGGGTCGATCACGATCGCGGGGATGTTGTCGATCGCCGCTTCTTCAAGCAGGCCGACGCACAAACCGGTCTTGCCGCTGCCGGTCATGCCGACGCAGACGGCGTGGGTGACGAGGTCGCGGCTGTCGTAGAGCAGCGGGGTGTCGCTCAGCTTCTTCGTGCCGAGATCGTATTCGCGTCCGAGATAAAAGACGCCGAGCTTTTCGTAGGCCTGCATGGCCGGCGATGCTAACGAACCGACGCGCGACTTTGTAGCAGCGCCGCCGCCGCCGCCGCTACAGCGGCTGCGTCGCCCGCAGGACGCGGTCGCGCACGGCCCGCCATTGCGGCGTATCCGGGGGGAGCTCGACGTAGATCGCGCGCAGCTCCTGCGTGTCGAGCAGGCGCAGGCGCGCGTAAAGATGACGCGCGTACGCTTCGGGGTCGATCGTCAGTACAAGGGCGGCGGCGTTGTCGAGATCGAGTTCGTCGCGCTGATGCGGCTTGAAGTGAAACGCCGGCGTGCGCGGCGCGTAGTGCAGCGGCATCTGGCCGGGCGACGCGAGCGGGCGCGCGGGCCCATCGCCCGGTTCGTCCGGCGGTGCGTTAGCGAAGTCGTCGACCGTTCGCCCGAGTGCCGCCTCGATCTGCCGGGCCGTGATGTGGCCGGGGCGCAGGACGCGCGGGCGCTCGCCGGTGAGATCGAGCACGGTGGACTCGATTCCCACGGCGCAGGGACCGCCGTCGAGGACGAGATCGACGGCGTCGCCGAGTTCGTCGCGGACGTGGGCCGCGGTGGTGGGCGAGACGCGGTTGCTGCGGTTGGCGCTGGGCGCGGCCACGGGGCCGTCGAAGGCGTACAGCAGCTCGATCGCCAGCGGGTGATGGGGCACGCGCAAGCCCACGGTCGCGCCGCCGGCAGTGGCGGCATCGGTGATCGAGGGGTGCTTGGGCAGCACGATCGTCAACGGCCCTGGCCAGAAGGCGTTGCTGAGGCGCGAGGCGGCGGCGGGCCAGTCGGCGACGTATCGCTTAGCGATCACGCTGTTGGCGACGTGCACGATGAGCGGGTTGTGCGCCGGCCGGCCCTTGGCGGCAAAGACGCGGGCGACGGCGGCAGGGTTGGTGGCGTCGGCGCCGAGGCCGTAGACCGTTTCGGTCGGGAACGCCACGAGCCGCCCGCTGCGCAGCAAATCGACCGCGACGGCCACCGACAAGGGTCTGTTGAACGCCGCGCTCATTCGTCGCCGCCGGGGGGGTAGGTCGCGCTGAGCCAGGTCATCGCGTGCGGCTGGTCGCTGCAGATCAGGAACACTTCCTGCACCGTGCCCGGCCCGTTGTACAAGCACTTGATGCCCGCCGGCGTGGCATACTGCACCCGAAACCCTGGCGGGGTACGCCCACGCCGTCGCTTGATCCGACCGGGCACAATGCGCGAGAGGCCCGGGCAGTCCCGCAGCAGCTTATCGAGCAGGGCGTCCAGCCCCCCGACCCGGCCGTGCTGGCGTTTGATCCGGCCGAACTTCATTTTCGGGAGGATACAGGAGTCGGGAGACGGGAGACAGGAGAAGTGGAGACGGATGCCGCTAGCACGACTGCGAATTCGCAGCGAACCTTCACCGCGGCGCGGCTTAAAGTTGTTCGGGGTGCTCGATGCCAAGCAGGTCGAGGCCCAGGGCCAGGGTGCGGGCCGTCAGGTCGCAAAGGGCGAGGCGGGTCGCGCGGGTGGCGCCTTCGCTTTTGAGAACCGGGCAGTGCTCGTAAAAGCCGCTGAAGAGCGTGGCAAGGTCGTACAGGTACGCGCACAGAACGTGCGGCTTCAGGTCGCGCGCGACGTCGTCGATCACTTCTCCAAAGCGAAGGACGTGCTTGAGCAGGCGGAGTTCCTCGGGGGATTCCAGGGCCAGCGGCGGGACCGCTGAAGCGGCCCCGCCGCCTGGGGCGGCTGATGCAGTTTGGGCGTCGGCGCCCGCTTTGCGGAAAATGGCGCGGACGCGAGCGTAGGCGTACTGCAGGTAGGGGGCGGTGTTGCCCTCCATCGACATGATGTTTTCCCAGTCGAAAACGTAGTCGGTCAGGCGGTCGCGGGAGAGGTCAAAATACTTGATCGCGCCGATGCCCACGGCCTTGGCGACAGCCGCCCGGGCGGTGTCCGGCAGGTCGGCGTTTTTGGCGTCGACGATCGTTCGCGCCCGGCCGATCGCTTCGCGCAGCACGTCGAGCAGCTTCACGCTCTCGCCGGACTTGGTCTTGTACGGCTTGTTGTCCTCACCCAGGATCGTGCCGAACATAACGTGCTCGAACTGCGTCTCCCCCAGCCACCCGGCCCGGCGGGCGGCGTCGCTGAACTGTTGGAAGTGCTGCTTCTGCCGCACGTCGGCGCAGTAGACGAGCCGCTGCGCCCGCAGCTCGGCGGTGCGGTAGCGCAAGGCCGTCAGGTCCGTGGCCGCGTATCCGTAGCCGCCGTCGCTTTTGCGGACGATCAGCGGCGTGTTGAACGGTTTCACCCACACGACCACCGCCCCTTCGCTATGCTCGGCCACGCCGAGGCGCAGCAGCTCGTCGACGGTGCTGCTCAGGTGCGGGTTGTAGAACGACTCACCGCGCTCGTCGTCGCGGGTGACGAGAAGCCCGAGCAGGCCGAACACCTCGTCCAAGTGCTTGCGGCTGAGGTCGATGACGTGCTGCCACCGCTCCCGCTCGGCCGGCTCCCCGGCCTGCAGGCGCACGACGGCGTGACGGGAGGCGGTTTTGAACGCCTCGTCGTGGTCGAACCGCGCTTTCGCCGACTTGTACAGCTTTTCGATATCGACGAGCGATTCGTCGCCGCCGCCGGTCTGCTCGATGTACGTCAGCAGCATGCCGAACGCCGTGCCCCAGTCGCCGATGTGATTCTGGCGGATGATCGCGTCGCCACGAAAGGCGAGGATGCGGGCGATCGCGTCGCCGATCGCCGACGGCCGCAGGTGGCCGATGTGCGACTCCTTGGCGACGTTGAGGCTCGGGTAATCGACGACGACGCGCCGCGGGCTTTCGACCTTCGGCACGCCCAGCCGCACGTCGCCCAGCAGCGCCGTCGCCTGCCCCGCCAGCCAGGCCGGCGACAGGTAAACGTTGATGAAGCCTGGCCCTGCGATCTCCAGCCGATCAGCCACGCCGGCGAGCAATCGCTCGGCCGTGGCCTTAACGCGCTCGGCCACGTCGCGCGGCTTGGCCTTGAGCGGCCGGGCCAGCGCCATGGCGACATTGGACTGGTAATCCCCGAACTTTTCGTTCGCGGTTGGAACCAGAAGGGGGTCGACGTCCGTATGATATTCGGACTCGACGGCCGTCACGAAGGCGGCGCGGAGGGTTTCGAGTGTGGTGGGCATGAAAAATCGTTTTGGTTTCGCGGGGCGGCAATGCTAGCATCGCCGCTCGCCGCTGACCATTCGACTCCAACGCCCGCGCCATCGCCTCTGGCCAAACAACGCACGGAATTCCGCACGATGAACAAGTTGTTCGCTCCTGTCGTCGCAGTCGCCTCGACGCTGATTCTTTCCATGCACGCATGGGCCGGCCCGACGACCGCCCCGTCGGCGCTGCTGGACTCGGTGCGCAGCGGGCAGTGGAGCGAGATCCCGCAGAAGCTGCGGCTGCAATACGCCAGCACCGCCGTCGAGCCCGACCAGGCGCGGGTGATGAACTGGATCAACGAGTATCGCACCCGGCACGACCGTTTCGCCGCCGAGCGGCGCAAAAGTTACGACGTCGCCGTGCGCGACACGCACATCCTCGCCGACGGCGGGTACGTCGACCTGGCGATGGACGGTTTGGCCGACTGCTACACCCTATCGAGCGATAAGAAGGCGTTCGTCGCCGAGCCCTGGGTGGGCAAGCTGCGCGACGCCGCCCTCGAAAACGCCAAGAAGGCCGCCGCCGCGGGGGAATGGCTTAAGGCGCGCCGCATCTACGGTGACTTGAGCGTGCTCGAGCCGACGGAATCGAAGTGGACCAAGGCCATGGACGACATGGTCCGCCGTGTGCGCGTGCTGGGTAAATACGCCCCGGAAAGCTTCGCCGGCACGCTCACCCGCGAGATCGAGTACCGCAAGGCCGCCAAGAAGTTCCTCGCCGCCGCCACACAGCCGGCAACGCAGCCGACCAGCGCCAAGCAGGAAGAAAAAACCGAGAACGAAGACCAGATCGCCCAGAACCTGCACAGCGAATGGAAGCAGGACGTCGCCGGCATCCGCATCGGCATGCTGCGCGAGGCCCTGAGCGACGCCCGGCAGAGCTATTACAAGGACGTGGATTTCGCCAAGACCCTCGCCGGCGGCCTAAGCGCGATGCGCATCTTCGCCACCACGCCCGGCCTGGAGAAGGCCTTCGACAAGCTCGGCGACGAAGCCGTCCGCGGCGCGTTCCTCGAAGTCGTCGACGCCCAGATCGCCGCCCTCGGCGACCGACCCGCCGACCGGCAGGTGCTCGAAGGCGTCCTGTCGCGCCTGCTCGCGGCCAACACGATGACGATCAACGTGCCTGAAGAAGTCATCGTCAGCGAATTCGCCGACGGAGCTTTTGCCACGCTCGATCAATTCAGCTCGATGATCTGGCCGAGCGAGCTCGAAGAATTCCGCACGAGCACGCAGGGCGAGTTCAGCGGCGTGGGCGTGCAGATCCAGGACGTCGACGGGCAGATCAAGATCGTCACCCCCATCGAAGACAGCCCCGCCCTCAAGGCCGGCATCCGCGCCGGCGACGTGATCTCGCAGATTAACGGCAAAAGCGCCAAGGGAATCACCACGATGCAGGCCAAGCGCCTCATCACCGGGCCCAGCGGCACGAGCGTGATGCTCACCGTGCGCAGCCCCGACGAGAAGGTGAAGGACTACACCCTAATCCGCCAGACGATCAAGGTCGCCAGCATCAAAGGCTGGCGGCACGTGCCCGGCGGCGGCTGGGATTACATGCTCGACGGCGACCAGAAGATCGCCTACCTGCGGCTGACGAACTTCACTAAGGAAAGCAGCCGCGAGCTCAGCAGCGCCCTTGAAACGGTCGAAGACGCCGGCGCCCGTGCCGTGATCCTCGACCTTCGCTCCAATCCCGGCGGCCTGCTGACGGCGGCGACGGAAGTGGCGGATAAATTCCTCAGCGGCGGCAAGATCGTGAGCACGAAGTCCCTTCGCGACGAAACCGCCGAAAGCCGCATCGACGCCCACGAAACCGCCGACGACGTGAAGTTGCCGATGGCAGTGCTCGTTAATCCCTACTCGGCGTCGGCCAGTGAGATCGTCAGCGGCGCGCTGCGCGACCAGAAGCGCGCGACGATCGTCGGCGAGCGCACGTTCGGCAAAGGCAGCGTGCAGATGCTCTTCCCGCTCGACAAGCAGCAGGCGTTCCTCAAGCTGACGACGAGCCACTACTACCTGCCCAATGGCAAGTGCATCCACCGCGAAGAAAACGCCGCCGAGTGGGGCGTCGATCCGGATCTCACGGTCGAGATCACGAATGAGCAGGCCCGTAAGATGCTCGACGCCCGCACGGAGCTGGACATCCTGCGCGACGGAAACGCCAAGCCCGACGCGCAGCAGAAAGTCGCCGCCGACCTGATCGACAGCGATCTGCAGCTCAACGCGGCGCTGTTCGTCCTTCGCCTGCAACTCGCGGGCTCGCCGGCGATGTAATCGCCGGGCCGGACGCGGCGCGTTCGAACGTCGGCTCCCAAACTCAGAGCGTACGAAGAGGCGGGGTCACTTCAGTGACCCCGCCTCTCATTTCTCTTCGAGTGTTACGGCTTAATGCACGAAGCCGACTTCTCGGTTCGGACACGGCTCAGGGCACCAAGCGGTGGCTCCCCGAAAGATCTGAGTGAAAATTACATGTGCATGAAACGCTCTATCGCTGGCGGATCAGCCGTGCGTCGCTCACGCCCAACTGCCCGCGCACCGCGGCGATGTCGCCGAGGAAGCGCATGCCGTCGTTGTAGTACCCCGCGGTCGGGGTCAGGTCTGGCAGGGCACGTCGCCAGAAGGCGTTAAATCGCGTCATCAGCGCCTCGCGCAGGTACTTCGCCAGCATGGACGCCGCCGCGACCGGCAGGGCGTGCGTCTCGGCCTTTTCGCAGAAGATCAGCGTCGCGGCGCGGCTCCCCTGACGCAGCACATACGCGCTGTAAGCTTCGGATTCGGAGGTGATCTCGAGGTCCCAGTCTTCGAACATCAGCCGCAGCAGCTGCCCGTAATGCGCCCGCCCGCCCTGGCGGTCGCAGAAGATCGTCAACTTCTCGCCGGCGTAGGCGCCGAGCATCCGCTCGATGTGCCGGGCCACGAGCGAGAATGATGCCGACGCCTTGTTGCGCGTATGGCCGACGATTTCGTTGAAATGCCCTTCGGGCAGCACCTCTGCGCGATAATAGACGCAAGACGTTTCCGCCCGTGCGGTCTCGGCCCGCAGCGCGTTGGCCGCGATCCGCAGGCCCGTCGCGTCGGCCTCGATCGGGAAGCAATTGTCCAAGTCCGCGGCATACCATGCGTACGTCAGCAGCGCGTCCCTTGCCGTCGGATCGGCATGATCCAGCACCGCCGACAGTGTCGCCGCCGGGCCGTGGGCGCCTTCCAGCAGGCACAGCACCGCGCGCTCGAGTTCCTTCAATCCTTGGCCGGACGTGTAGACGAGCTTACTGTCATTGACGTGCAACCGCCGGCCCTGCCGGCAGCGCGTGCGCGAGACGATCCGCGACAAGCGCTTCCACACGCACGGCAGGGCGTCGGCGTCGGGCGTGCGCACCGCACACCCGCCAACGACGAGTGGCCCCAGCACCGGGCCGTATCCCGCTTCGTCAATTCCACCGATGACCATGGCCCGGCATTCTACGCGCCGTCGGCGCCCGGACCGAACCCCGCCCGGCCGCCCGACAGCCCTCGCCTTGACACGATCGCCCGCAGCATTACATTGGCACGCCTCGGGGCTATAGTGAAATGGGATCACGCGACCATGGCATGGTTGAATTCGGGGTTCGAATCCCCGTAGCTCCATAAGGTACGTCTTCTGAAATCAAGACTGACCCGAAGCACTTCGATAAATCCTTTCCTTTGAACGATTAACGCAGGTTCAGCATTTGAACCCCCGGCGGCACCGGCGACCTGATCAAGGCCGGTCTTCGCTGCTGCCCCCCTTTGTCCATGCCGCGAGCATCGCGGCCGACGTGCTGGACTGCTGACCGACTCTGTCCGGTCGCGTATCATTGCCGGGCCATGAAAACCAAGGGCGAAATCGAAAGTGCCATCGCCGCGAGCATGAGCCGCTTCGAGCAGGAGTACATGGGACGGGGCCCCAAGGACGTGCGCGCGCACCTGATCGACGATCTGGTCGTCGTGCGGCTCGCCGGCGTGCTGACTGCCGCCGAGAAGAGTCTGGTCAAAACCCTCCCCGCCGAAAAGGGGCGCGATCTGCTCAAACAGGTTCGCAGCCACCTGATCGAAATCGCGCGCACCAACATGGAAACGATGGTGGAGGAGATCACGGGAGTGAAGGTGATGAGCCTGCACCAGGACATCAGCACCGTGACCGGCGAAGAAGTCGTGCTGTTTACGCTCACCGAGCCGCCCGAATTGCGCAGTACCCGCACGAAGTAGAAGCGAGTCGATCAAGGCAGGTGCCGACGATCCGATTTAGTTGCGGTACGGCAATTTATTGTTGATGCCGCCGGTGGGGCCGGCCGAAGAATATAAGGTACATCCTGGTTCGGATTCGGAAGACTAAATAAAGGGCAGCCTGGTGAAGCCAGGAGGCCCGTTACAGAGTAAGCCGACGTGGTTTCGCCCTTTTTTTGACGGGCACGACCACGTCGGCTTTTTTTTTGGTCGCCGAGCGCCATGGACGGCCTTTTTCCCCTTTCCCCGGAACTGATCATGAAGCGAACCCTGCGAAACACGTCGGCACGAAACCAAGTCTCGAAGCCGGCGCCGCGACCGAACACGGCGCCCTTGGCGACGTCGGAAACGCTCGAAAGCCGCGTCTTGCTCGCCGGCAATGTGACGGCCACGTTCCTGAACGGGAATCTCATCGTCGCCGGCGATGTCGCCGCTAACGATATTACGCTGGACCAGACCGGACTGAAGTCGCACCAGCTTCGCGTCTCCGGCGCGTCGGGCACGACCGTCAACGGCCAGGCCGGCTCGGTTGTTGTCAGCGGCGTCAAGGGGGACGTCTCGATTCGCATGGCCTTGGGCGCTGACAACGTCACCGTCCGCGACGCGCAGTTTCCGCAGAACCTCGGTTTTTCCCAGGGCGGGCGGGATGTTCTGACGATCGACAATGTGGCCGTCGCCCGCGATCTCGGGTTCCGCAATAGTTCCAGCGTGCTGCCGGTCAACACGACCATCACCCGAACCACCGTCGGCAAGAACCTGGGCCTGACCACCGGCGATGGCGGGCAGTTGATCTCCCTGGAAGCCGTCGAAGTCACTGGCGCGACCGTCATTCGCACCGCCAAGCGGTACGACGTGTTGACGATCAACGATTCCACCTTTCATGGCACGGTGAATCTGCAGACCAACGCGGGCAACGACCGCGTGCTGATCGAAGCCGGCGGCAACCCCGCCGGGCCGCGCACGCGGTTCATGGCAGCGGTATCGATCGCGCTCGACAACGGCGACGACACCCTCCAGCTCGGCCAGACCGCACAGGCCGGCCGTAGCTCCGATTTCCTCGGCACCACCCGCTTCAACGGCGGCGCCGGGACCGACACCCTCAGCCGGCATAACGCGGGCTTCAGCAGCAAGCCCCTGATCGAGAATTTCGAGAACGTCTTCCCGGGTACGGACGCGGTTGCCCCAACGGTCAGCTCCACCGACCCCGCCCCCCAGGCGACGGGCGTGGCCCTGAACCGCAAGATCGCCGCCACCTTCAGTGAGGCGATGGCCTCTTCGACGATCGTCGCGAACTTCACGCTCAAAGGCCCGGGCAATACGCCGGTCACCGGTACGGTTTCGCTCTTGGGCACCACGGCCACGTTCACTCCCGCGGCCCCGCTGGCGAGCAATACCCTCTTCACCGCCACGATCAGCACCGGCGCAAAAGACGTCGCCGGAAACGCCTTGGCGAGCAACAAGGTGTGGACGTTCACCACCGGCGCCGCCGCCGACACCACAGCCCCCACGGTCAGCGTGACCGATCCGGCCGGCAACGCCAGCGGCGTGGCGCTGAACAAGAAGATCGCCGCCACCTTCAGCGAATCGATGGACCCACTGACGATCAGCGCCGCCACCTTCACTCTCAAAGCCCCCGGCAATACCGCCGTGCTCGGCACGGTGACGTACGTCGGTCTCACCGCCACCTTCACGCCCAACAGCACCTTGGCGGCCAATACTACCTTCACCGCCACGATCACCACTGGCGCGAAGGATCTGGCCGGCAATGCCCTTGCCAGCAACAAGGTGTGGACGTTCACAACCGGCGCCACGCCGGACACCACGCCCCCCACAGTGACGCTGCTCAACCCCGCCAACCTGAAAACCAACGTGGCGTTGAATAAGAAGATTGCCACCACCTTCAGTGAGTCGATCGACCCGCAGACGCTCACCACCGCCAACGTCACGCTCACCGGCCCGGGCAACGCCGCGGTGCTCGGCACGTTGAATTACGACGCCCTGACGAAAATCGCCACATTCGTCCCGTCGAGCAACCTCACCGCCAACACCACTTACACCGGTCGGATCGCCGGCGGGGTGAACGGTGTCAAGGATCTGGCCGGCAATCCGCTGGCTAACGACCGCGTGTGGTCGTTCACGACCGGCACGCAGATCGCGCAGGACCCGGTCTTGCTCAAGCGGGCCGCCCCCTTCGCGGTCATGGCTAGAGCCTCGATCAGCAGCACCGGTGCGACGCAGATCAACGGCGACGTCGGCCTCAACCCGGGCGCTGCCCAAGGCATCCCGACGTCACAGGTGAACGGGACGATTCACGTTACCAATCAAACCATCATCAACGCCCAGACCGACCTGCTGGCCGCGTACAACGACGCCGTCAGCCGCACGGTGACGTCGGTTGCCCTGCCGGGCAACATGGGCGGGCTGACCTTCACACCCGGCCTGTACACCAACAGCACCTCGGTGCTGATCTCCGGCGCCGGCCCGAACAACAACGTCACCCTCGACGCCCAGGGCGATCCGAATGCGATCTTCATCTTCAAGATGGGATCGACCCTCACCACCGGCCCCGGCGCGCAAGTGATCCTTGCCGGCGGTGCGAAGGCGAACAACATCTTCTGGCAGGTCGGCACGTCGGCGACGCTGGACACGACGACGATCTTCAAGGGCAACGTGATGGCCGCCGTCACGATCACCGTGAACACCGGCTCGGTCGTCGAAGGCCGCCTCCTCGGCGGCTCGACCTCCGACGGATCGGTGACGATCAACGCCAGCACGGTAACCGTGCCGACTGCCTAAACGCCGCAGCCGCCCTGATCGGCTTTCGGCGGACCGGCCAATCCCTTTCGCAAAAGCCCTTCGATCATCGGATCGAAGGGCTTTTTGCTGCGCCGCGTCAGTGGCGGCATTGCCTGACAAGCGACGAGAGAAAATAGCGCCCGAGGACGACCGCTCAGAGCGTGGTTCCAGCAACGATCCTGTCGGGCGGGGCCAGCTGCGCCTCGCCATCCGCGTCGTTCCAGAGGCTTCGGCGGCCGGGTCTGGTTTGGCTTTGCTCATTCCCGGCGGCACTTGCGCGCCTTAGATTCCGCTCCATGATTGCAGACTCTTTGCCTGTTGTGCGCCATACCCGTCGATACCTCGCCGCGGCACTCGCCCTGAATTACGCGGCGATGATGATGCTGGCCGTGGCGGTGAACTTTCTGCCGGTCTTCCTGACGACGGTGCGGAGCGATCTCGGCGGGCTGACGAACGAACAGCTCGGCCGCAGCGGGAGCGTGACGTTCTTCGGGCTCTTCATCGGGATCATCCTCACAGGCCCGATCGCCGACCGCTGGGGCACGAAGCTGCTCGCCGCCGGCGGCAATCTGCTCGTCGCCGTCGGCTTGGCGATGCTGGGGTTCAGCGGCAGTTACCCGGTGCTGCTGCTGGCGGTGTTCGTCATGGGCCTGGGGGCGGGGATGCTGGACATGGTGCTCAGCCCGATCGTGGCGGCGCTGCAGCCGCACCGACGGACGGCGGCGATGAACTGGCTGCACTCATTCTACGGCGCCGGCGCGGTGCTGGCCGTGCTGGCGGGGGCGCTGGCGCTGCGGCAGGGCGTGGGCTGGCGGACGCTGTCGCTGGCGGTCATTCCTTTTCCGGCGTTCATCGGTATCGGGTTTCTGCTTCTTAAGATCCCGCCGCTCGTGCCCGAGCACGCCGGCCGAACCGACCTGGGCCGGTTGATGCGCGAGCCGTTCTTTCGTGTCGCGCTGCTGGCGATCTTTTTTGCCGGCGCGACCGAACTAGGCATGGCCCAGTGGTTGCCGGCGTATGCCGAAACCGAACTCGGCTACTCGAAGTGGACTGCCGGGATGCTGCTCGTGGCGTTCTCGATGGCGATCACGCTCGGGCGCGTCGCCATGGGGCTCGTCGGCGATCGCTGGTCGGGGACATCGCTCATGCTCGTCGGCTGCTGGGCATCCGTGGCGGCGTTCATCGTAGCCTGCTACGCCCCTTGGCCGGGCGTGGCGGTGGCGGGGTGCCTGACGGCGGGGTTCGTCGGCAGCGCGTTGTGGCCGAGCATGCTGGCGGTGACGGCCGACCGTTTCCCCTACGGCGGGGCAACGATGTTCGGCCTGCTCGCTTCCCTCGGCAACGCCGGGGGCATGTTCATGCCCTGGGGCGTGGGCGCAGTCGCCGACCAGTCGTCCCTGCGCACCGGCCTCGCGACGGCTACGCTCTGCCCGCTGCTGATGGCCTTTTGCCTGATCTACCTCCGCCGACTCCGCCAGCCGACGTCGGCTAGCTAGAACGGTTCCGGCGGTAACGCGCGTGTCCTCCCTCCCCCATATGTGTGCGAGCAGGTTCGGCCGTGTCGAACCGCCCCTCCGGTTCCTCCCTCTCCGGTGGAGCCAAGGTGGTGGCGGCCCTCCACCTGCAACAACGGCTTGCTGATGCCCGAAACCCAAACCCTCTCCCGGTACTCCGGGAGAGGGTAGGGAGAGGGCCGGAGTGTCTAAGCGTTTGATTGCGATGAGACGCCCGCCCGCCCCCACCTAACCTCCCCCGGAGGGGGAGGAATTAGAAAAGCGGCGCGGGGGCCAGCGTCCTACACGCGCCACGCGACGGCTTGTGGAACAATCCAACTCGTCACGCACTGGCCGCGTCGCCGCTTTCGGACGCCGGCGGCGCGTCGACGACGATCGCAGGCGACTTCGGCTGCAGGGGCGCGTCGCCTTTGGGCAGATCCTTCAGCGAGTTCAGGCCGAAGATTTCGAGGAAGCGTTTGTTCGTCCCGTACAAAATCGGCCGCCCGGGCTCTTCGGCCCGGCCGGCGATTTTGACGAGGTGCTTTTCCATGAGGTTGCGAATCGTCTCCCCGCACGCAACGCCGCGAATCGCCTCGACGTCGGCGCGCAAAATCGGTTGCTTGTAGGCGATGATCGCCAGCGTCTCTAGCGCGGCTTTGGTCAGCTTGGCGTCGGCTTCCTTCTGCTGGTGCTTTTTGATGACCGCGGCGAAGTGCGGCAGCGTCAGCATCTGGTAACCGCCGGCCACTTGCTCGATCCGAAAAGCGCGGCCCGACGATGCGTACTGCTCATTGAGCCCGCTCACCGCCTGCCGCACGGCCCGCGTGGTATTGGCGCCGACCAGCTCCGCCAGCCGGCCAGCGGTGAGCGGGTGGTGCGTCGAAAACAGCAGCGCCTCGATCGCCCCCGCGTCGACCGCGTCGGCCGGGGCCGCGTCCGCTACGGATTCGACGGGCCCGTCGACCTGCTCGTCCGGGGCGTCGGCGGGGGCGCTGCTCTGATCGTCGGCCATGTCAGCAATGTAGCGGCGGCGCGGCGGGTTGTTCAACCCGACGACTGCGCGGGATGTCTTAGACGGCATCGAAAGCTCCTACGATTGCCTGCCGTGGTCCTTTCGCTAGATTCCGCGCGGCAAGCGCCGGGCTGCGGTGTTCGACCGCGCCAGACAACGTCTCGGATGCGTCCTGACCGTCGTCCAACGCGTGATGGCAACCGTGTTGCCCGGCGATCCATGCGAGCGGGCTGCCCGCGACTGAACGGTGCCGGACATCGCAAAGCTGGCCGTCGGCGTACGATGTGTGCCGACCCGGACGTCGGGTTCGCGCGGCAAGCATTCTCGGAGCCGATTTTGATTCGCGTTGAACCTTCTCACCCCTTCGCTTCGTTCAGGAAGGCATGGCGTGCTCTCTGACGCGGACCGCGAAAAGTTCGAGCGGCAGGTTTGGCCGCATGCCGAGGTGGTGTTGAGGACAGCGCGGCTATTGCTGCGCGATTCTGTTGCTGCCGAGGATTTGGCCCAGGAGACGCTGTTGAAGGCGCTGCGGTTCATCGGCCGATTTTCGGCCGGCACGGACGGTCGCGCGTGGCTGCTGACGATTCTTCGCAACACGCGCATCGACGCGCTCCGTCGCACAGGACGCCGCGCGGGCGAAATCAGTCTCGACGCGCTGCCGGTCGAGCCGCCGGCCCGCGGAGATCAGGCGGGGCGTGCGCCGGCGACAAAGGAAGAAGCCGAATCGCTGCTCGACGGTTTTTCGGACGACGCGATGATCGCGGCGCTTCGGGCCCTGCCGGAAGAAATCCGCTGGACGCTGCTGCTGGTGGACGTCGAAGGGCTCGATCAGCGGGAAGCCGCCCGTGTGCTCGACGTGCCGCCGGGCACGGTCAAAAGCCGGGCACACCGCGGGCGGGCGATGCTCCGGATCGCGCTGGAACGGCCGGCCGCGACGCGGAGTGCCGCGACGTAAGTGAGGGGATTGAGTGTGATTGCGCGAGGTGGTTATGCCTGACAACGATCACGAACACGACGATGCGTGGGACGCGGCCGTCGCCGCGCGGCTCGGCCGGCTCCGGCGTATACCAGTCGACACGGCGCCCCTGCGAGGGGCGGTCGCGGCGGAAATGGACGCCGCGGGCGCGACGACCGATCGTTCCTGGTGGGCGCGCACGACCCGGCCGGTGCGCGCCGTCGCTGCAAGCCTGCTTCTCGTCGCGTCGGTCGTGGCGGTGGTGATGCTCACGGCATCGAGCGGATCGGTCTACGCGCGGGCCGACGAGATGGCGGCGATGCACCGCGAGCTCGTCAACGGCAATGGGGGCGTGATGAAAGTCGATTCGGTCGACGCCGCGCAGCGGGCATTAAGCCACCAGTGGGCGATGTCACCCGACTTGCCGGACTTGCCCGAGAAGCACGTCATGGCGTGCTGCCTGCGGAAGATGAACAACAAGCGGATCGCCTGCGTGCTGCTGGACGACGCGGGCACGCCGGTGAGCATGATGGTCGCCGACGGCGGCGACGTGAAACACGCGGCGACGACCACGCTCGTGCGCGGCGGCACGACATTTTACGTCGAGACGGCCGACGACTTGAACATGGTCGCCACGCAACGCGACGGCCGCTGGGTGTGCCTGATCGGCGAGCGGTCGGTGGAGCGGCTGATGGAACTGGCCGGCAGCCTGCGGTTCTGAATCTTGTGTGCCAGAAGCGCGAGATGACATCGAACGTGGGGCGGGCGTCCCGCCCGCCAGGAAATCTTACGACCAGCCTGGCGGGCGAGACGTCGACCCCACGTCTTGCGATGCGACGCACGCTGTTGCTGGCGGATGTAACGGAATAAACCGCCCGATTGAACCCGATGCCCGGCCGGAATCGTTCAGTAAGGCAATGGCTGTGCCGAGACCGTTTCTGAAAAACCTTGCCCTCGGACCGCTCGCGGCGGCTGCCGTGCTGGTCGGCGGGTGCGTACTTGCGCCCGAAGAGACGAAGCACGAGCAAGAGGCGCTGCGGACCGCCGGCGATTCGTTCGAGCGGCCGTTCGACCTGCGCACGCTTCCGGAGGTACCGGCGGAGCCCACCTGGCCGGTGCTGGTCGATCGCGCGATGCGGGCCAACGGCGAAGTCGAAGCCGCCTACCACGAGTGGGCCGCGGCGGTGCACCGCGTCGAACAGGCAGGCGGTTATCCCAACACGCCTCTGTCGACGAGTTTCAGCTACGGCCTGCGGGGCGGCGGCAGCGCGTTCGATCGCACGAGCGTCACGGTCGGCCCCGACCCGATGGAGAACCTGGCCTTCCCGCCGAAGGTGTACCAGGCGGCGAAAATCGCGTTGGACGACGCGAAGGCGGCGCGTCATCGTTTCGCCGCCAAGGCGTTCGAGGTCCGGCGCGGGGTGCTTGGCGGCTGGATCGCTTACGCCCTGCAGGCCGAGCGCGTGCGCATCCAGGGCGAGAACGTGCGACTGCTGAAGTTGCTGTCGGAAACCGCCGCCAGCCGGGTGCAGGCGGGCGGTCCGCAGCAGGACCTGATCCGCGCCGAGACGGCATTCCGCATCGGCCAGAACGAACTGGCGAATCTCGAAGCGATGCTGCCGCAGCAGCGGGCGCAACTCAATGCGGCATTGGCGCGACCGCCCGACGCGCCGCTGCCCCCGCCGGCCCTCATGCCGCTGCCGCGCGCGATGACGCTGGACGATGCGTCGCTGCTGGCGCTGGCGGCCGAGCGGAACCCGCGGCTGGAAATGCTGGTCAACCAAGTCCGCGGACGCGCCAACGCTATAGAGCTGGCGCGACTCCAGTACGTGCCCGATTTCAACCCGTTCCTCGGGGTTACCGGCAGCGTGTCACAGGTGATCGGGCTTGGGATTTCGATCCCCACGCTCCTGCCCGAGCTGCGCGGCAAAGTGCGCGAGGCCCGGGCCGACCTCGGGGGCATGATGGCGACGTATCGCCAGACGAAGTTCGACACCGCCGCGGGGGTCGTCGCGGCGCTGGTAACGCTGCGCAACAGCGAGCGGCAGGCCGCCCTATACGACCAGCAGATCATCCCCGCGACAGACCGACTGTTGTCGCTGGCCCGCGAAGGGTACGCCGCGGGCGCGGGCACGTTTCTCGATCTGATCGACGCCCAGCGCACGTCTCTCGACGCGCGGATCGGCTTGGCCGAGGCCCGCGCGGCGCGCGAGTCGACCTTGGCCGACCTTGAAGCACTGCTCGGCGTCGACCTTGAAGCCCTAACCCCGCCCACGACACGCCCCGGAACCGAACCCTTCGCGCCCGACCACGCGGCGATGAATCACTCACGTTCAAATACCGCCGAGCCTCAGGATTAGCATGACGCCCGATACCGCACGCCCCACACGACCCACGACCGGCGAACGCCAGCAGGCCCCGCGCGCCGGCCGCACCGCGCGCGGGGCCGTCGTCGCTCTGTTGACTTGCGCCGCGGGCATTGCACTTCTCGCCGCCGGCGTGCACTGGCACGCCCCGCTCGCTGCGGCGTTCGGCCGTGGCGACGGCGCTGCGGCGTCGTCGGCCGGGGCGTCGGAATCGAAGTCGAAGCAGCTGTGGACGTGCGGCATGCACCCGCAGGTCATTCAGGATCACCCCGGCGACTGCCCGATCTGCCACATGAAGCTCACGCCCCTGCAGCAACAGAACGACGCCGGCAACGCGGCATCCTCGGGCGGGCTGTCGGTGCGGATCGATCCGGTCGTTGTGCAGAACATGGGCGTCCGGGTGGCCCCGGTGACGCGCGGCCCGCTCGCGCGGACGATCCGCGCCGTCGGGTACCTCGAAGAGGCCGAGCCGCTCGTCCGCGACGTCAACCTGCGCGTCTCCGGCTGGATCGAAAAGCTGCACGCCGCCACCCTGGGGCAGCGCGTCGAAGCGGACGCGCCGCTGTTCGAGCTCTACAGCCCCGAAGTGCAGATCGCGGTGCAGGAACTCATCGC
>DASVSS010000134.1:0-29874 GCA_036387945.1 Tepidisphaeraceae bacterium | reverse complement strand
CTCGTCCAGCAGCAGCAAATCCGGCTCGGCGATGAGGATCTTCGCCAATGCCAGCCGCGACCGCTGTCCGCCGCTGAGGGTGTCGACTTTCAGCTCCCACATCTCGCGCGGCAGCCCGACGCCCAGCAGCATGCCTTCCATCCGGTGTTGCCATGCGTACCCGCCGGCGGAGTCGAAGGCGTGCTGCTTGGTCTCGTACTGCGCCAGCAGCTTGTCGAGGCGATCCCCTTCGGCATCAGCCATCTTGTGCTCGATCTCGCGCAAATCGTGGGCAAGGTCGTGCAGGGCCGCGAACGCCAGCTCCGCTTCGTCGATGAGGGTGTTGCCCGGCGTGAACGTCGCGTCCTGCTGCAGGTAGCCGATCTTCGTGCCGCGCGGCACGCTGACGTCCCCGACATCGGGCTTCATCTCCCCGACGATCATCTTGAACAGCGTGGTCTTGCCTTCGCCGTTATTGCCGATCAGCCCGACCCGCTCGCCGGCCTCGATGGCAAAGGCGAGTTCGCTGAAGATCAATCGGTCGCCGAGAATTTTTTCGATGTTTTGGAGTTGGACGAGCGGCATTTACGGCACCAGGGGACGAATTCTTATTCCTGATCTCGATACGACGACAAAGTGACCGGCACAAATTGGTTCCACTTCCGGCCAAACTTCGATGAGCCGCGCCGTACGAAGGGGAACCGGCGCGCTTTCGATGCGGATGAGGATCACGCCCGCGGATTGATGGCCGTGCAGAAAGACGAGTTCGCCAAAATCCAGATCCCCTGTGATCACGACGCGCGCCTGATCGAGTGCCAGCGGCAACAACTCCGCGTCCTCTGCGCCCGACGACGATTCGGCCGCCGACAGCACGTCGTGCCCGGCGTCGCGAAGCCAACGGATGAATTCCCGCTCCAGATTTTCGTCCGCGAGGAATTTCATCCGGTCGCTGCGTCCACTAACGTCGGGCTGGCGTGCACCGCAACGGCCGCACAGGCCAGCGCGGCCCGTATGTGTTCGGGGCGCAGGGTCGGATATGCGTTGAGCATGTCGGCTTCGGTCGAGCCGTCGCTCAGGCGTTCGAGCACGAACTCGACCGACAGTCGCGTCCCCTTAAACACCGGCTTGCCTGCCAAGACGCCCGGCCGTCGTTCGATCCATTGCCGCCAATCCATGAAGCTAGGATAGCACGAATGACGCGTTTCCGAAGCGCGCCGCGCGACGAGGCATGTCCGGTCGGCCCGCCCGTCACGCCTAGTATGCGGACATGGCGGAAGCGGTCGATCCCCGGCAACGCTGGCGTGTGAACCCGCCGCGGCTTTCGGGCCTCCAGACGAAGGCACTGCTTATCGCGCTGGCGGTGCTGGTCGCAGGGGCTGGCGGGTGGGTGTGGGGATGGATCGACCGCCCGGGCGACGTGCCGGCGGCAGTGGCGACGCCGGAGGGTGCGCGCGGGATCGTCGATCCCGTAGCCGACGGGGCGCAGCAGCAGCAGGCGGCGGACGACGCCCGCGCGGCGCAGACCTGGGGCCAATGGCTCAGCGGCAAGGGCATGCGCCTCGGCAGCGGATTTCTCGGCGGGTTTTTGATCGGCTTCGCCACGCGCACGTACGTCCGCACGGTGGCGTCGATCGCGGGGATCGTCACGGTGCTGCTGGGCGTGGCGTCCTACTTCGGGTTCTTCAACATCGATTTCTCGGCCGTGCAGCAGCAGTGGGCCGGGGCGAGCGAATGGCTGCTGACGCAGGCCGACAAGGCCAAGGACGCCCTCTGGGCCCACCTGCCCAGCAGCACCGCGGGCTTCGCGGGGTTCTTCTTCGGCGCCCTCCGCCGGCGGTAGGCGCCGACGGCGGGGCGCCCGCCGTCGGCGCACTGTCGCCGATCGGACGGGCGTCAAAACATGCCGTCCCAGCGCTCGATTTCCTCTTCCATCGGATGGCGGGCCGATTCTTCGTGCCGCACGGGGTAGGCGAACTCGTACGCCGGCCGCATTCCGTTGGGGTGCGAGCGGCGGACGGCAGGGCGGCGGGGGGCGGGCTGGGGAGCGGTAAAAAGGGCTGCTTGCATCTGAAATCTCCGGCTAATCCTAACTTAAGGCGAACAAACCGTTTGTTCAGCCGATAGATCGGCCGGGGACGCTTTCCACCATTAGTGGCGTACAAAATCCGCCAAGGACCAATAATGTGTAGGTTTCGGGCCCTAAAACACACCTAACACGGTCGCCTTGGCATGGGGTGGCTCTTTTCATCGGTTATTGAAGCGATAAGCGCGTTGCACAGGGTCGGAGATTTCAACGATGCCCGCCGGGCGGGCGGGCGGCGGGGACGACCAGCGGCGCGATCACCGACGCCGCAAAGGCCGATTCCATCATGCCGATGTGGTCGCCGTAATGGCCGTAGCGCTTCCACTCTGCGTCGTAGGCGACTTGCTTCAGCTTCGCGTACGCCCCCGCCGCCCCCGGCGGGGGCGTGAAGCCCGCGTACCCGGCGGCGGGGGTGTACTGGCGGTCCATCGTGCCGAGCAGTTTGGTGCCCAAACCCAGCACCTCGCGGTCGAACGGGCTATAGAACGACACCGCTTCTTCGCGCACGTGTGTCAGGGCCGGCGACAGGTCGTACGCCGGCGACAGCGCCGAGGCCAACAGCACAAGACGGTCGATTCGCACGTCAGCCGGCAACTGCTCCAGCGCCCAGACGGCCACCGCCGTCCCGCCGCTGTGGCCGCTGACGGTGATGCGGCGGCGCGGGTCGGCGCGGAACAACTCTGTCAACCGAGCCGCCAGCCGCCCGGCCTCGCGCCGGTTCTCGTCATACCCGTTCAGGGCCGGCAAACCGCGCCGGCCGGCGTTCCAGTCGAAGGTCTCGGCCTCATCCGCCACCCCGCCGTCGATCAGCCCGCTCACGAGCGTGGCATCAATCGCCATCGGCCCCGCGACCCCGGGCAGATGCACCAGCACCGCCGGCAACACCGGCGACGACGCGACCGGCCCCTCGGTCCGCGGGGCAGCCTGGCAGCCGACGATAAGCAAGCCCGTCAAAAGAGCGATGGCGATGCGCACAAGGCAAGTGTAGACCGCGCCACCTTCGCCGGACTTATTTTCCAGCCCAATGAACTTGAGGTGGAGCGGCTCTCCTGTTCGACACACGCCGGCCAGAGAATTGGGGCGTAGAGCGGGGATGACTGGCATGACCGCATCATGCGTGGGGCGGGCGTCCCGCCCGCCAGCGGATTGGTTTGTAAGCTGGCGGGCGGGACGCCCACCCCACGAACGGGACGTCTTCGCGGACCGTTCACCGCCCAAATTAGGGCGATCACATATTCGTTGCGCTCCCGTGGCCTCGGGTCGGGTGCCACAGGTCGGCGTACGTTCGAACTCGCCCGACAGGCGTTACTCCGGCCCGCTCGCATGCCCGCGCCGCGCGCGCGCGATTCCCAGTAACACCGCCGCCGTTAGCGCATGCACCGCGACGGCTGGCCATGCCGATGACGGCATCGCGTACGGCACGTCCTGCCCGAGGTTGAGCAGGTAGCGGTACGCGATCGGCGCGTGCGACCATGGCCCGAGGTCGAGTCCCGCGCCGTTGATCGCCAGCAGTGGATGAACCGCCACCAGCGGGTCGAGCAGGCGGGCCACGGCCGGGTTGGTCCAGTGCGGCGCCATCCAGATCGGCCACGTCAGCCACGCGATCAACAACCCGCCCCCCGCCGCCCGGCCGAGATCGGCCATTCGCGCCAGGCGGCCCAGGATTTCCGCCGTGCCCACCACCGCCAGCGCCAGCGCCGTCGCCAGCGCGGCCGTCTGCGCGCCCAGCCCCGCGCGCACCGCCACCGCCACAATCGCGCCGGCCAGCAACCCGCTCGCCGCCGCCGTCGCCACCGCCGGCATCACCGCCCCGCGCCCTGCCAGCGGCAGCACCAGCACCGCCGGCACGATGACGTTGAAGAACACCAGCCCGAGCGACCGCCCGCAACACAGCGGCCCCAGCGCCAGCGTCGCCGCCACGACGCCAAGCAGAGGGAAATCCGGAAGACCGCGTCGCACGCAGGGAGTGTACACGTCACACCGCGGGTCGACCCGTAGCACGGGCGTCGCGCTCGTGTCTGCTCCTGGATTTGCCATCGAGACAAGAACACGGGTGAAACGCCCGTGCCACGCGTCGAGCTCCGCTCCCTGGGTTTCCCGGTGTTCATTCTTCTGCGCCGGTCCGCGGCTACACACCCAACCCCTGCCACTAACCACCCGCGAGCCGACTCCGTATACTCCGGCCCGCAACCCCCAGGCGAAGGACAACCATGCGTCACCTCCTCGGCATCGACATCGGCACCAGCGGCACGAAAACGCTTCTCTGCGACGCGCGCGGCAAGGTCGTCGCCACCGCCGTCGCCGAGCACGCGATCAGCCAGCCCCGGCCCGGCTACAGCGAGCAGAACCCCGCCGACTGGTGGGCCGCGACGCAGCAGGCGACCAAAGCCGTGCTCAAGAAAGCCCGCATCAAAGGTGCCGACGTTTCCGCCATCGGCCTGAGCGGACAGATGCACGGCAGCACGTTTCTCGACAAAAACGGCCGCGTCATCCGCCCGGCGCTGCTGTGGAACGACCAGCGCACCGGCAAGCAGTGCGCCGAGATCGAACGAAAAGCCGGCGGCCGCGAGAAGCTCATCGGCATGGTCGCCAACCCGGCGCTGACCGGGTTCACCGCGCCCAAGATCCTCTGGCTGCGCGACAACGAGCCGAAGAATTTCGAGAAGCTGCGCCAAGTACTGCTGCCGAAGGATTACGTCCGCTACTGCCTCACCGGCGAGTACGCGACGGAAGTAAGCGACGCCTCGGGCACGCTGCTGCTCGACGTGGCCAAGCGCACCTGGTCGACGAAGCTGCTGTCAAAACTTGGCCTGGACGCGGCGCTGTTGCCGCGGTGCTATGAGTCGCAGGAAGTGTCGGGGACGCTGAGCCGCGAGGCGGCCGCGTTGCTGGGATTGGAAGAAGGCACGCCTGTCGTCGGCGGCGGGGGGGATCAGGCGGCGGGCGCGGTGGGCAATGGCGTGGTGGCGCCGGGCATCGTTAGCGGCGCGCTCGGCACGAGCGGCGTGATGTTCGCCCACGCCGATTCACCCACGCTCGACCCGCTCGGCCGCGTACACACGATGTGCAGTGCCGTGCCCGGCAAGTGGTGCGTCTTCGGCTGCATGCTCTCGGCGGGCGGCAGCTTCCAGTGGTTCCGCAACCAGCTCGGCCAGGCCGAGATCGCCCTGGCGAAGAAGCAAAAAGTCGACCCGTACCAGATCCTCATCGACGAAGCGCAAAGCGTCCCCGCCGGCAGCGAAGGGTTGTTCTTCCTCCCCTACCTCACTGGCGAGCGCTGCCCGCACCCGGACCCAAACGCCCGCGGCGCGTGGATCGGCCTGACCAGCCGCAGCACCCGCGCGACAATGCTCCGCAGCCTCATCGAAGGCGTCACCTTCGGCATGAACGACATGCTCTCGATCATGAAAACCATGGGCATCACCGCAGCCGAAATCCGCGCCATCGGCGGTGGCGCCCGCAGCGACTTCTGGCGGCAGATGCAGGCCGACGTGTACGACGCCCCCGTCGTCGTCACCAACGCCCAAGAAGGCCCCGCCTACGGCGTCGCCCTGCTCGCCGGCGTTGGCACCGGCGTGTGGAGCAGCGTCGAAGAAGCCTGCCGCACCAGCATCTCCCGCGCTAGCAAAACCACGCCCAGAAAAGCCGGCGTGAAAACGTACGCGAAGCACTACGCCGTGTACGGAAAACTCTACGGTGATTTGAAAGACCGCTTCACCGAGATCGCTGGGCTTTAAGATCGTCTCATCGGCCAGGTCGGTTTGCCTGCTCGCGCCAGCGCAGGGCGTTGCGCGCTTGAGCTATGCCGCGAGCGGCGAGCGCGTCACCTCTTGAAACGTCATCCGGCCGCGCCCGCGCGGATCGTAAATCACCCCGCGCCGCAGGGTTGATCGGCGACGAAACGACGATAATCAGCAAAAAGACCGGGGGTTTTGTCGGTTTCGCGTCGCGCGTCCGCCAATGTCGCGCGGCCGTTGGGCAACGCGCTCATTTGCGTCGCCGCGCCTCTCACGAATAGACTTTCGACTGCCGATGCCCCAGCCAGACGGACCATGGACGGTCGAGCGCGTATTGCACTGGACGCGCGGATTTTTCGAGCGCCGGCAGATCGATTCGCCGCGCCTCGGGGCCGAGCTGATCCTCGCCCACGTCCTGGGCACGCAGCGGATCAAGCTCTACACCGACTACCAGCGGCAGCTCAAGGACGAAGAGCTGACCGCGCTTCGCGGCCTTGTGCAGCGCGCCGGCGAGGAAGAGCCGATCGCGTATCTCACGGGGCGGGCGCACTTTTTCAACCTCGAATTCCTCGTCACCCGCGACGTGCTGATCCCGCGGCCGGACACCGAAACGCTCGTCGAACAAACCCTGGCGCTGGGCCGGCATACGCCGGGCTTTGAAAGCCCGCGCGTGCTGGACCTGTGCACCGGCAGCGGGTGCGTCGCCGTGGCGATCGCCCACCACCAGAAGGCCGCCAACGTGCTGGCCTCCGACATCAGCGAAGCGGCGCTGGCGGTCGCCCGGGCCAATGTCGAGAAGCACGCGCTGGGCGACCGCGTCACGCTGCTGCAGGGCGATTTCCTGGCCGCCTTGGAGGGCTACGTCGATCCCGCGCCGTTCGACGTGATCGTCGCGAATCCGCCATACATCGCCACGACGTTGATCGAAGCGCTTCCGAAAAACGTGCGCGATTACGAGCCGCGGCTGGCCCTCGACGGCGGGGCCGACGGCCTGGCGCCGCACCGGCGCATTCTCGACGGCGCCGCCGAGCGACTGCGGCGGGGCGGGCGCGTTTTTCTGGAGATCGCTTTCGACCAGCAGGAGGCGGCGCTGGCCTTGTTCGACGACCGCCCCGATTACGAAAACCCCCGCGTGCTGCGCGACCACGCCGGCCAGCCGCGCGTCCTTACCGCTGCCCGGAAAAGCGCATGACGATCGACGCCGCCAACTTCGTCGCCCCCGCCCTGGCGCAGAGCCTCGGGAACGATCCCAACGCCAAGTACATTCTCATCGGCGCGGTGGCGCTGGTTATCCTGTACGTCGTCTTCCGCCCGTTCCTGCAGAAGAAAAAGAAGGACCCGCTCGACCGCCCCCCGCCCACGGCCCGCTTGTCGCAACAGCGCACGGCCGAGCGGCAGATGGAGACGCTGCTGGTGGAGCTTAACGAGATGGCGCGGCGGATGAGTGCCCAACTCGACACGCGGTCGGCGAAGCTCGAAGCGATCATCAAAGACGCCGACGGCCGCATCGCCGAATTGCGCGACCTGCTCGACGCCGCCCGCACCGCCGGCTCCGCCGCGTCCGCTGCGTCGTTCGACGCGGGGGCGTCACACGGTCCCGCCGACCCCGTCCAGCCCGGCTGCGCGACGTCGGACGTGATCGACATCGACCCCACCCACGCGAAGGTGCACCACCTGGCCGACGACGGCAAAACCGTCGGCGAGATCGCCCACGCCCTGGACCGCCCGAGCGGCGAGGTGGAGCTGATCCTCGCCCTGCGGCCGCGCGCGGCGCGCGGACGGTGACGTTCTGGTGCAGCGACGCATTCTCGGGCTCCTCTAGCCCGCTACAGAAGCAATTTACTTCGCTTTCGCTTTAGGCCGCTCGATTTTCGACTTCACTTCCGCCACGCGCCGGCCGGTGAGCTTGAAGGTGACGGTGATCGTCGCACCGTCTTTGAGTTTGCACACGACGGCCTGCTGCGGGTTCTTGCCGGTGGCGAGCAGCACGAACGTCGCGTCGCGCTTTTTCAGTTGATCGAGCAGGCCGAGACACGTTTTCCCAAGACTCGGCGGGAGTTCCTGCCCGCGGGCGAACTTGATGTCGCCTTTCTCGATCGCCGCCACAAGGGCGTCGATGTCGCCCATCGGCTGCTTCTGTGCCGTGGCACGGGCGAGGTAGCTTCCGAGCATTTGCGTCGCGGCGGTGGCGTAGCCTTCGAGCGACGGGTCTTCGGGCAGCTTTTTCCAGTAGTCGGTCATCCGCTGCTCGAAGCCGCCGGCGCTGCCGAAGCTTTGGAGCCAGGCGTCTTTCCAGGGCCGCCGCTCGTTCAGCAGGCGGATGAACTGGCCGAACGCTTTCTGGTATTTGCCGTCGTCGCCGTGGGCGAGGAAGGAGACCATCGCAAACGCCTGGTCGTAGTTGGTGACCTGCAGATTGGCGTTCCACTTCGCCAGCGACATGCCCATCATCTCGGCGACCGACTTAAACTCCCCACCGTCGATCAGCTTGCCGATGCGCTCGCGGCGGTACGACGGGATCACGCCGGCGACGAACCCGTCGCCGGTGTAGACGGCTTCGCCGAAATACTCCGCCAGGCCTTCGTCGACCCACGTCGGCATGTCGCCGCCAATGACGGCGCGGGCGAACTGGTGAAACCCTTCGTGCTGGATGACGTGCCATGTGGACGGGCCGAGCTCTTCCCCCGCGACGGCCATGAGCTTTTCGCCGTCGAACATCCCCGCCGACCCGCCCATGCCGCCGGCGGCGCGGTAATCCTTGGCGTGGCGGAAGATGATGAACGCCAGCTTGCCGGTCAGTCGGCCGGAAAACTCGCGCGTGCGGCTGATGTACTCGTCGACCATCGCTTCCATCCGCAGCAACACCTCGGCGGCCTCGGCGTCGGTAAGGTCATAAATGAGGTAGTGGTACTTGCCCTCGACGGTCTTCATCCCCGCCGGCGCCGCGGGCCGCTGGTTGCGGACCTGGGCCAGAGCGGGGTGAGCGAACAGAAGGCAGATGACGGCAACGGCAATGCGCATGAGAAGGATCGTAGAGAACGCTGCCGGCTTCACGCAATCGTTTTCTGCGATCCTGCCCTCCGCCAGCCAAACAGACACCGCAGGTCGCAGCACGGGCGGGACGCCCGCGCTACAAAGCCCCTACCGCCGCTTGCCGAGTCGGCATGAATGCTCCGACGCCCAATGGCCGAAGGATACCTGAGACGTGACACCGGCGAATGCGTTTCTAGACGCCTACGCTGTTTTGCGATACACCAACACCCGCTCACCCAAGGAACCGATATGACTGTCCCCGGCATTGCCACCGCCGCTGATTATTCCGAAGCGATCGGCGTCGCGCGTCGCGCCAAAAGCGTGATCGTCCTGCTGCTGCTGCTCATGCTGATCCTGCAGCTGACGCTCTTCTTTTTGTTGCGGTACAAAGTCATCGAACTGCCCGAACTCGCGACCGACGAGAACCGCGGCCGCGTCAAGCTCGGCGACATCATGCACTACGTTACCGGCCTGTCGCTGTTGGGCGGAATCGCCTTGAGCATCGTGCTGGCGCTGGTGCTGTACCTCATCGCCCACATCATGCTCGTGGGGCGACTGATCGGCGTGGGCAAGGTCGTCGGGGCGCTGATCTGGGCGATGGTCCTCGTGCTGCTGCTGTTCCCGTGGCAGACGTTCATGAACAACGCCTCGCTCAGCATCACCGACTGGCGCGTGCCCGGCGTGCTGTGGACGTGGGGCGAGCTCGTCAGCCGCTACAACTTCAACGGCGCGTTCACCGGCGAGAACTGGCCCGGTGCGCTGCTTGGCTGGTTCCGATTCGTCGGCGCGCCGCTCGTGGCGATGATCCTGCTGCTGGTCATCCAGCTCAAATCCAACCGCGGCATCCGCATGGCGATGGGCGAGGACGAAGTGCTCAACCGCGTGATGGGCAACGAGATGGTCTGACGCGACGGCCGCAACAGGCTGTTTGATAAGGAATGCCCTGCCCTCGGGCATCGAAGTGCATGCGCGAACTCCGCGACAACATCGCCGGCGACCAGATCATCGCCGAGAAGACCGAGCTGTGGGGCAAAATCACCGGCGACGTCCGCGTGATCGAGGGCGGCAAGTTCTACATGCGCGGCACGATCTACGGCGACCTGCTCGTGGAATTCGGCGGCCGCGTGCACGTCTACGGGCACGTCGGGGGCAACCTGCACGTCTTCCGCGGGGCCAAAGTCATCCATAGCGGCGTCATCAGCGGCAGCGCCACCAACGACGGCGGCCGCCTCTACGTCGACCGCGACGCCAAGGTGCTCGGCAAGGTCAAAACCCTCCGCGGCGAAACCGAGTTCCAGCCCAGCGACGACATCCCGGATGAGTACAAGTGACGCGCCGGCGGAACGAATCGGTCGATCCGTCGCGGCACCCGAGCCCTGTTTTTCAACCGCAAAGTGCATAATACGCCCTGGGGCGTTTACCACTGCCACATCGCCGGACGCCATTCGTAGCCGGTGCCGGCGCGGTCGATGTAGCCGAATCCCGGGAACGGCACGTGCGTGCCGCTGACTAGCATTCTCTCCGCGGCGAGGCGCTCGAAGGTCGTCTTGCGGGTCTGGCTCGCGGCGTCGTGGTCGACGTCGAAGGTGACGCGGTATTCCGGGTGCGGCAGGATGATCGCGACGTGGTGGATCAGGTCGGTGTTGTAAAATAATCCGTTCGTTCCGCCGCCGTCGACGCGGATCGACAAGTGCCCCGGCGTATGGCCGGGCGTGGAGACCGCGACGACGCCGGGGCGCAGTTCCTTTTCGCCGTTGACGGCGACGCGGGTGAACTTCAACGCCGCGAACAACTCCTGCTGCTGCTTGCCCGCCTGGCGCGTGCCGGCCTTGGATGCGTCAGGGGCCTTCGTCCAGAAATCATGCTCGGCTTCGCCCACGATCAGCTCGGCATTGACGAAGCGCGGCTTGCCGTCGGCGTCACGCAAGCCGCCGAAATGATCGCCATGCGCGTGGGTGAGGACGACGGTGTCGATCGACTCCGCCGGCGTGCCAATGGCGGCGAGGCGGTCGAACAAGAAGCCATTGGTCTGCCCCATCCGCCCGCCCGTGCCGGTGTCGATGAGGGTCGTTTTGCCGGCCTTTTTGATCAGCAGCGTGTTGACGTACATCTGCAACCTGGTGGGCGCCAGGTTCCGATCGGCGAGGGTCTTGGTCACCGCGTCATCGGTGTCTCCCTTGAAGATGGCCCCCGCGTTGTCGGCAATAAACCCGCCGTCGGCGATGAGGGTGACTTCGGCGTCGCCGATGGTGAGCTTGTAAAACCCGCCGCCCTGGACGGGTTTGGATTCGGGTTTGATCTCGGACTTGGCCGCCGGCGCCGCGGGCGCCTGCGCGCTCGCCGCTGCCGGCAGCGCCGCGGCGGCGGCCAGTGCGCCGGCGGTCTTCAACAGCGACCGGCGGGACGTGGGATAATTCGCAGTCGGATTGTTCGTCGGGTCGATCATGTGTTCCTCGAATGCACGGAGTTCGGTCGTTTTCTCACGGCCCTTGATCTCATTGGTGATCTCATTCTATGAACAGCGCTTCGGCAACGGGCACGGACGCCGGTAATATTTCTCACTTCCCGCCCGGGGCCGGCCGGAAGCGATCCGCCGCCGGCGCGGTGCATTCGGCGGCGCATTCGGTTGCGTCCTTGGCTATAGTCTGATCCTCCAACACCCGGAGCCCCCGTCCCATGGCAGCAGCCCCCATCCCCGGCATCGACCCCGACATCCAGGCCGCGTGCGACGCGTTCCGCCGCGACTACGCCGCCGTCAAGGCCGAAATCGCCAAGGCGATCGTCGGCCACAACGACATCATCGACGGCGTGCTCACGTGCCTGTTCGTCGGCGGGCACGTGCTGCTCGAAGGCGTGCCCGGCCTGGGCAAAACGGCCCTTATCCGAGCGCTCGCCGACGCGCTGAGCCTGAAGTTCAACCGCATCCAGTTCACGCCCGACCTGATGCCCGCCGACGTCATCGGCACGAACATCATCCAGGAAGACGAGCACGGCCGCCGGCAGTTCAAGTTCATGGAAGGGCCGATCTTCTGCCAGATCCTTCTCGCCGACGAGATCAACCGCGCCACGCCCAAAACGCAGTCGGCCCTGCTCGAAGCGATGCAGGAAAAGCAGGTCACCGCCGGCGGCGACATCCGCAAGCTCGAACTGCCGTTCTTCGTGATGGCCACGCAGAACCCGCTCGAACAGGAAGGCACCTACCCGCTGCCCGAAGCGCAGCTCGACCGGTTCTTCTTCAAGCTTATCGTCCAGTACTCCGGCCGCGGCGAACTGCACGAGATCCTCAACCGCACGACGAAGGACTACCAGGCCCCGATCAAGCCCATGATCGACGCGGCCGGCATCCTCGAGCACCAGAAACTTATCCGCCGCGTGGTCGTCGCCCCGCACGTGCAGGATTACGCGATCCGCTGCACGCTGGCGACGCACCCGCACGGGGAGTTCGCCAGCCCGATGGTCAACCAGTTTCTCCGCGTCGGCAGCAGCCCGCGCGCGGCGCAGGCGATCAGCCTGGCGGCGAAGGTGCGGGCCCTGCTCGACAACCGTTTCCATTGCAGCTTCGCGGACGTCAAGGACGTGGTCATCCCCGCCATGCGGCACCGGGTGATCCTGAATTTCGAAGGCGAAGCCGAAGGCGTCACCACCGACGCGGTGCTGGCCAACGTGATCGAAAACGTGCCCACGCAGGTGGCGGACCTTGTGGGAGCCGGGCGCTAATTCGGTTCCCTCTCCCAGTACCCCGGGAGGGGGGATCAGAGGCTTACCGGAAAAAGACTTTGCAGAGGAAAACGATGAACACCCGACTGAAGTTGAACATCGCCGCGCTGGCCCTGCTGCTGGGGGCGACGCTCGTCCGGGCCGACGCCAAGATCGAGGTTCTGCCCGCCGGCGACGTCTACAAGACCAAGGGGTACAACCTCTCGCTGAAGAACGTGTCGATCCCGGAGATGATCGACGGCTTCCGCAAGCAGACGGGCATCCCCGTGGAGATGGCCAACGCCGAGCGTGCGACTGGCGGGCCGGCGGTCATCGGCGATCTGGAGATCAAGGACGTTGATCTCTACACCGCCGTCGACGCCCTCGGCCGGGCGGTGGGCATGGGCGTATCCAGCGACGGCGGCGACAGCCGCCCGACGTTCCGTTTGTATCCCGACGGCAACGGCCTCAACGACCGCCAGCGCCTGCGCGGCGGGGCGGCGGCGTCGGCGAAGTTGTCGTCGATCAACCGCAACGCCACCGACCCGCCCAACCCGAACAATGCCGAGCCGGTCTTGTCCGTCACCTTCCAGGTCGCCGCCGGCCCCACGCCGATGCTCGGCGGCGGCGTGGTGGAATGGGACGAGGTGATCGACGACGCCGGCCGCCCCATGAAGGCCCCCGCCCAGGGCCGTAATACGGTGAGCTGGGGCACGGGCATGGTCAACGCCGGTGCGTCAACCGGCGCACAAGGCCAGCTCGTGCTTTCGAATCCCGCGCCGAAATCGATCAAGTCGCTGCGCGCCGCGGTCGTGGTGCAGCGGCCCAAGACCGTCCGCCGCATCACGTTCACCGATTTCGCCGAGGCCCCCGCGGTCGTCGAACTCGACGGGGCCAAGATGACGATCGGCCCCGTGGCCAAGGGGGGCGCCGCCGGCGAACTGATGATCCGCCTCGACCGCGGCTCGATGGCCGAGGCGCAGTGGCAGCAGTTCCGCAACTCCATCGCCGCCGATCAGGCCGTCGTCACCTCCGACACCGGCGAGCCGTTGCGGCTGATGGGACGCGGCGGGACGACCAGCAGCGCCTACTCGGAGAATCGCTATACCGTCCGTCCCGAGCGCCGCGCTTTCGAGGCAGTGAAGCCCGATGAAGTGCCGCCCAAACCCGTGCGGCTCGTCCTGGACACGATCACCGAAACCACGCCCGAGCGGCTCCCCGTCGAGGCCGCCGACTTGCCGATCCCTTAGCACCCGATTCATTAGCATTCCGTATACCCCCGGAGCATTGATGCGATTCAACCCAGCCATCGCCCTCACCGCCGGCCTGATCGCCGCCGCCGCGCCCGCCGCGGAGTTGCCGACCACGCAGCCCACGAAAGTCACCCTCGCCATCGAGGCCCGCAACGGCGCCGAAGCGGCGACGCAGCTCACCCAGCAGCTCGGCTTCCCCGTCGGGATGCAGCAGCAGGTGCCGCGGGGGATCCAGTTCCAGTCCGGCGAGCAGCCGCTCGTGCCTGCGCTGTGCGCGTTCTTCGACAAAGCCGACGTCTCGCCCGGCGACAACGACACGATGTACCTCGCCGACGGCAGCCCCCTGTCGGTCGTGCCGCTGAGCGACACCGCGGCGCTGGTCCTCACGCGCACGACCGTCAACGCGAGCGTGCAGTTGAACACCGAGCGCCCGCAGACGGGTTACAATTACACGATCAACCTTCTGCTGCTGACTGACCCGGCGCTGAAGATCGTCTCTGCCGGCCGCAGCGCGACGATCGACGCGATCGAGTACGACGGCACGCCGCGCGACGTGTCGTTCGGGTCGGGGCCGTCGCAGATGAATCTTTCGTCGATCACTTGGCCGGTGGCGGTGCAGTTCGCCTCGACAACCGCGGTGAAATCGGTCAAGCGCGTCACCGGGCGCATCCGTTGCCGGCAGGTGATCGAAGAGGCGTCGGTCGACGTGGGCATCAACGACCTCATGGACGGCCGCGAAGTCGCCGGCGGGGCGATCACCGTCACCGCCAAGATCGACGACAACATCGACCGCAACGTCGCTTTGTCGGTGACGCTCAGCGGGCCGGCGGTGGAACTCTACGCCGACCCGCGCTGGCAACAGCAACTGCGCAACTGCGTGCAGGCGGTCAACGAGCAAGGCCGCGCTCTGCCGCTGCCGGCGAACAACATCACGCGCGACCCGGCGGGCAAGAAGCTGACGATGCGCCTGATGTCTGCCCGCGGCAACGTCGAGAGCGTGCTCAACGAACTCGACCGCGTGCGTGTGCGCGTCCCGACGAAGGTGCGCATGATCGACGTGCCGTTCGAGTTCAAAGACCTTCCGCTCCCCTAACCCCGCGTCCGCCGCAGTTGCCGGCCGGCGGCGGGAGCATAGCATTGGCGTATGGCCCGATACACCATCCCGCCCAATACCGGCAAAGTCCGCGTCGCCATGGGCCAGGCCGGCACCTTCGCGGTGTGGAACGGCAAGCAGGGCAAGGACGAATTCCGCATCCTGCTGCGGATGAAAAAAACCGCCGACGAGCTTGCCCGCGTCATCAACGCCCGCCAGCACTTCGGCGTGCTTGACGTCGTCGAGCCGTCGGTGCTGATCGTGCCGGAAGACCAGGCGAAGGCGGCCCTCGCCATCGAACTACGCCCCAGCCGCACGAGCCGGCGGATGGAAAAGCAATAACCGCGAAGCGCGGCACAGCCGAAGCGCCGAACTCCTCCCCCATACCCGGGGGAGTGCAGGGAGGGGGTTGCTGCGGCTGCCGCATCGCAATAAATCGTCTCTCTGGTCCCTCCCCACCGGGGAGGTTAGGTGGGGATGGCAGGCGCCTCATCGCAATATAACGCAATCAAGCTCCGGCCCTCTCCCTACCCTCTCCCGGCGTGTCGAGAGAGCGGTTTGGTTCTTTGGCAGCAGTAAGCCGTTGCCGTTATAGCATGCCGAACGCCGCCCCCACCTCACCTCCCCAGAGGGGGAAGAAACGGAAACCGGCGCTTCGCTGCGACGAGGCGTCCCGATCGGCTATCATCCTCCTCGAGCCTTATGCCAACCACCGAACCCCCGCTGCTCGATTCCGCCTTCATGGCCCGGCTCGGCCAGCTCGACGTCATCAGTCGAAAGATCCTCGCGGGCAAACTCAAGGGCGACCGGCGGTCGAAGCGCCGCGGGCAGAGCGTGGAATTCGCCGACTACCGCAACTACGTCACCGGCGACGATCTGCGGTTCATCGACTGGAATATCTACGGCCGGCTCGACAAGCTGTTTCTCAAGCTGTTTCTTGAAGAAGAAGACCTCGCCCTGCACATCCTCATCGACACCAGCAAAAGCAGCGACTACGGCAACCCGCACAAGGGCCTGTATCTCAAGCGCGTCGCCGCGGCGCTGGGGTACATCGGGCTGGTCAACTACAACCGCGTGACGATCACCGCCATCGCCGACGGCGTCGTCGCCACCACCGGCCACCTGCGCGGCCGCGGGCGGGTGGCGCAGCTGATCGATTTCGTCAGCAAGCTCGAATTCGCCGGCGGGGGCAACCTCGCCGAAGCCTGCCGACGCTTTGCACTGACGCACCGCACACGCGGCGTGTGCGTGGTGCTGAGCGATTTCTTCGACAAAAACGGCTTCGAAGACGGCCTTCGCTATGTCACCGGCGGGAAGTACGACTTGTTCGCGGTGCAGGTATTGAGCCCGCAGGAAATCGATCCCGATCTCGTCGGCGACTTAAAACTCGTCGACGTCGAAGACGCCGACACCGCCGAAGTCAGCATCACGCAGCCGCTGATGAAGAAGTACAAGAACAACCTCAACGCCTACTGCCTGAGCCTCAAGGACTACATCACCCGCCGCGGCGGAACGTACCTGTTCACGAGCACGAACGTGGGCTTCGAGACGCTCGTAATGAACTACCTGCGCGAGCGCGGTTTGCTCGGCTGACGCGCGACCCACCCGCAGGGTGCGATTCATCACACCATTGCCCCCTGCCATTGCCCCCTTGCCATTGCCCCTGCCGGCGGTGCGGTGAACCGCACCCTGCGCAATCACTTCGGCGACAGGACGATCAACTCCACGCCCTGCCGCGGGAGCGTGGTTTTGAGCGTGAGCTTGCCGTCGGTCACGTTCGCTTCGCTCGGCCGGCCCGTCGTCTGCAGGGCACCGGCTTTGACCAGGTCGGCGTACTGCTTGTCGTTCGGCGGGGTGGGGCTGCCCATCTTTTTCCAGGCGCCGAACGCATTGGAGTGGTCTTCGTCGATGCGGAAACGCTCGACCGTCACCGCGGCGGTCTTGAGGCCGGTGAAGTTGATCGAGATCTCCGCGTCGGGGCCGGCGACGTCGTCGTCGTGGTAGTGCCAGAGGAACGCGCTCGTGCGGCCTTCCGTGCCGTGAGTCGCCATCACGCCGACGTCCGGGCGGTCGCGCACGCCCTTGCTCGTCATCACGTCCAGCGGCAACTGTTCGCTCGATTCGCTGCGCACGCGCTGCCCGCCCATGCGGCTGAAGCAGCGGAAGACGTTCATCACCGGCAGATCAATCCCGTTGCTCGCCAGCACGCGCTGGCCGGCGAAGTACGGCTGGTCCTCGAACTCAAACGCCCACGTCAGCGCCCCCTCAAGGTTCACCCCGTGCTTGTCGGCCAGCAGGTGCTTGCGCGCGAAGCTCGCGGCGGTGTAGCTCGAATACAGCGTGCCGTTGCGGTAGTCGAGGTGCTTGCCCTGGCAGGCGGCGCAGCCGTCGGGGTCGGACTCGCCGATCACGATCGGCTTGTCTTTCAACTCCGGGTAACGGGCGAACAGCGCAAAGGCGTCGTTGATCCCTTTGAGCTGATTGGAAATGCCCATCTGCACGTGGCCGTTGACGAACTTCGGATTGCCCTTGGCGTGGAACGAGACGAAATCCAGCGGCGTGCCGATTTCGCCGGTGGCGTAGTTCTTTTCACGCAAACAGTGGATGAAGAAGTTCTCCGCGAATTTCCCCCCCAAACCGATCGTGTCGGCGCCGCCGACGCGCGCCTTCGGGATCGCCCGGCGGACGGAGTGGATCGCCAGGTCGTGCAGGCGATGGAACTCCTGCGGCGTGCCCTTCCAGTACGACGAGCCGTTGGGCTCGTTCCACGTCTGCCAGTACCACTTCTCGCACTCTTCCATCCCGTACCGCTCGACGCAGTGCAGGGCCCACTGGTAAACGAGTTCCTGCCACTTGTTCCAGTCATTCGGCGGGTAGGCCCAGCCGGTGCCGATCACGTCGTACTTCAGGCCCGGCCGCCACTCGTGCTGGTAAGGGGTGGGCTTGATCGACAGCGCCTCGGGCATAAAGCCGATCTGCACGTACGGCCGCACGCCGTGCTTCAGGTAGGTGTCGAAGATGCGGTCGACGACGGTCCAGTCGTAAATCGGCTTTCCGTTTTTGTCTTCGGTGTAGGCGTTGGTGCTGCCCCATTTCAGGGCCGGCGTAGCGTCGCCGGTGCTGAGCAGGTTGTGCGTGCGGAAGTAGACGTTCCCGCGGTCCAGCTCGCCGAGTTCGGCCAGCAGCCGGCGGCCGTCTTTCATGTAGGCGTAGTTCGGCTCGTCGGCGCCGAAGAAGCGGTGCACCGGCTTCCACGGCGCGATCGGCTGGGCGGCATCGATCGTCATCGAAACGGAGAACGCCGTCGGCGCGGTCGTTGCCGGCGGTGTCGTCTGCCCAGTCGTCTGCGCCGTGCCGGCGGCGCAAAGGACAAGACACGCCAGCACGGCCAACAGGCAAAGAGTCTGCATCGTCATATGGATCAACCGATCGTGTGGCAACGCGCCGCGGGCTTTGCCCGCCGGGTTGCGAAATGAATTCCGTCCGTCTCACCGCCGCTGAAGTCGGCCGGCATTATGGACGCATGTCCGCCCGTTGCAATCGCACCGACCGCCAGCAGACCCGCCGGTCGATTCTCGTTCCTTCTATTTCCAATTCCACACCAACCCGCAACGCCCGGCCCGGCCGAGGGATGGCGGTGAAATCACCCGTCGCCGGCGGCGCTGTAAACCGCCCAGTCCGCCGCCGGTGGTTTCCACCCTGATCGCCTTCTTCTGCGCCGCCCCGCCCCGGCCGCGGGGGTGGTCCCTCCCTATTCACTCGCAGCGCTGCGCGATCGACGGAGCTGGCGCGCAGCGCGCCGTCCGATCGCCCGGCCGGCGCCATAAAAATTGCGCGGATTATTCTTCGAGGCGCTGCGCATTCGACAGCCAAGCCGCGATCCAACGCCAATGCCGCCTCTGGTTCCTCCCCCTCCGGGGGAGGTTAGGTGGGGGCGGCCGGACGCCCCATCGCAATCAAGCGCCAATGTCCGGTCCCTCCCCTGCGGGGGAGGTTAGGTGGGGGCGGGCGGCCGCCTCATCGCAATGTCAGCGCTTTCACGCTCAAGCCCTCTCCCTACCCTCTCCCGGAGTACCGGGCGAGGGGTTTGCTTCTCTGGCGGCAGCGAGCCGTTCTTGCAGGTCGGGGCCCGATCGCTTGCGTCATGCCGCCGTCACGGCCGTGGCGGGTTAGCCGATCGTAGCGCGTCGATCAGCTCTTTAATTGGCCGGTGCACCTGCTCCGTCTGTCGCACGATCATCGTATCGCCGTCGAACGTGATCGTGCCCCCGATGGTGCCGAGGCCGGCCGCCCATGAATCCGCCGAGATGGTCTCGACAATCAAATCACGTATCTGCTGCTGAAGCTCGGCGCGCGGCATGCCGCCGGCTTGGTCGCCGGCGAATAAGTCGCGCACGTCGTACTTTTTGGTGCTCGCGAAACGATCGAACACGTCGCGTCGGGTGCTGACCAACACCCGGCCATCGGGCAGCGCGACGTGCATTGGTGCATTCTCGGGTGCCGCGGCACCTTGGGGATGGGGTCGCGCATTCTCGAGAGCGGTCCTCAAAACCCTGTCGAATCGAACATTTCGCAGGCGCGTGCTAACGGCACTGTCGGCAGTCAAACCGGCTTCATTGAGCACCGGCCATTCGATCCTCAGAGGAACCCCACCGATCTTACTCAAATGATCCAGCGCTTCGGCGAGCCTGGCGCCCTGGTAGCGAATCTGCGGAACAACTGTATTGAGCTGCTTTTCCGTCGCCTCGACACTCACAACGGCCGGCAGCGGCGTGGCCGGGTCGATTGCGGGGAGAATCGGCGGCGCCCATGGCACCGGCGCCGGCTGCGTAGCCGGGGCGTTCTGCGCCTGCGCCGCGGTGGCCGTCGCCGCCACGGTGATCCAGGCCGCGAGCCGGCAGACAACGCTAAAGGACGGGTTTCGCATACGCAGAGTGTAACAAACCCGCCCGGTCGCGCGTGCCGGGGGCGGGGGAGACATACTTGCGGCGGCTCGGCCGGAACCACACCAAATCGCCAAACCGCCCGCACAGCTGCTTGAACCCCGCTGCCGGGCGTTCCTCCACGCCGCCGGGCGGGTAGACTGTGTTCAACATGAATTGGCTTCCCACCTTCGCCAACTGGCCGCTGGCTGCGCTTGCGGCGGGGCTGGCGGTGCCGTCGCTCGTGCTGCTGTACTTCCTCAAGCTGCGGCGCAAGGAGGCAAGCGTTCCGTCGACGATCCTTTGGAAAAAAGCCGTCCAGGATTTGCAGGTGAACTCGCCGTTCCAGAAATTGCGGCGGAACCTGCTGCTGCTGCTGCAACTGCTGGCGCTGATCGCGCTGCTGCTGGCGCTGTCGAACCCGATCACGTTCTACAAGGCCCGCGCCGGCGACCGCACCGTCATCCTCATCGACCGCAGCGCGTCGATGAGCGCGCGCGACGGCAACGGCGTCGGCGGGGGGCGCACGCGGCTCGACGAGGCCAAGCGGCGCGCGCTCGATCTCGTCGACACGATGGGCCGCGGCGGCCGGGCGATGGTGATCGCCTTCGACGATTCGGCCGAGACGATGCAGCCGTTCACCGGCGACGCCCCGGCGCTGCGCAACGCGATCAACGCCATCCGCCCCACCGACCGCCGCAGCAGTCTTAAGCTCGCGTATCAGCTCGCCGACGCGCAGGTGCAGGTCGTCGAAGGGCCGGGCAACAACAACCAGAACCAGCAGCGCGTGTTCGTCTATTCCGACGGCCGCACGCGCGACGACGTGCAACTGGCGCTGCGCGGCGACGTGACGTTCGAGCCCGTCGGCGACCCACAGAGCCGCAACGTGGCGGTGGTGTCGTTCAGCGCGCGGCGCAACTACGAGCAGCCGACGCAGGTGCAGGTGTTCGCGCGCCTCGCCAACTACGGCCCCGAGCCCGTCGCCGCCGACGTGACGTTGAGCGTCGCCGCCATCGACCCGCAGCAGACCGCCGACGCCTTCGAAGTGCGGCAGGTGCGCTCGGGCCTGCGCTTGCTGCCCGACCGCTGGAGCGACAAGCAGAAATCCGACGCCGAAGCCAAAGGCGAAGGCAACCGCAACAGCGTCGAGTTCACGCTCGACATCGCCACGGCGGCGACGATCAAGCTCGAGCAGACCAATAAAGACCGCGACGTGCTGCCCCAGGACGACGCGGCGCTGGTCGTCGTGCCGCCGCCGAAATCGCTGGCGGTGGCGCTGGTGACCGACTTCAACCCGTTCCTCGAGCGCATGCTCGCAAGCCAGCGTCTGCAGAAGCCCGCGACGCTCACGCCCTCGGATTGGGAGACGGCCCGGCCGGCGGATTACGACGTGGTGATCTTCGACCGCTACGTCCCTAAGCACCGGCCGGAGAGCGGCAACTACATCTGGGTGGGCGCGCTGCCCGAAGATTTGGCGCTGTCGCAGCGCAAGGACGAGCAGGGGCGCGGGATGATGTCGACCGACGTGGGCGTGATGGACTGGGCGCGCGAGCACCCGATCATGCGGAATCTGCCGTCGATGGACAAATTGTTCATCGCCGAGGCGATGCAGCTCAGCCTGCCGCTGGACGCCACGACCCTCCTCGACGGCACGGCCGGCCCGCTCGTGGTGCTGCACCGCCAGGGCAAGTCGACGCACCTGGCGCTGGCGTTCGATTCGCTGCAAAGCAACTGGCCGATGCGCAAGAGCTTTTCGCTCTTCTTTTATTACGCCCTGCAGTACATCGCGGTGGGAACGGACCTGACGGTGCGCGAGAGCTTCGCCCCCGGCAGCACGCCGCGCCTGCCGCGCAGCAATCTCGAGCGGGCGCTGAATGGCGCAAAAGAGATCACGCTCGTCGGCCCCGCCGGGCCGCGCAAGCTCGCCGTGCCGGCGACGGGGGATTTCGCGCTCCCGCCGCTGGACGCGGTGGGCCTGTACCAGACGAACCCGGTCGTGCCGCAGTACGAGCGCGTGGCGGTGAACCTGCTCGACGAGACCGAGAGCAACGTGCTGCCGCTGGACAAGCCGCCGGGCTCGATCGGGCAAATCGCCCAGGCTGACAACGGCCGCTCGCCGCTGCAACTATGGTGGTGGCTGCTGGCGGCGGTGGGTCTGCCGCTGCTTCTGATCGAGTGGTGGGTGTACACCCGCCGCGTGCATGCATGAGGCGGGCATCACGAGACGCAGAGCGCGTTCCGGTTCCTCCCCCTCCCCGGGGAGGCCCGGCGGGGGCGGCCCTTGACCTGCAATAGCAGCCCGCTGTTGCCAGTGAAGCAAACCCCTCTCCCGGTACCCCGGGAGAGGGTAGGGAGAGGGCCAGAGCGTAAAGGCGATTCTTCGCGATGAGGCGTCCGCCCGCCCCCACCTAACCGCCCCCGGAGGGGGAGGGACCGGATTGGCGCCCTGTTGTATTGGCGTTGTCGAAGGGAACGAATGACGCTCGACCGCTACGTCAGAATCCTGCGCGACGCTCCGCCGGGGGTGTTCAATCCGTGGTACGACTTTGATGCCGAGTCCGACCGCTCGCCGAGCGCGCCGAAATGGCGGCGCGAGAACCTGCGGGCGTACCTCGCGCCGCGCATCGGCCGGGCGCGCTGGCTGCTGCTGGCCGAGGCGGCGGGGTTCCGCGGGGCGAAGTTCAGCGGCATCACGATGACCTGCGAGCGGCAGTTGCCGGCGATGAGCGTGCCGCATTCGCGCACGAGTCGTGACGACCTGCCCTTAAGCGAAGCCGACCGCCGCGACGGCGTGCTCGAGCCGACGGCGACGATCGTGCGGCGGGCGCTGGAGAAGGCCGGCGTCGACCCCGGCGAAGTGATCTTGTGCAACACCTTCGCATGGCACCCGAACAAGCCGGACCAGCCGCTGACCAACCGCACGCCGACGCGCGCCGAAGTCGCCGCCGGTCGCCGCGCCCTGGCCGCGGCGCTGGAGTTGGCAGGCGCCGCCCGCCGCATCGCCATCGGCCGCACCGCCGAGCGCATGCTCATCGACACCCTCGGCCTCGACGCCCCGATCGTCCGCCACCCGGCCAACGGCGGGGCGCGCATCTTCACGCAGGGACTCGTGCGGCTGATGCGGTAGGCGCGCCCTCCCCCGGGTACGGGGATGCGGTCACGCTTGCCTGTCACGGCACCGGCCGGTAGCTATCAGTGGATGCGCGTTCACCTGATCCAGCCCGACACCGCCTGGCACGACCGCGCGGCCAACCACGCCAAGGCGGCTGCGCTGGTCGCGGCGGCGAAGCCGGCGGCGGGGGATTTGCTCGTGCTGCCGGAGATGTTCGCCGTCGGCTTTTCGATGGACGTCGCCGCCGCCGTCGACGCCGACGGGCAAACCGAGCAGTTTCTTGCCGGCCTGGCGGCGCAGTACGACGCGAGCGTGATCGGCGGGAACGTGATCCGGCCCGACGCGCGCGGGCGCAACGTCGCCGAAGTCTTTGCCGGCCGGCGCAAGATCGCGCGGTATGCCAAGATCCACCCGTTCGGCTACGCCGGAGAGACCGACCACTACGCCGGCGGCGACGGGGTCTGCGTCTTCCCGCTCGGCGATTTCACGGCCGCGGCGTTCGTGTGCTACGACCTGCGCTTCCCCGAGATTTTCCGCGCCGCGACGGCGGGCGGGGCGGAGCTGCTCGTCGTGATCGCCAACTGGCCGGCGGCGCGGGTGGCGCACTGGCTGGCGCTGCTGACGGCCCGTGCGATCGAGAATCAGGCGTACGTCGTCGGCGTCAACCGCGCCGGCCGCGACCCGAACGTCGCCTATCCCGGCCGCAGCGTGGTAATCGACCCGCGCGGGGTCACCGTCGCCGACGCCGGCGAGGCCGAAGGCTTCGTCACCGCCAGGCTCGACCGCGCCGCCCTGTGCGACTACCGCCGGCACTTCCCCGCGCTGGCGGACGCGCGATTCGTCCACAACAGCGCTCCCGTCAACGGCCCGTTGCCGGGATAGAGCGAGACAGATCAGGCGGGGCGTCTCTGGTTCCTCCCCCTCCGGGGGTGGCTAGGTGGGGGCGGCCCGCGACCTGCAGTAGCGGCTTGCTAATGCCAGTGAACCAAATCCCTCGCCCGGTACGCCGGGAGAGGGTAGGGAGAGGGCCGGAGCGTGATTGCGCTTTGTTGCGATGAAGGCGGCCGCCCGCCCCCACCTAGCCTCCCCCGCAGGGGAGGGACCAGAAGTGCGCGCGACTTGTCAGCGTTGCGACGGGGCTGTCGTTGTGCAAGCTGGAATTCTCCCCCGGCCGTGGCGCGAATGTTTTGAGCTTCGCCCGCGGGTGTGGTTATAGTCGCCGCTGCGGAAGTGAGTTACCACGTCATGTCTCGGAAGTGAGGGTACGTATGCCGAATCGTTTCACGCGTCGCTCGACCGCCGCCGCGCTGGTCGTTGCGCTGTTGCAGTTGTTGCTCCCCGCCGTCGCCCGCGCGAGCGAGGCGGATTTGCGGATCCCCAACCTCAGCGATCCTTCCCTGCGATTCATCGGCCTCTCCGGCCATACGCTGCTGTTGCTGGGCCTGGGCATCTGCGTGGCCGGGCTGGCGTTTGGCATCATCATTTACAAGCAGCTGCGCGACCTGCCCGTGCACAAATCAATGCTCGAAGTGAGCGAGCTGATTTATGAAACCTGCAAAACTTACCTCTTCACGCAGGGCAAGTTCCTCATGCTGCTGTGGGCGTTCATCAGCGTGGCGATGATCGCGTACTTCGGGTTCCTCACCCAGCACACCGACCCGGAAACCAAAGAAGTCCACCACGGCCTGGGCGCTACGCGCGTGCTCGTGATCCTGCTGTGGAGCCTGATCGGCATGGCCGGCAGCTACGGGGTGGCGTGGTTCGGCATCCGGGTGAACACCTTCGCCAACAGCCGCACCGCCCACGCCTCGCTCGAAGGGCGGGGCTATCCCTGCTACAGCATCCCGCTGCGGGCGGGCATCAGCATCGGCATGGTGCTCATCAGCGTCGAGCTGCTGCTGATGCTCATCATCCTGCTGTTTTTGCCCAGCGACCTGGCGGGGCCTTGTTTCATCGGGTTTGCGATCGGTGAATCGCTCGGCGCCGCGGCGCTGCGCGTGGCGGGGGGCATCTTCACCAAGATCGCCGACATCGGCGCGGACTTGATGAAGATCGTCTTCAACGTCAAGGAAGACGACGCCCGCAACCCCGGCGTGATCGCCGACTGCACCGGCGACAACGCCGGCGACAGCGTCGGCCCCACCGCCGACGGCTTCGAAACCTACGGCGTCACCGGCGTGGCGCTGATCAGCTTCATCCTCCTCGCCATCGGCCCCGGCATCTTCACCGACCGTGCCGTCGGCGACGCCGCGGCCAACAACCTCGCCCAGCAGGTGCAGATCAAATTGCTCGTGTGGATCTTCGCCATGCGCCTGCTCATGGTCGTCACCAGCGGGGCGGCGTATCTCATCAACGAATCCATCGCCAAGGCGCGCTACGGCACGCTGCGGTCATTCAACTACGAAGTGCCGCTCACCACGCTCGTGTGGCTCGCAAGCGTGCTGTCGGTCGCGGCGACGTACGTCGCTTCGTACCTGCTCATCCCCGACCTGGCCGGCAACACCACCTTGTGGTGGAAGCTGGCGACGATCATCACCTGCGGCACGCTCGCGGGGGCGATCATCCCGGAAGTGACCAAGGCCTTCACGAGCGTCCACAGCCGGCACGTGCGCGAAGTCGTCACCGCCAGCCGTGAAGGCGGGGCCAGCCTCAACGTGCTCAGCGGTTTGACCGCGGGCAACTTCAGCGCGTTCTGGGTCGCGGGCGTGGTGATCCTGGGACTGATGGCCGTCGCCTATCTCATCAGCGGCATCGGCGGCATCTCGGCGGACCTGACCAACCTCGCGGGCGTCCCCGGCGCCGGCGACGCGAGCCTGCGCTCGATCATGCTGGCCCCGGCAGTCTTCGCGTTCGGCCTGGTGGCGTTCGGCTTCCTGGGCATGGGCCCGGTGACCATCGCCGTCGACAGCTACGGCCCCGTCACCGACAACGCACAAAGCGTGTACGAGCTGTCGCTGATCGAAACCCAGCCGGGCATCCGCGAGGAACTGCAGCGCGATTTCAAGATGACGCCCGACTTCGAGCACGCCAAGCATTTGCTGGAAGAAAACGACGGCGCCGGCAACACCTTCAAGGCCACCGCCAAGCCCGTGCTGATCGGCACGGCGGTGGTGGGCGCCACGACGATGATCTTCAGCATCATCATGGTGCTGACCAACGGCCTGACCAACGAAGCGGCCATCCGCAATCTGTCGCTGCTGCACGCGCCGTTCTTCCTCGGCCTCATCGCCGGCGGGGCAGTGATCTTCTGGTTCAGCGGGGCCAGCTGCCAAGCCGTCATCACCGGGGCGTACCGCGCCGTCGAGTTCATCAAGAAGAACATGAAGCTCGACGACACCGTCGGCGCCAAGGCCAGCGTCGCCGACAGCAAAAAGGTCGTCGAGATCTGCACGAAGTACGCCCAGGCGGGGATGTTCAACATCTTCCTGGTGGTGTTCTTCATCACGCTGGCGACGGCGTTCACCGAAGAATACTTCTTCATCGGTTTCCTCATCGGCCTGGCGGCGATCGGCTTGTTCCAGGCCATCTTCATGGCCAACGCCGGCGGGGCGTGGGACAACGCCAAGAAGATCGTCGAAACCGAGCTGCGCGAAAAAGGCACCGAGCTGCACGCGGCGACGGTGGTCGGCGACACCGTCGGTGACCCGTTCAAAGACACCAGCAGCGTGGCCCTGAACCCGATCATCAAGTTCAGCACCCTGTTCGGCCTGCTGGCGGTGGAGTTGGCGCTGCAACTGAGCGTCAACGGCCAAAGCACCCTCCGCCACGGCCTGGCGGCGGGATTCGGGATCATCGCATTGCTGTTCGTCTACCGCTCGTTCTACGGCATGCGGATCCAGTCCGTCGCGGCGACGGACTAAACCCGCCGAGCGTGACAAGCTGAGCCGACCCCCATCTTCTTTCCGCACGCCGCGGCAGGAAGGGCGGGAACTCGGCCGCAAAAACGCAACGAAGCGCCAATGTCCGGTTCCCCCCCTCCGGGGGAGGCTAGGTGGGGGCAGCGTTCAGCATGCAACAACGGCTCGCTGACGCCAGAGACACAAACCCCTCGCCCGGTATTCCGGGAGAGGGTAGGGAGAGGGCCGGGCGTCTAAGCGCTTCATTGCGATGAGGCGTTGTCCGCCCGCCACCTAACCTCCCCGCAGGGGAGGAATCAGAGGTGGATGCCGGCGTTTTATTGCGCTTGGGACAACCCATCGTTAAACATAGCCGCAATATTCAATGGCGGGTTCTGTTGTGGTCTGCCTCTTGTGGCGTGTCTTTGTGGCGTGTGTTTTGTGGCGCGTGTTTTGTGGCGTGGGCGGGACGCCCACGCCACGACCTGCTCGTGCCCGATGTCTTTAGGCGAGGCTTGTTCCAGGCATCCGCGCGTGCCTGCTCCTGCGCCCCGCACCACGCGGGGAGATCGGCACGTCGCGTATCAGCCAGAGAGGAGGCGTTACCGCAGCGGGTTCCACTGCCGCTCGAGTTCCAGCACCTCAAGCCGCCGGTGCATCGCACGGCCGAGTTTGAACCACCGCGCGACGTCGCGCCGCGCGATCGGGTTCTGCACGACATCGTCGATCGTCCAGCCGGCGAAGTTCAGCAGTCGCCGCATTTCGTGCTGCTTGAGCACAAGCGACGCCGCCGGCGCCGGCGGCTCGGGCAGGTCGTGCATGGGAAGGCCGAAGGCATCACGCATGAACCAATAATAGCTCCGGATCGGCCGCCGAACGACAGCACCCCTTTACGCGGCCGTGAGCGACGCCATGGGCAAGCCACAGAGCATGAGGGAGGGCGAGGCCCCTGCCGAGCCTTGAACGGTGTTACGCTCAAGGCCCGGCAGGAGTTTCGCCCTTCCAAAGCACGAGCCGCCGCGCGGGACGTCACGACTCCGGCAAATCGATCTTCAGGCACCCGGCGTCGACGTCCACGCCCAGGATCGACCGCATGATGCGCTGCACGTGGACGTGGCAGTTCTCGATGAAGACGCTGTACTTTTCCTGCGTCCCGCCCACCGCCGTGCCGGCGACGTACAGGCCGGGGACGGGGGTCTGCATCGTTTCTTCGTCGAACACCGGCGCCCCGCGCGGGCCGTGTAGCTCGAGGCCGGCTTTTTTGAACAGCGACACGTCCTGCTCGTAGCCGATCTGGGCGAGGACGAAATCCGCCGCCACCTCCCGCGTCGCGCCGGCCTTGTCGGCGAGCGTGACGTGCGTGGGGGTGATGCGCGTGACGATCGTCTCGAAATATGCCGCGATCCGCCCGCTATCGACGAGCGACTGGAATTCCGGCACGAGCCAGTACTTGATGCCGTTCTCGGCGATCGACGCGCCGCGATAGCTGATCGAAACGGATGCCCCGGCATGATGGCAGCGCAGGGCCGACTCGATCGCCGAGTTCCGTCCGCCGACAACGAGCACGCGGCGGCGGAAATAGGTGTGCGGGTCGCCCAGATCGTGCGTGACGTGCGGCAGCTCTTCGCCGGCTGCGCCCAGGCGGCGGGCGCGGTCGGTGCCGCCGGTGGCCAGGACGAGCCTGCGGGCGCGCGTCTCCTGCGGGCCGGCGCGCGAACGGGTATGGAGCGTGAACCCGTCGCCCATGCGGTCGATGCCGGTCACCGGCTCGTAAGTGCGCACGGCCAGGTCGAACTGCTGCACGACGCCGCGCAGGTAGGTGAGGTATTGCTCGCGGGTGGCTTTGCCCTGATCGGGCGTCAGCAGCGGCACGCCGGCGATGGCGATCCGCTCGTTGCTGGAAAAGAACCGCGTCTGCGGCGGGTACCAGCTGATCGTGTACCCGATCTGCCGCGCGTCGAAATGGACGTAATCGGCCTTCGCGCGCTTGAGCGCGACGGCCAGTTCCAGCCCGATCGGCCCTGCGCCGACGACGGCGACATCGTAAACGTGCTGCGGCATCGGCGTGATTGTAGAAGCCCAGGCGGGCGGGCGTCGCCTTGCGAGCGCGCGGCCCCACGGCTAGCTTTTGCCTCCCCTTAGACAAGGAAGCCTGATGCGTCTCGCCGGCCGGATGAATCTCGTAAGTGAATCGATCACCCTCAAAGTCAGCGCCAAAGCCGCGGCCCTGAAGAAGGCGGGCGTGGACGTCGTCGGGTTCGGCGCCGGGGAGCCGGATTTCGACACCCCGCAGTTCGTCAAGGACGCCGCCGTCGAAGCCCTGGCCAAAGGGCAGACGAAGTACACGCCCACGCCGTGCTTCCCCGAGCTCAAGGCCGCCATCGCCGCCAAGTTCGAGCGCGAGAATGGGCTGGCGTACAAGCCCGAGAACATCACCGTCGGCGCCGGTGGCAAGCACTGTCTTTACCTGGCGTTCATGGCCACCCTCGACGAAGGCGACGAAGTGCTGATCCCTTCGCCGTACTGGGTGAGTTACCCCGAGCAGGTGAAGCTCGCCGGCGGCGTGCCGAAGATCGTGCAGGGCATCGAAGCCGCGGGGTTCAAGATCACCCCGCAGCAACTCGCCGCCGCCATCACGCCCAGGACCAAGGTCTTTGTCATCAACAGCCCGAGCAACCCCAGCGGCATCGCCTACACGCCTGACGAGCTGCGGGCCCTCGCCGCCGTGGTGGCAAAGCACCCGAACCTGCTCGTGTTCAGCGACGAGATCTACGAAAAGCTCATTTACGACGGCGTGAAGTTCGCCAGCTTCGCCACGCTCGGCGAAGGGTTGATCGACCGCACGCTGACGTTCAACTGCCACAGCAAGAGCTTCGCGATGACCGGCTGGCGGATCGGGTACATCGGCGGGCCCAAGGCCGCGATCGACGCGATCAACAAGCTGCAGAGCCAGATCAACTCGCATATCACCAGCTTCACCCAGTTCCCGGCCGCCACCGCCCTGACCGACCCGCGCGGCCCCGAGACGGTCGAGTCGATGCGGCAGCAGTTCGAGAAGCGCGGCCGGCACATGTGGCAGCGCCTGTCGGCCCTGCCGAACGTCACCTGCGTGAAGCCGCAGGGCGCGTTT
>DASVSS010000133.1:0-9756 GCA_036387945.1 Tepidisphaeraceae bacterium | reverse complement strand
GGAGCGTGCGCTGATACAGCATCAGCGTCAGGCCGCTACAACGTCGTTGCTTGGTACGATTACTCATAGTGCTTCCATGCCTTACGCCCAGCCTCGGCCGGGCTAAATCAAAGGTCTTGTCGTCAGGTCGATTGCGTTTTTACAACAAAAGCGAAGGTCACCACGACCTGCGACCCATTCTATAAAGACGGCGGGCGGGCCTGATTTCCAACAGAACCCGCCGGTGCCACTTCGCCTCTCGCCCGGGTGGGTTGACCTGTCAACCGTCCGGGCGGGGGTGAGTATATGCGACACAATTTGTAGGTGTTAGAAAAATCTCACCGCTCGCCATGCGACAAATCGCGTAGCAGGCAGATGGCGATATCGTAAGCCGCGTGGGTTCCAGCGGTTATGCCGAATCCACGGGCGCCCAGCAGCATCCCGAAATAGCCCCCGGCCAACAGTCTGAACACAAAGGACTGCGCCGCGAAGGCCTCAGGCCCCCAGTAATGGTACAAACTGAAGGCTGTGGCACTGAAGGCGACCGAAATGCCATAAGTGATGCCCGGACGGATCGCTAAGAAATCCGCCAACACAAGACTCAGGGCCGCGAACGCCAGGAGCCGGAACACCAGTTCCTCGTAAATGCCCGCACCTATAGATAATACGACGCCCTCGCCGAATGGTTCGCCCGCTAAGCGAAGTTGCGAACGGGCGATCGCATAACTCAATAGCAGCAGCGGGGCCGCCAGGGCGATCGATTCCGCGGCCATCCCGAACAGGACGCCGGGCCGGGGGCGGAGGGGCTCGCGGCGGCAGACGACCAGCCCGAGCAGGACCGAAATCACCGCCGCCGGCGCCACCCAGCCGGCGGAAGCCCCCACCGACGCAAGGGATTGGCGCAGCAGGCTGAAGGCGACGATCCGCTGCTCGCTCTGTGTGGCGGGATCGAACGTGTAATACCACGTTCCCCATTCATAAAAGACCACCAGCGGCAGGAGAAACAGCAACGAGTGCCAAGCAGACGCCGCTGCATCGGCATAGGAAGGGAGCAACTCGCTGGTGGGCGTGGGTTTCAATGAGTTGCGAGATAGAAAGGGAAAAGGCATCGGCCGGATCGCGCGTGATCGAGAGGGTGAGACTCTGCCGAGTCCTGGGTGAATAGGCGGTCGGGGCCCTGATACGCAGCCTCAGGCGACGGTGATCGACTCCGCCCGGCCGGACTGGCAACGCGACCGCTCGCTGGACTATCCCCGCGCCTCGGCTGCCGGCTCCGGCACTTCACTGATGACGCGGGTGATCTGCCCGGCCCGCTTGCCGCGCATCTGCCCGAGCTTGGCGAAGAACTTATTGCGGCCTTCGACTTGGATCAGCACGTCCGCCCCGACTGGCTTGTCGGTCGTAATCAGGTCGCCGGGGGCGAGCGTCAGCAGATCGTTGAGACTGATCTTCGTTCGGGCCAGGACCGCCCGCAGCTCGACCGGAGCGTTGGACAGGGTTTTGGTCACCTTACGGATCGCATCGTCTTGCCCGCCGCGGCGCTGATAGGTGAACCAACTCTGGGCCGAAAGCTGCGTCATGATCGGTTCGATCACGTTGTACGGGATGCAGAGGCTCATCGTGCCGGCGCGATTGCCCATGCGCAGCTCGAAGCCGATGACCACGACCGTCTCGTTCGGCGGCACGATCTGCACGAGCTGCGGGTTGCTCTCGAAATCGTGCAGGCTGAACGTCACCGGCGTCAGATTGCTCCACGCTTCGCTCAGGAACTGCATCGCCCGATCGGTGATCCGCTGCACAAGACGCTGCTCGATCTGCGTGAGCGGGCGCTGGGGGATGAACAGATCGGCGTTGCTGCCGCCGAGCAGGCGGTCGATGATCGGATAGATGATGAGCGGGCTGATCTCAAGGCACATCTGCCCGTCGAGCTGCTCGGCCTTGAGCAGGTTGAAGCACGTCGGGTTGGGCAGGCTGTGAATGAATTCGCTGTACGTCAGTTGTTCGATGTGCGCGACGCTGACTTCGATGATCGTTCGCAGATACCCCGACAGCGCCGCGCCGAAGTTACGGCCGAACCCTTCGTGAAGGGCTTCGAGCGCCCGCATCTGGTCTTTGCTGACGCGTTCGGGCCGCTTGAAGTCGTACGTCTGCACGTCGACGTTCTCGCGCCCGCGCGTAGAAAACACCGCCGGCGGGGCGGTATGGCCGGCGACCGAGCCGGTATCGACCGCGGCCAACAGGGCATCGACTTCGGATTGTTCGAGCACGTCACCCATGGCCGCGACCTCCTTGTCGCCGGCGCTGCAGTGGTAGCGCCTTGTGCATTATCGGCATTCGCACCACGGATTCCATAGGCAATTCCGGGCAACGGTTCCTGCGAGGCGGCAGGCGAACCACCCGGGCATGCCGTGAGCACGCACACGGCGCATTGGCATGCCTCCACACGCCTGCCTGCCCGATAATGCGGACGACCTTCATTCGGCCGACCCCTCCGCCGATGCAGCAGTCGATGCGTACGCTCACCGCCCACAACGCCCCCACATTCGCGCGCTCGGCACGCCACCAGGCCAGAGCCCACGCATTGATCCCCGGCGCGGCCCACACCTACGCCAAGGGCGACGACCAGTTCCCCGCCGGCATGTGTCCGGTCATCAGCCACGGCGACGGGTCGAAGGTGTATGACCTCGACGGCAACGAGTTCATCGAATACGGCTCGGGCGTGCGCTCCGTCACGCTCGGCCACGGCTACCGCAGCGTCTGCGACGCCGCCTACCGCGCGATGCTCGGCGGCACGAACTTCGCCCGCCCGGCGGCGATCGAACTGCAGGCGGCGGAGGCGATGCTCGGCATCCTGCCGCGCGCCGAGATGATCAAGTTCGGCAAGAACGGCAGCGACGCCGTCACCGGCGCCGTCAAGCTCGCCCGCGCCTACACGGGGCGCGACAAGGTCGCCGTCTGCGGCGATCACCCGTTCTTCAGCGTCGACGACTGGTTCATGGTCACCACCGCCACCACTGCCGGCATCCCCGCGAGTGCGGCCGCGCTGACGCTCAAATTCAAGTACAACGACCTTGCCGATGTCGGCCGGCTCTTCGCTGAGCATCCGAACGAGATAGCCTGCCTCGTGCTCGAGGCCGAGACGGTCGTCGAGCCGGCGTCGAACTACCTGCACGATCTCAAGGCCCTTTGCCACCGCCACGGCGCGCTGCTCGTGCTCGACGAGACGATCACCGGCTTCCGCTGGCACGCCGGCGGGGCGCAGGCGTTCTACGACTTCACCCCCGACCTGAGCACCTTCGGCAAAGGGATGGCCAACGGCTTCAGCGTCTCGGCGCTGGCGGGCCGTCGCGAGATCATGCGCCTGGCAGGCATCGAGCACACCGACCGCGAACGGTGCTTCGCGCTGTCGCTGACCCACGGCGCCGAGACCTGCGGCCTGGCCGCCTGCATGGCGACGATCAACGTGTACAAGCAGTACAATGTGTGCGGCCTGCTCAGGCAGCAGGGCGAACGTCTCGCGCGTGGCGTGCGCAAGGCCATCCACGACGCGGGCGTGAAGGATCGCTTCCAGATCATGGGCCGCCCGTGGCTGCTGTTCTACGCAACGCTCGACCAGGCCGGCGAACGCAGCCAGGCGTACCGCACGCTGTTCTTGCAGGAATTGCTGAAGCGCAACGTCCTGGCCCCGAGCTTCGCCGTCGGCGCCGCCCACAGCGACCGCGACATCGACCGTACGGTGCAGGCCGTCGGCGAATCGTTGCACGTCTACCGCGCGGCCTTAGACGAAGGCGTCGAGAAGTACCTCGTCGGCCGGCCGGTGAAGCCGGTGTTTCGCAAATTTAATTGAAGGTCAATGAGGCTTGGGGCATGCATAGGCGAACGCAACCGCATCCGAATTGCCCGCTGCGACGGTCTCGCGCGCCGCGTCGCGGTCTACATAACGGCGCCGCACATCGCTCTGGCTGCCACGGTCTGGTACGTCAGGCCACGGTCCCCTTTTTGGCGGGTTAACGCGATCGCATGCACCACGACCCGGAGTACCGGCCCGTGGTGCCCGAGATTCGGTGTCCAGACGCCCGACTTCAAAGGTTAGAGTACTAACCATTGCCACCCATTCGCCGGCGGCGGGGACGAATAGGTCCTTAGCGCAAATGTCCATTGCCTGTGACGATCCATTTATAGGTCGTCAGATCTGCCGCCCCCATCGGGCCGCGGGCGTGGAGTTTGTCGGTGCTGATGCCGATCTCGGCGCCGAGCTGGTATTCGCCGCCGTCGGCGATGCGGGTGCTGGCGTTGACCATCACGCTGGCGGAATCGACGCGGGTGACGAACGCATCGATTGCCGCCGACGAGGTGCTGAGAATTCCGTCGGTGTGGTGTGAACCGTGGCGGTTGATGTGACGGACGGCTTCATCGAGTGAATCAACGACGCGCACGCCGACGGTGAACGACAGATATTCCTCGTCCCAGTCCGCGTCGGTCGCGGGCTTGGCGGGCGCGAAGAGCTTGCGGGTGCTTTCGTCGCCGCGCACTTCGACCGCCTGGGCCGCCAGTGCCTCACAGAGCGGCTTGAGGATGCGCGGCGCCGCGTCACGGTGCACCAGGATGTGCTCGACGGCATTGCACACCGCGCCGCCGGGGTAGCTTGTCTTGGCGTTCACGCAGACGTCGACCACCTGCTGCTCGATGCCGTCGATCGCGGCGTCGACGTAGAGGTGGCAGTTGCCGGTGAAGTGCTTCAGCACCGGGATCGTCGATTCGGCAACGACTGTGCGAATCAGCGATTCGCCGCCGCGGGGGATGACCAGGTCGATGTGGCGATCGAGCTTCAGGATCAGCGGCACGAGCGCGCGATCGGTGTTGTCGACGATCTGCACCGCGTGCCGGGGCAGGCCCGCGCCCGCGAGGCTGCTGGCGATGATCGCGCTGATCGCGCGGTTGCTGTGGATCGCTTCTTTGCCGCCGCGCAGGATGATCGCGTTGCCGCTCTTCACACACAGTGCCGCGGCGTCGCTCGTGACGTTCGGGCGGCTTTCGTAGAAGAACAGCACCACGCCGATCGGCACGCGGCGTTTTTCGATGCGCAGCCCGTCAGGGCGGACGAAGCCTTCGATCGTCTGTCCGACCGGGTCGGTCTGCCGCGCGATCGACTCCACGCCCGCGGCCATTGATTCGACGCGTTTTTCAGTCAGTTTCAGCCGCTCGATCGTCGGCCGGGCCAGGCCGGTGGCTTCGGCGGCGGCGACGTCTATGGCGTTGGCAGCGATCAGATCGCCGGCCGCGGCGCGCAGCGCCGCGGCCATCGCCAGCAGGGCGGCGTTTCGCTGTGCGCCGCGCGTGCCCATCAGGTCCGATGACGCCTCGCGCGCCTGGCGGCCCAGCGTTTCGACCAGTTGCTGCATCTCGCTCATGAGCGCGATTGTAGCGAAATCAGGAGCCAATGCCCCGACCGTGGGGCCACACCACCGCCGCTACTCCAGCGCCGCGCCGCTCTCGCCGACGCCGAACTCGACTTCCACCACACCGTCAACCTTGGTCACGCCCGGCGGCAGGTCCAGGATCTCGACGTCGCGCCGCAGCCCCTCGCGGCCCACGTCTTCGGGGCGGATGCGCAGCACCGCGATCGGGGTGGCGGTCGGGCCGGGGTCGCGCAGGCGGCTGATCGCGTCTTCCGGGCCCCGGACGCGAATGTTGGTGACCGTCTTCTGCCCGAGCCGCACGACTGCCGAGCCTTCGATGCGGTTGGGCTTCAGCACCTGAATGGCCACGGCGGGGATGACGTACTCGCTCTCGCTTTGTGCCACGTCGAAGCGCACCGTCCGCACGACCTTGTCGCGCACGTTCAGGCCCTTTTCGATCGGCACGCGAAGCGGCACGTCGCGCAGCTGCTGGGCGCCGGTCTTGGCCAGGGCCGGGTGCGTGGGCGCAAGGTCGAGGACGATCCAGTTGTTTTCGGGCGGAAACAGGCGCGCCAGCGTCGCCTGCGGGCCGCGGACGGCGATCGTCGGCGGATCGATCACCACGTTGTTCACCTTTGCCGCGGCGTCATCCGGCAGGCGGACGGGGATCTCGCGGGGCACGATCGCGTCGACGCTCAACCGCACGTTGGTCGGCGTGGCGAACGTCACCGTCACGCCGCTTTGCTCGATGAGCGGGTCGCTGCTGACCAAGTTGATCGTAGGAATGATGGGCTCGGAACCGGCGGCGTACTTGGTCTCGACAGGGAAGCGCACCGGGCCGGCCTTGCTGCGGTTGGCGAGTTCGGCCTTAAGCGCGTCGAGGCGAGCCCGCGGGCCGCTCATTTGGAGCTTGAGGGTTTTGTCGCCGGGATCGGTGATGGTGGCGTCGAGGTTGGGGTCTGTCAGCGCGACTTCGAAGACCACTTCCGCCGACCCCGTCGAGAGCGACGCGCGCTCGGCCAGCACCCAGATCAGCAGCGTGAGCGGGCAGACAAGGGCGAGGGTCTTAAGTGATTCGACCGCGCGGTGCCGCGAGCGCACGCCGCGGAACGTGCGGTTGAATCGGTTGCGAAGGCTTTGCAGGAAGGACGGCATAAGTCAGGCCGCGGGTTTCAGTGCCGACCGGCGGACGCTGCCGCCGAGGAGTTCTTCGAGCATGTCGCGCAACGCTTCGGGCGTGAGCTTGCGGTAAAGCACGCCGCGCTCGGCAATCGAGATGTCGCCGGTCTCTTCGCTGACGACCATCACCACGGCGTCGGATTCCTGGCTCATGCCCACGGCGGCGCGGTGGCGGCTGCCGAGCTCTTTTTCCAGGTCGCCCGATTCGGCCAGCGGGAACTGCACGCCGGCGTACATCACGCGGCTCTGACTGACGATCACGCCAAGATCGTGCAGCGGCGAATTGGGCCAGAAGATCGTGTTGAGCAGCTCCGCCGTCAGCTCGGCGTTGAGCCGCGTGCCGTTTTCCGCCACGCCGCCGAGGCCGACGTCACGCTCGATCGCCACGAGCAGGCCGATCTTGCGGCGGGCGCAGAACATCGCGCTTTCGACCAGGCCGTCGATCGTTTCCGACAGCTGCGACGAGATCGTGCGGAACAACCGCGTCTCGCCCAGCCGCATGAGGGCGCGGCGCAGCTCCGGTTGGAATACCACGATGCTCGCGATGCCCACGCCATATAAGAACGCACTGTACAGCACCCGGATGCGCCCGAGGGCGAAGCCGACGCTGTCGAGGATTTCGACCACCGCGTACAGCGAGATCAGCAGCAGGCCGATGCCGCGCAGCAGACGCGCCCCGCGCGTTCCCTGGAGGAATTTCACCACCCAGTAGACGACCACGGAGATCATCAACAGCTCGAGCACGATCTGCCAGGGGCTGTAATCGCGGATCGAGCGCAGGAAGTTGTTGAAGTTGTCGATCAGCGTCAGCGCGAGCATTGGGGATTGGCAATATATCGGCCGGACCGGGCGTCCGCGACCGCGCCAATCCGCAATTCCGTGCGTCCGATTCGCCGCAGTGCCCGCGCCGGTTCGGAATCTGCGTCGCACGCGGCGCCTGCGTGGGCCGACGGACGCTCATGCATCCCGGCGCGCCGCGCCGCGGACGGCGGCGGCGAAATCCACAACTTGCCGCATTGCGGCGACGTCGTGCACGCGGTGGATTGCGGCGCCCAGCGCCCCGGCGATGGCGACGCTGGCGGCGGTGACGAGCGTGCGGTCGGCGTCGGGAGCGAGGCCCGCGGCCTTGGCCAGAAACGACTTGCGGCTCGTGCCGATAAGCAGCGGCGATTCGGCGGTGAGCCGGTGGACATGGCTGAGAAGGGCAAGGTTGTGGGCAACGGTTTTGCCGAAGCCGATGCCGGGGTCGAGCACGACACGGTGCGGCGCGACGCCGGCGGCGACGGCGGCTCCGCGGCGGGTTTGAAGGTAGGCCGCCACGTCGGCGACGACGTCGTCGTAAACCGGATCGATCTGCATGTCGGCGGGCTGGCCGCGCATGTGCATCAGCACGACCGGGCAGCCGCGGGCCGCTGCCAGCGGCAGCATCGCCGGGTCGTCCTCGCCGGCGGACACGTCGTTGGCGATCGAAGCGCCCGCGTCCAGCGCCGCGGCGGCGACGGCGGCGCGGGTGGTGTCGATGCTGATGGTCAGTCCGTCGCCGCGCAGCCGCTCGATCACGGGGACGACGCGGGCGATCTGCTCGTCAATGCCGACGCGCGCCGCCCCGGGGCGCGTCGATTCGCCGCCGACGTCGATCAGGTCGGCCCCTTCGGCCGCCATCCGGCGGGCGTGGTCGGCGGCGCGGCCGGGGTCGCAGTACTGCCCGCCGTCGCTGAAACTATCGGGCGTGACGTTGAGTACGCCCATCACCAGCGGACGGCGGAGCGGATCGAGGAGCCAGCGTTCGAAATCGGGCGGCGTCATGCGGCACGGAAAGATGACTAAGCGTACGGGCGTGAGGGCTGACATGCGCGGATCGAACAATGACCTACGCGGCCCGCGGCGCTACTCGACAAGGTTCTTTTCGAACACGATCAGATTGTCCGCGTGCGTGCTGTCCCAACGGACGCCGACGATGTCGTAACCCATCGCCAATGCGAAGTGGATGAATTCGCGCTGGTGGTTCATGCACTCGCAGCGGACGTGTTCATAGCCATGGTCTTTGGCCCAGGCCTGCTGCGCGTCGTGGAGCTGCCGGGCCACGCCGTGGCGGCGGGCGTCGGGGCGGACGCCGCCCATCCAGTGGTAAAACATCGCAGGCTTGAGCTCGAAGCCGATCCAGAAGCCGACGGGCTTGTCGTCGAGCTTGGCCAGAAGCGTGAGGGCGTTGTACCGGCCGAGGAATCGCCGCTTGAAGTAATCGACTTCGCGCTTCGGCCGGAACGCCGCATTGTAGACCTCCACCGCCTGCGGCAGGAGCTTTTCGTCGGCGATAATGATGTCGGCTTGGGCCACAGTCGTTGTCCTTCGGGCGCGGTCGCGGCGGATTGTAACGCCCGACGGGAAAATTTCATCGGCTGCCGATGCGACGAACTTCAGAGCAGGCCATGCACGCTCGATGTCGCGCAGGCTTTGGCGGTTCCCTGGGTGCCACGGTTTGGTACTCCAAGTCGTGTCTTCGCTGGCCCGGTGTTGTCGCATGCGTGTCAGGACACGGCGTGGAGTACCAAACCGTGGCACCCGGCGTGCATGAAGCCGGTGTGTGTGAGCAGGGCCGCACTCCGGACGCACGACGCCGCATCCGTCGCTGGCGCGCAAAAAAAACGCCGTGGATTACTCCGCGTTTCGTTGCTTGGACGTCGGGGCACTGACGATCACCCTGGCTGCGGTACTGGGCCGCCGAGGCCGGTCAGGTCGGGGTTGGCCTGGGGCGGGGGCGGGCTGAACGTTGGTTTGCGCTCCGGCGGCGGGGGGAGCAGTTCACTCACCGTCGGGCGCGTCAGCTGCTCGCCGGCCATGATCCGCTCGACTTCGCCGCTGTCGAGTGTTTCGTACTTCATCAGCGCCTTGGCAACGGCGTCGAGTTGCTCGCGGTGCTGGTCGAGGAATTGCCGCGTCTCCTCGTAAAGCCGGTCGATGAGTTTTTTCACTTCCTCGTCGATGATCTTGGCCGTCTCCTGCGAGTACTCGGCCGGGGCGGCGCCGAACATGCCCTGCTTCTGGTCGTCGTCGCCGTAGAAGACGAAGCCGACGCGCTCGTTCATGCCCCACTCGCGGGTCATGCGCCGCGCCAGACTGGTGGCCATTCGGATGTCCCCCAGCGCGCCGGTGTTGACATCGCTGCAGAACATTTCTTCGGCGATGCGGCCGCCGAACA
>DASVSS010000132.1:0-3493 GCA_036387945.1 Tepidisphaeraceae bacterium | reverse complement strand
GACGTGGTGGCGCAGGGCCTGGTGATGATGGTCTGCTTCGCGCTGTGCTCGATGCTCGCCCGCATCCGCCCCGTCGCGGCGACGGTGGTGGCCTTGGGCTGCCTGACGATCGTCACCTACAACGACCTGAACCGCTTCGGCGACGTCATCGAGGCGGGCATCATCAATAAATCCGTCATCGGCCTGCTGCTGTTGCGCGCTTCGATGACCGCGTTCGTCGGCCGGCTCATGTAAGGCATTGGCAGGGCGGTAGCGCCGGCCGGAGGATTACTCCAGCCAGTCCTGCTTCTTGAGCCGTTCGGGAACGTACGTCTCGGTAACGTAGCTGATGTCCTTGGTGATGAGCGATTCCACTTCCATCTTAAAGCCGTTGCTCATCATCCGGGCGATCTCTTTCTGCCACCCTTTGTGGTCCTTGAACCACGGGTAGGCGGCGATCTCGCCGGCGCGCTTTTTATCCGTGTCGGTCAGTTCGATTTGCACGTCGTCCGACAAATCGCACTGCTCGTAATCCTTCGCCCGGATGCCGAGGAACTTGGCATCGGGAATGGCGAGGCGCTCGGACTCGAACGCCAGGCTGATCGAGCCCTGCTTGATGACCGAATAGATGTAGTGCCCCCACGGGTCGCAGTCGAGCAGGCAGATCACCGGCAGCTTGGCCTCGCGGCTGAAGCGCTGCAGCAGCCGGCGCACGCCGCGCGGCGGCTGGCCGCCGCCGTGGGTGAGAATGCAGTTGTGCGTCTCCCAGAAGCGGTCCTCATTGAAGCGGTTCCACACCGTTCCCTTTTCAACGTGCAGGACGAAATCGGCGTCGATCTTTTTGAACTGGATGACGTCGCTCTCGGTGATCGACGGGATCGCATAGCCGCCGGATCCCATCCGCCGGCAATCGATCTCATCGCCCTTGTCGACAACGGTGATGTTGCCCACCATCGCGCCGCGGTTCTCGGCGAAGATGTGCAGCTCTTCGCGCAGCGAGCTCATCGCCACTTCGAGGTCTTCCAGGATGCCGTCGGATTCTTCCTGGCCGGCGAAGGTTTTCTCCTTCGTGCCCGCGACGGTGTGCAGGCCTTTGTAGAACATGCCGCGCAGGCTGAGGCTCTTCTCGGCCTCGATCAGTTCCTTGATGCTGTTGCCGTGCAGCATCGTCTGCATGAACTGCTTGGCCTGGTTCAGGTTGAATAGCTCGCGAACGCTCTTGCCTTCGCCCATCTGCAGGATGCGCTGCTTTTTGTTCCACAGCGTGTTCGTGCGCGTGCGGGTGGGGATGGAGATCGAAATGTCGCCGCCTTTGAACGCCGACTTGGCAACGCCTTCGGCAAGGTCGACGACTTTGGACAACGTCACCTTGTCGCGCTCGCGGATGCGCTTGTTGATGCGGGATTCTGCCGACGCGGTCTGCTTCTTGGCCATGGGGAACTCGTGTTTTTGACTGTCTTCAAATCTGTGCAATGCGACGAAATCGGCCGCGGGCAGGCCACTCCGGACGCCTGCCCGGCCTGCGTCAGGAACGCGGATTCGGGCTAAGCCTGCTAACGTCTGAACGGTACGTCAGAACAGCCCGCCCTGATCGCCGCGAGCGTTTTTCTTCGCCGGCTTTTTGCGGCCGCTGAGTTTGACGACGTCACCCTCGTCGCCCGCCGCGACCGCCGGGGCGGCGTCGGCTTCCGCCACGGCCGCTTCGTCGGCCTTGAGGTGCGCGGCGCGCGACTCGATCAGCAGCACGCCGTCGTCGTTCTTCAGGTCTTCGTTGTCGTCCTTCTTGATCGTGCGGCCTTCCTCGTCGAGCAGCGCGTCGGCGATGGCCGTCCGCTTGCGGGCCTCGATGAGCAGGGCGTCGTACAGCTTCTGCGCGTCGGTGCCGGTGATGGCGTTGACGGCCTTGCTGATCTCGCCGATGTACCGCTCGAACACGTCGCGGCGGGCGCTTTCGCGGAGCATCTTCTGCCGCTTGCGCAGGTACGTCCCGAGCTTGCGGCCGCACTCCATCAGCGCGAGCTTCATCTCCTTGCGGATCTCGTCGTAGTCTGCGATCGCTTCCTTCGATTCACTCGTGAACGGCACCCACACGCTGGCCATGTGGATCATGATGACGAACGGCCCGACGGGAATGCTGCCGCGCGGCTGGCTGAGGTTGTAGTTCCGCCAGCCGGTCTCCACGACGGCCTTGAACGACGAGCAGGCGCTTTGCTGGAACAGCAGCGGCACGCGGTTGGCGAAGCGGATGACCCGGGCGGTGTCGCCGGTGGGCAGCTCCCCCCCGAAGGCGATCGCCGCCTCGATCTGGAACGGCCGGCCGCGGTAGACGTCGGGCTCGCGGCTGCTGGCGGCGTAGAACTCGGCCTTCACGCCCTTGAGCATGCCCGCGAGCATCTGCCGCACGCCGATCGGCGCCAGGCAGTCGGTCGGCGGGGCGGGAAGCTTGGCCTCCTGCATCACCTTGAACAGCTTTTCCGTTTGCGCGTGATCGAGGTCGGTCGTCTTCGTGCGGCTGTGGCACCCGGCGGCCTTGCAGAATTCATTGGCCTTCTGCGGGCTCACGCGGCTGAACTTTTCCTGCAGGAAGTTGTAGAGCGTCCCGCCGCCGCGATTGGCGGCTTCGAAATCCCGCATCATCTGGATCAGGATGCCCAGCTCGATGCCCTTGGGATGCGGCTGGATCTCGCGCGTCTCCGGCGGCAACTGGTCGGTCCCGCGCGGGTAGAGGATCACGCCGTCTTTTTCGACGGTCGTCAGCGTCGGATCGACCCCGTCCAGGGTCGCCGCCTCGGCACCGCCGCCGCCCGGGGCCGCGCCGTCGGCGGGCGCCGAGCCGTCGGCGGCGTCGGCATTTTTCTGCACCGGCAGCAAATCGTCCTGCTCGTCGGCGCTGACGCGCTGCGGCGGGACGAACGCGATGCGCGCGTGCGGGTTGGCGATGGCGGTGAGCTCGAGGAACTCGTCCACGCTGCCGCGCCCCTTCTGGTATTTGCCTTCGAGCTCGACGCTTACGCTCGTGCCGGTGATGTAATCTTCGCTGTTGAGAAACGCCGGGTCGCGCGTGCCCGCCGAGAGGCGCTTGAGCCGCTGCGGCGGGAAGTCGGCGCTTTCGTCGTCGACCGTCACTTCGGCGCGGTTGGTTTTCGTGTTCATCGCCAGCTCGATGTGGTGAGCGGGCTTTTTGGCGTTGGGGCGCGTGTGGATGATCATCGGCTTGCCGGTGGTGATCAGCCCGTACATGCCTGCCGCTGAGATGCCGATGCCCTGCTGGCCGCGGCTCATTTTCAGGCGGTGGAACTTGCTGCCGAACAGCAGCCGGCCGAAGACGTTCTCCACCTGCTTGCGCACAATGCCGGGGCCGTTGTCCACGACCGTGATGCGGTAGCGCGACTGTTTCTGCGTCGCCTGCCGCTGGGGCTCAAGGTCTTCGATCACGACGCTGATATTGGGCAAAATGCCCGCTTCTTCGCAGGCGTCGAGCGAATTGTCGACCGCTTCCTTGACGGTCGTCAGC
>DASVSS010000131.1:0-24422 GCA_036387945.1 Tepidisphaeraceae bacterium | reverse complement strand
ACCCTGAACTTTTCAAGATCCACGCCGCCCAGCAGGTCAGCCGCCGTGTTTACGAGGCCGACGTGTGGGTCGTCGATGGCGGGCACGTCATCACCTTCGGCACCGGCACGCACACGCTGACGGAAGTCATCGTCAATGCCGCCCCGGCGCTGACCGATCGCGGGCTCATCCAGACGATCCCCTGCCGCGGCGAGCGGTATCACGAGATGACCACGGGTAACATCAAGTACATGATCAGCACCCAGGAAGAGCAGCTCACGCAGACGCTCTACGACGCCTCCCGGGCCGAGATCCTGCAGTACGCCCAGAAGCACGAGCTGATGACCGCCGACGTCGCCCAGACGGCCGACGGCAACGGCGGATGCCTCTCGGTGCTGGACATCGAACGGCGCAGCCACGAACTGCTGGTGCAGTCGTTCCACCTGTTCGATGAATCGCTGATGGTCATTAAAACCCAAGGCATCTTCGAGGTCGCCCGCGCCTGAGCCGAATCAGACGCCCGTGACCAAGCCATCCGGCCTCGAAGCTCTCAACAGCTTCGAGGCCGTTTGCGTTGGAAAAGAATGATCAGCGGCACTGGTCGTCTCAGCGACCATGCCAGCACTCCGAGCAGGGTTTTAGTGGCGGCCCCGTTTGGCATTCGTTAGAATCACTGCGCCTTGGCCGTTGTTTCGATTCACCCACCGGCGGCCGCCCCACCCGGGCGGCATGCCGCAAGCGACGAGCACGAAAGCCTATGGATATCGCCGTACCCCGCACCCCGTCCGCCGCCCTGGCGCTCTCACCCGCCTTGTCGGCAAACGTCCTGGTCCTCAACCGCTTTTATCAGGCCATCCGCGTCGTGAACGTGCGCCGCGCGTTCTCACTGCTAGCCAAAGATTCGGCGGAGGTCGTCCATATCGAAACCGTCTCCACCGGGCAGTCCGTGTGGCAAAACCTTCGTTTCACCGAATGGACCGAGCTCAGCCAGCTCAAGCGCGAGTTCGAGCCCGACGGCTTTGACTGGTTGCACACCGTGCGCTTCGCGGTCGCGGTGCCAAAGATCATCCGCCTGCTCGGCTACGACAAGCTGCCGCGCCAGGACGTGAAGTTCAACCGCCGCAATATCTTCGCCCGCGATTCCAGCCGCTGCCAATACTGCGGGCGGAAGTTCAGCACCGTCGATCTGTCCCTCGACCACGTCACCCCGCGCAGCCAGGGCGGCAAAAGCACCTGGGACAACATCGTCTGCTGCTGCATCAAGTGCAACGTCAAGAAGGGCGGCCGCACGCCCGAGCAGGCCCACATGAAGCTGCTGACCAAGCCCGTCAAGCCCAAGCGCTCGCCGGCGATCAGCTTCAAGCTCGCCGACGCGAAGTATTCGTCGTGGAAGCAATTCCTGGACGAGGCGTACTGGACTGTGGAACTCAAGTAACGCTCGGCCGGGGCGGGAGTGACGCCACGCACTCTACGATAAGACGGTGAGCTGCTTCACGCTCTTCGGCAGGTCGAAGTCGATGTCTTCCTTGACCAGCTCGCGCACCTCCACCGTTGCGCCGTAGTTATCTCTCAGCCGATCGAGCAACGCCTGCACGAGATGGTCCGGCGCCGACGCCCCGGCCGTCACCAGGACGCCGTTGGCGTTGCTCAGCCACTCGGGATCGAGTTCGCTCACGTCGTCGATGAGGTAGCCGCGTTTACCGGCCTCAACGGCGCGGTCGACGAGTCGCAGGCTGTTGCTGCTGTTCTGGCTGCCGATGACCAGGACGACGTCGACTTCGGGCGACCAGGCGCTGACGGCCTGCTGGCGGTTGGTGGTGGCGTAGCAGATGTCGTCTTTTTCGGGATGGCGGATGCTGGGGAACCGGCGCTTCAGCACTTCGATCACACGGTTAGCGTCGCTGACGCTCAGCGTCGTCTGCGTCACGAACGCCAGTTTCGTGCCGGCCGGCACGTGCAGGGCCTCGGCTTCTTCGGCGGATTCGACGATCACGATCTTGTCGGGCGCTTCGCCGACGGTGCCGATGGCTTCGTCGTGGTTGTGATGGCCGACGAAGACGATCGTGTACCCGTCGCGCGCGTAGCGGACGACCTCGGCGTGCACCTTGTGCACGAGGGGGCAGGTGGCGTCGACCTCGTACAACCGCCGGCCGCGGCTGGCGGCACGGATCGCCGGCGACACGCCGTGGGCGCTGTACACCACAAGGCCGCCCGGCGGCACTTCTTCGATCGACTCGACGAACGTCACGCCGCGCGATTTGAAATCGTCGACGACGTGCTTGTTGTGCACGATCTCGTGAAACACATAGACCGGCGGGCCCTGGCGGCGCAGCACTTCGTCGACGACTTCGATCGCCATGTTCACGCCGGCACAGAAGCCGCGGGGGTTGGCCAGGATGACTTTCATTCGCCGCGCCATTGTAACCGAACGCCCGCCGAGTGGCTGCGACGCACCGGCCATTGCCACAATCATCCCCCGGCGTGCCCGCCGTCCTGGCCGTCGATCGCGCGATCGAGGTTGTAGGCGGCGCTGATGAGCGCCAGGTGCGTAAACGCCTGCGGGAAGTTGCCCAGCGCCTCGCCGTGCAGGCCCGTCTCTTCGGCGTAAAGGCCGAGGTGATTGGCGTAGCCGAGCATCTTCTCGAAAATCAGCCGCGCTTGGGCCAGCCGCGCTTTATCCGCTCGGCCGGCCCTTGTCAGGGCTTCGACGAGCCAGAAGGTGCACATGTTGAACGTCCCTTCTTCACCGGCCAGCCCGTCGTCGAAGTGCCGGCTGTTGTAGCGATACACAAGGCTGTCCGACAGCAGCCCGCCGTGGCGCGGCTCCTTGCAGGTTTCGTCGAGCGTGCTGAGCATGCGCGGGTCGTTGGGCGTCATGAAAAACACCAGCGGCATGATGAGATTGGCGGCGTCGAGGTTGTCGCTGCCGTAGTGCTGCACGAAGGCATTGCGGCTTTTCGACCAGCCGTTGTTCATCACTTCGATGTAGATTTCGTCGCGCACGCGGTACCACTTCGCCCGGTCCGCCGGCAGCGATCGCTTGTCGGCCAAGCGCAGGGCACGGTCCAGCGCCACCCAGCTCATGAGCTTGCTGTAGACAAAGTGCTGCTGCCCGCCGCGGGTTTCCCAGATGCCTTCGTCGGGGCGCTTCCAGTTGTCGCACACCCAGTTCACGAGGTTCGACAGTTCGACCCACAGGTCGTAGCTGATGGGCGTGCCGTACTTGTTGTAGAGATAAACGCTGTCCATCAACTCGCCGTAGATGTCGAGCTGGAGCTGATCGTACGCCCCGTTGCCGACGCGCACGGGCTTGCACCCTTTGTACCCTTCGAGGTGATCGAGCGTGATCTCCTCGAGCTGGTGTTCGCCGTGCAGGCCGTACATGATCTGCAGCCCGCCGTCGCCGCTGCGCTCGTGACAGCGCTTTTCCAGCCAGCCCATGAACGCGCCGGCTTCTTCGGTGTAGCCGAGGCGCAGCAGCGCGTACAGGCTGAACGACGCGTCGCGGATCCAGGTGTAGCGGTAGTCCCAGTTCCGCGGGCCGGGGATCGCTTCGGGCAGGCTCATCGTCGGGGCCGCGACGATCGCGCCGGTGGGCTCGAACGTAAGCAGCTTCAGCAGCAAGGCCGACCGGTGCACCATCTCGCGCCAACGCCCGCTGTACTTGCACTTGCCGATCCACGCCCGCCAGAAGCCGATCGTCTGCTCGAACAAGCGCCCTTCAAGACCGGCGTCGGCCACCTGCGCGCTGTCGTACGCCTCGCCGAGCGGGCGCAGCACGAAGGTGGCGCGCCGGCCTTCTTCGAGCGTCAGCAGGGCCTCGACACCGCCGCCGGATTGCGTGAGATCGAGCGGAACGCTTGTCGTCAGTTCCAGGTCAAGCGTGGCCGAGTGAAAGACCGCGCCGCACGGGCGCAGCTCGACGGTGTGCGCATCGCGTGCGTAGTTGAACGCCGGCCTGCACTGCATGCGCAGTTCGGCGCTGCCGCGGATCATGTCGACGCGGCGCACGAGCTGGTGGAAGCCCGGCTCGCCGCGCCGCACGCCGACGGGCATGTAATCAATTACTTCGACCACGCCCTCGGGCGACATGAACCGGGTGATCAGCACGTTGGTCTCCGGCCAGTACACCTGCTTGCGCGTGTACTTGTCGGCCGTCGGCGCGATCTTGAACGAGCCGCCCTTCTTATCGTCGAGGATAGCGCAGAACACGCTCGGCGAATCGAAGTGCGGCAAGCACAACCAGTCGATCGACCCGTCCTTGCCCACCAGCGCCGCGGTGTGCATGTTGCCGATCAGGCCGTAGTCTTCGATCGCTTGGTAAGGCATTGCGATAGTGTAGTTAGTGCCTCGCCCCGGGGGCGAATTGCATTGCGCCCGCGAGCCGATACCTTGCGCGTCGAGGAAACGTTTATGGCCGAGATCCGACCGTTCGCCGCGCTCCGCTACGACCCGACACGCTTTGGCGATCTGAGCGACGTACTGGCCCCGCCGTACGACGTGCTCGATGCTGCCGGGAAGGCAAAGCTGCAGGCGCGCTCGCCGTACAACATCGTCGGCGTAGATCTACCGTACCTGCCGCCCAAGGCCGTCGGCCCCGACGCCGTGTACGCCGACGCGGCGCGGACGATCGCCGACTGGACGTCCGCCGGCGTGCTGAAGGCCGACGCCCTGCCGGCGATCTACGCCTATTCGCAGAGCTTCACCGTCCGCGGCCGCACGTTCGACCGACGCGGGATGATCGCGCTCGTGCGGATCGAAGAATTTTCCACTCCCGCCGCCACGACGCAGGTCGTCCCGCACGAGAAGACCTACAAAGGCCCGATCGAAGACCGCATGAAGCTCATGCAGGCCACAGGGCTGCAGCTTTCGCCGATTTTCGGACTCTTCCCCGACGAAGGCGGCGCGCTGACGGGCGAGTTGTACTCCGGCCTCGACCAGCCGCAGGCCGCCGGCACGCTCGACGGCGTGACGAGCCGAATCTGGCCGGTCACCGACCCCGCTAAAACCACGGCAATCGTCGGGGCGATGCGGTCGAAGAAGATCTACATCGCCGATGGCCACCACCGTTACACGACCGCGCTCGGCTACAAAAAGGCGCTCGAAGCGCAACTCGGCCATGCCCTGCCGGCGGATCACCCGGCCAATTTCTGCCTGTTCGTGCTCGTGAGCATGCACGACGAAGGGTGTGTGATCCTGCCGACCCACCGACTCGTCGGCGGCCTGAGCGGGTTCGACGTCGCGGCGCTGGAAGCGAAGCTCAGCGGCGCGTTCGCGGTGAGCGAGATCCCCGGCGATCCCTCCGCCATGCCCGCGTTCGAAGACGGCCTCGCCACCGCACCGGCCGGCACGTTCGGCCTCTACGACGGGGCAACGAAAAAGATGTACACTCTCACGCTGACCAAGCCCGACCTGCTCGCAGAATTCGAGCCGGGCCAATCGCCGGCGTGGCGATCACTCGACGTCGCAATCCTCCGCCGCTACCTGCTCGACGAAATCATCGCCCCCGCCTTCGCCGGCGGTAAAGAGCCGACCCTCGGCTACACCGCCGATCCGACGCAGATCGCCGGCGCCGTCGACGGCACGGCGTACCAGATCGCCCTGCTCCTGCGGCCCACGCCCCTGCAGGCCCTGATCGATCTCGGCGAGCATGGCGAGGTGATGCCCCAAAAGAGCACTTACTTCTACCCCAAGCTCGCAACCGGCGTCGTCATGAACCCCATCGCGTAGACCCGCACAGTCTACCGGCCTTGCCGCTTCAGCGGCAAGGTTGACCGCACCCGCGCTACTCAACCCCATCCACCCCTACATCGTCCAACGCACCCAGCACCTCTTCGACGACCGGCTTGATCGTGTCGTAATCAAACCCGCGCCGCAGCAGCAACCCGTACAGTCGCCGCTTTGCAACCAGCGGCTCAAGGCGGCGCAGGGACGGGATCTTTTTACGCGCCAGATCGCGCGCGATGGCCATGCTGTCGTGGGCTTCGTACACGCCTTCGACCGCCTGGCGCGCCGTCTCGCGCGCCACGCCCTTGCGGGCCAGCTCCATCATCGCGCGATTCCGGCCGTGGTGCTTGTACTTTGCCGCCGCCTCGGCCCGGGCCTCTGAAAACGCGGCGTCGTTGAGGTAGTTCAATTCGACGAGTTGTTCCAGCACGCTGTCGATGATCCCCGGCCCGATCTCCTGCCGCATCAGCTTTGTCCGCAGTTCGCTGCGGCTGTGCAGGCGTTTTTCCAGGAACCGCATCGCCTGGTCGAAGCACTCCTGCCGCACGCCCCCCTGCTCGATCGCCGCCAGTTCCTCGGCCGTCAGGCTCATCCCCTCGTGCAGGCCGAATCGCGCGACGACATTGATGTTGCACCCGAACGCGAACTTGCCGTCGAGATGCACGCTGCGGCGGTTCGCGCGTTTCTTCTGCTGCGTGATCTGGGTGATCGTCGGCATGAGAGCGGCACTTACACTGACGGCGGAGCGCAACGCAACCTGGCGCTACCGTTTCTTCTTCTTGTTCCGGTCTTTGGGGGCCTGCCAACCACTGCGCTTGGTCTTGAGCGCGTTCTGTCCCGGCTGGGCGATCGCGCCGAGGTCGCCGCTCATCAGTCCTTTCATCATGCGCATGCGGCTCATCACGTTCATTCCGCCGACGGCGCGCATCATGTCGCGGCTCATGTGGAACTGCTTGAGGAACGCGCTGACTTCGTTCACGTCCACGCCCGCGCCCCGGGCGATGCGGCGGCGGCGCGGCATGTCGATGGTGTCGGGCTTCTTCCGCTCCACCCGGCTCATCGACGAGTAGATCGCCGTCATCCGGCCCATCTGGTTCTCGATGCCTTCGCCGTTGACGTTGGCCATCTTGGCCATCTCGCTCATGCCCGGCACCATGCTCAGCAGCTTGCTCATGCTGCCGAGCTTTTTGTACTGGCCCATCTGGCTGATGAAATCGTCGAGCGTGAACTCGCCTTTCTCCATCTTTTCGGCCAGGCGGGCCTGCTGCTCCATGTCGAACTTCTCGGTCGCCTGCTCGACGAGGCCGATGATGTCGCCCATGCCCAGCATGCGGCTGGCAACGCCTTCGGGGCGGAACTCTTCCAGCCGGTCGAGCTTCTCGCCCACGCCGAGGAACTTCACCGGCTTGCCCGTCACCATCTTGGCGCTCAGCAGCGCGCCGCCGCGGGTGTCGGAATCGAACTTGGTGAGGATCAGGCCATCGAGCTCGAGCTTTTCGTTGAACGCCTTGGCAGAGTTGACGGCGTCCTGGCCGGTCATGGCGTCGAGGACGAGGAAAATCTGGTGCGGCTTGACCGCTTCGTTGACGTCCTTCAGTTCCTCCATCAGCTCCTGGTCGATCGCCAATCGGCCGGCGGTGTCGAGGATGAGCACATCGCGGCCCTGCGCCTTGGCGGCATTGACGGCGGCGCGGGCGACGGCCACCGCCGCCCCGCGGCTCACCTGCCCGTGGGCGGCCACCCTGGATTCGTCGTAGTAGATCGGCGTATCGGTCTGCTGCGCCAGCGTCCGCAATTGTTCCACTGCCGCCGGCCGCTGCAGATCGACAGCCGCGAGCATCGGCTGGTGGCCCTTGCTTTTGAGGTACAGCGCCAGCTTCCCGCAGGTCGTGGTTTTGCCGCTGCCCTGTAGGCCGCACATCATCACGATCGTCGGGCCGGGGGTGACGGTGTAGATCTTCGTATCCACCGGCCCCATCAGGTTCACAAGCTCGTCATTGACGATCTTGATCATGAGCTGCGCCGGCTGCAGGCTGTTGATGACTTCCTGCCCGATCGCCTTTTTCGTCACCTCGTCGATGAACTCGTTGACGACCTTGAGGTTGACGTCCGCCTCGAGCAGCGCGACGCGCACGTCCCGCATGGCCTGGCGGATGTTCTCTTCGCTGATCTTTCCCTTGCCGGAGAGATTGCGGAACGCGGTGGTGAATTTTTCGGTAAGGTTGTCGAACATAAGATGCCCCATTCTATCGGCGGGCGAACAACGGGGCGAGGGAATGATTCCGCAACCGCTCTTAAATCGACTTAAACGTACGGATTTCCAGCCTGAAGCTTTCTCTGGCATCACCGAGAGCATGAGATTAAAGCCCGGATAAGGCAGCCGCGCACACGGCAAAGAATACGAGGGGAGAAAGGAGTAGTGCAACCACTAGCCCCGCAAGCCAGCCCGACGTGTGAGTCTTCCAAGTCAGGACGCCCGCCACGATGAAAAATGCCAATCCTACGCTTAGCGCGAGAGCTACCGCTGGATCACTTCGGCGAAGTCCGAAAGCGCTAAGAAATCCCGCGGCCACAATGCCAACGACAAAGCTGATCATAAATGCGACGGCAGGTGGAAAGGCCGCCCGCTCCGATTCGATAACTTTTGGCTGATAGGGCAAAGGGTGCGGCGATCGAAGGCCATCATCAAGCTGTCGATGCGGATCGACACCGGGCTTCGGGTCAGGACCATCTTGTTCGTCGTTCACTGAACCACCGCCAATCTCCCAGCCAAATCTATCCCCCGGCCGGCTTGCAAGGCCTCTAGCTGCTTCACCTTGTCATCCCTGTAGAACAGGTTGTAGGTGTCGAACGGGATGATCCTGCCGCTCGGGTGGGCGATGTGGACGCACGTCTTTTTCACACTGCGCACGTCCATGTCCACGGCGTCCATGAACTTCATGATGATGACACGGAAGATGTTGTCGTAGCTCATGCCGCCGGGGATCGGGAATTGCGGGAGCCAGCACAGCAGCTGCGCGAGATTCTTCTCGCTGCTCTGCGGGCTGGCGGCGGTGGAGAAGAGCTTGAACAGTTCGGCCCGCATCTGATCGCTTTTCTCGTAGACGGTCGTGTTGCCTTCGCTGTGGAGAAGAACCTTTGGGTCGATCAGGCCGGTGAGGGGGATGACTTCTTCAGGCGATCGCATGGCCGGTGAACCGGCCATGCCGCTGGGGAGCTTGAGCGCGTAGGCCATCGCCAGGCAGTCGGGATGACAGGGGACGGGGATGATGTCGTTGGGCTTGAACACGTCCGACTGCGCCAGGATCAGTTGGCGCACTTCGCCGAGTGTGAGACGGTCGGTCGCGGCGACGTTCTCCAGCCGCCCGGCGTGCTGGACGGGCTGGAACGTCACGCCGCGCACGCAGCGCTGCCCGAGGGCGAAGTCGATGATCCCGCCGATTTCGTCGGTGTTGACGCCGTTCTTGAGCGTGACGACGAGCGTGGTGCTGAGGTTCGCCTCGTTCAACCGCTCGATTGCCCGGCGGCGAACGTCCGTCAGATCGTCGCCGCGCAAATCGCGCAGCGCATCGGCGCGCAGCGAGTCGAATTGCAGGTAGACCTCAAATCCCCGTCCGAAGGCCGCCAGCCGCGCTGCGAAATCCGGCTCGGCGGCAATCTTGACGCCGTTGGTGTTGAGCATGAGGTGCTTGATCGGCCGGCGGCGGGCGGCGGCGAGCACGTCCCAGAACTCGGGATGAATCGTCGGCTCACCGCCGCTGATCTGCACCACATCCGGCTCGCCTTCGTTCCGTACGATCGCGTCGAGCATGCACTCGATCTGCTCCATCGTGCGGTGTTGCCCGGCCCGGTGCGTGCCGCTCTCGCTGTAACAGACGGGGCAGTCGAGGTTGCACGCGTCGGTGATTTCCAGCAGCGTCAGGCACGAGTGCTGCTCGTGATCGGGGCACAACCCGCAGTCATACGGGCAGCCGAACTCGATGGGCGTATTGAACTTCAGCGGCATCTGCCCGGCCCTGAGCGTCTGACGGCTCAGCCGCCAATACTCGGCGTCGGTGCTGATGAGCACGCGCTCGTAGCCGTGATGCGGACACCGCTTGTCCATGTAGACCCGGCCGTCCTGCTCGATGATCTTGGCTTCGATGCGTCGCAGGCAGGTTGTGCAAAGGGCAATCGTCAGGTCGTGAAAGACGTAGGGGCGGTCGGGCATTTAGAATCCCATCCCGCCACAAATGATCGCCACGGTGCTGATCGCGATCGTCGGCCATACGAACGATCCGCACAGAAGGCCGAGGCCGAGTGCACGGGTCTCCGTGTACCTGATAACGAAGAAAAGTCCGCACAACGTCGCAATCGGCGGAAGGAACCACAGCGGGTCCGAACGGACGGCAATGAACGTCACCACCGCAATCACCGGCACGGCAAAGACCAAGCCGGCAACGAATGACGACCACTCGAAAACTTCGCGGCGGCGAGCGGCGCACCGGCTCATACGAGAGGGGATTGAGCGGCGTCTTCTTCATGTCTCTCCCTCGGGCGATTGCCAAAGGCCGAAATAATCGCCATCGCGGCAGCGGCCAGTGCGGCCCACTGGATCGCGCTCAGCCCAACATACCCTTTCCAACTCGGTTTGATGAACTCCACGCCGAACCGGAACAGCATGTACCCGACGACGAACACGCGGAACTTCATGCCGCTTGCGGCATAGCTCGACGGCGGTTCGGCGCGGTCGGAAATCGGCTCGCGCCCCCTGCCCGCGCCCGACTTCCCCCGGAAGGGGAGTAGCCAGATGAGTGCGCCGAGCAGGATCAGCCACACGATCTCATAAAGCTGCGTCGGATGCCGCCGTACGCCGTCGCCGAAATCCACGCTCCACGGCAGCGCGCTTGCCGCGCCGTGCGTGTGATCCGCCAACCCCGTGAGAAAGCACCCGACGCGCCCGACCGCGATGCCCAGGCACAGCGGCAGCGCGTAGCCGTCGCCGGTGCGGTGGCGGATGCCGAGCACATTCTTCACGATCTCGACGCCGGCCCAACCGCCGAGCAGCCCGCCGACGATCGTCTTTCCGCCGAGCCAAGTGCGCCAGTCCCCGCGCCGCGCCCAGTACTCCGGCCACGCCTCCGCCCAGGTGAGCAGCTTCGATCCCACCAGCGCCCCGGCCACGCAGCCGACGAGAATCCACATCGCCGCTTCCGCGGGCACGTGGACCGCGCCGCCCCTGCGCCGCAGCAGCAGGTACGCCTGAAATCCCGCCGAGTAACCGAGCAGCTCGAACAGCACGTGCGGGTGCAGTGCGTAGCCGAAAGCATTGATGTAAACGGGGAAGGTCATGAAGCGCAGCGCCCTCCGCTCGCGTCATCGCACACGGTTATCAATACCGACGGTTTTCAGCGCGAAGCCGGCTGCGTCACCGGCGGATCGCCGCCGTCGAGGTCGGTGCGTTGGCGGACGACTTTGAGATTGTCCCCCGTGTCTTCCACCTCATACAGCTTGCCGCGGGCGTTATGGAACGGGCGGTGCAGCACGAGCATGAGTTGCCCTTCGAAGGTGCGGAACAGCATGCCGTGGCCGCTGTCCTGATGGACGAGGGGCTGGAGCTGTTCCCACGGGCCCGCGAGATCGCCCGTGGTGGAACGGGCGACGGTCTGGACATAGCTGCCCGCGTCGCGGTTGGGCGCTTTGAGGAGTTGGTCGTAGCTCGACCAGAGCATCAGCAGCTTCCCGTCCTTGGTGCGGTAGAACTGGCAGCCGTCGGTGACGTAGACGGTGGGCTTCGTCGTCGGGCGAGGCTTTTCGGTTTTTACCCACGGCGCTTCGGATGCGCGGAACAAATGGATCGGATCCCCCGCCGCGGCGCTGAGGTCGTCGGTGAGGGGGATCGCTTCCATCGTGCCGTCGAGTTTCTGAACCCATTCGTGGGCGTAGACCATCCAGGGCTTGTCGGCCTGGTCGACGAACAACGTCCCGTCGAGCGTCATGAATTCCGGCGGCGTCCACGGGCCGCCATTGCTCATGAGCTTAAACGGCCCGGCCGGCGAATCGCTCTCGGCGATCACGGTCGACCGCGCCGTCTGCGGGTACCAGACGGCCGGCGGCGCAACGTACACCTTTTTGTTGTTGTGCAGCGTCGTGAACAAATAGAACTTTCCCTTGTAAGCATGCACTTCTGGCGCCCACGGCCGGGTGGTCGGGTCGGCCCAGGTGCCTTGCGGGATTTTGAAGACGACTTTCGGGCGGTCCCAGTTCTTCAGATCGCGGCTGGTGTACGCCATCGTCCCGACGCTGCGATCGCCCGAGACGCGCGGGCTGTTGGTGGTGTAGAGGTAATACGTTTTCGTCGGCTCGTGCGCGAGGATGAAGGGATCGTGCAACGGCATGTCCGGCATGTGCATGACTGACTCCGCACCTGCTGCCGGCCCCGTGGCAGGCCGGCTTTGTCCATTGGCAGGAATGACCGCCGTGCAGAAGGCCGCGAATCCGGCGAGAGCGATTGCGGCATGACGCCGTCCGGCGAGTGGGATCATGTCGGTACCTTAACAACCGCCGCGACGGAACAGAAAGCATCGCGTCCGGTCGGGTCAACTGGCGGGCGAGGAGTGTGGGAGGCGAAGTTAGACGGGGAAGTGATCCGACACCGCGAGCGTACCGCAATCCGCCACCGCACACGTTGGCTGGGACATGGGCGAGTCAAGGTCGCTGTCGGACGACGAAGCTACCTTTGACTGGCGTGCAGTACGGTTAAGCCGATTACCTCATCCCCTCGGCGGCGAATAATGACGTCGTCGTCAGTGAGTTCGCTGTCGTCGGCGATGGCGGGCTTTTCGAAATTGACGTACAGCACGTCGGCCTCGCGGTCGTAGCGCGTCCACACAAGGCCGCTCGATGATTTCAGAAATGTCGGAACGAGTTTGAGCACGTCACTGGCTTCGATCACGGCCATAGCAGCGTCCTTCGTGCCAGATAGTCTAATCGGCGCGTCAGAAACGCGGTAATGACAAGGCCATCAGCGGCGTCCGTTTCACGGTAGACGACAACGAGATATTTCCCCGCCGCGACGGCCTTGGCGGCCAGGCATTCTCCGGCATTCCCCGCGTACACCCATTCGGCCGACTCGACAGCTTCCAGCACCGATTCCAACAGCCCAGCCAGTCCGGAATGCTCTTCAACGATATGCAACCACCGTTCGTCCGTAGCCGAATCGGCACGCCACGGCGGCTCATCGCCGTCAGCGTCATTTCACGCCCCGGTGCACCGCCGGGAGCCGGCCCGGCGGCTTCGTCGCATCATCGGTGGTCCATTCGCACAAAAAACTTTGGTCCCGATATCCGGACGGAAGATCGTTGAGCAGTCCGTCGGCGCGTAGCTGAACAACATTCCCGGCCCCGCGATCATTACTGGGTTCACCTCGGCCCCACACGAGAAACTTCTCCGGCGCGGCCCCACTGTCACACTGAAAAATTTGTCTCGCATTCTCGTTCGATAGGCCGATCCAAAAACTAACTTTACCTTGAACGGCGAACTGTTGCACGAATTTCCACTCGTCGGCGCTCTCGATGGAAACCAGGCGGCCGCCGAGTTCTTCGCACTTCGCTTTCGCCATGTGCCACGTCAGGCCTGGGGGGTAGAGCTTGTATCGACTGTTCCCCCACAATTCGGCATCGGGCGGCGGCTTCTTCTGCGTGAGTTTGGTCAAGGCGCGTTCGATCGGGGCATCGCCAGTCAGAAGTTGGGCGCCGCTCATGAGCGTTTGAAACGCGATGTCGTTCTTGCCGCGGAATTTATCCGCTTCCCTAAGCAGTTCGGCCGAGTGTTGCGCGAGAATCTTCCTGCCCTCATCGAGCCGCGTAAGGGCCGACTGGGCTTGTGACTTGACCCGCTCGTCGATGGCTTTCTCGACCGTCGCGCGGTATCCGTCGATCGCCGCCGGAATGTTGCCCAAGCCTTCATCGCATTCCGCGATCAGCAAGAGCGCTTCGGCATGCCGCGCGTCGGTATCGGCGACAGACGTCAGCATGGTCTTCGCTCCGTCATAATCTTCGCTTTTGATCAGTATCTTCGAAGAATTGATCGTCCTGGTGCTGTCCTGTGCCTGCACCACGGAGACCAAAAACATCAGCGCCAATGTTACGGACGTAAATCGCAAGGCTGCTCCCTGTAAGAGACGTGCGGCGAACGATACCATACCGCGACTTCCGGGCAGATGCATTCGGTCATGATCTACTTCAACTGCAACGTCTGCCGCGCCAGCCTCTCCGCCGAACCGGGGCAGTCGGGGCAGCTCGTGCGGTGTCCGAATTGCCTGTCGACGATGGACGTGCCGTCGGAGGCGGGGGTGATCGCGGGCGCGTCGGCGGACGCGGACTTGCTGCCGTCCGCGCCGCCGCCGCCCCCGAGACGGCAGACGACCGTCCACAACCCCGCCGCCGGCGCGGGGCGGCGGTACGGGTTCAACTGCGTCTACTGCTCGTCGCGGCTCGAGGCGGTCGAATCGATGGCGGCGCAGGAAGGGCAGTGCCCGACGTGCGGCAGCGAGATCACGATCCCCATCCTCGACCGCTACGGCCGGCTCATCGACCCGGTGACGAAGGAAATCCTCAAGCCCGACCCGCACCCCGTTCACGCCTACGCCGCCGCCGGCGAGCGCGCGCCGCGCATCAGCCGCCAGCCCGACGGCACGCAGACGATCGGCTGCGCCAAGTGCAACCGCACCAGCCCGATCACGAGCAATTCCTGCAAGCACTGCGGCATGCCGTTCACGATGGAAGGCACCACGCCGCAGAACGCCGGGGCGAGCAACGGCTTTGCCGTGGCGTCGCTCGTGCTGGGGATCATCGGCATCCCGTTCGCGTGCAGCGTCGTCTTCCCGTCGCTGGCGGTGATCTTCGGCATCGTCGCGCTCGTGCAGATCGGTGCCGTCAAAAGCGAAGGCGGAGGCGGCGGCAAGGGGCTGGCGATCGGCGGACTCGTGTGCGGCGCGATCGGGCTGTTCATCACGGCGCGATTGTTCCTGTTCTGACTGCCCGGCGTGATTCGCGACGGTGGATGCTCGGTCGGATGGGTCACGGCCTCCTTTGCTTGCGGACGCCCGTATGCGCGGGGATGGGTGAGCGCTGTGGGATGTTCAAGCGCAACGGCGGCCCGACTTCTGCCTAACCCCCTGCAGCAGGGCAACAATAAGATTTTGATGCACTCAAGCCACTTTGGGAGGGCGAGGCTCCTGACGGGCTGCCACGGTGCCTGTAGCACGGGCGTCTCGCCCGTGTCGCCGCGGCAGCGGCGAAGATTCTCGCGTCTGGCCACGCGAACACGGGCGGGACGCCCGTGCTACGGAAATCGGGGGCGCGGCGCGGGGGATCACTCGTCGTTGCCGTCGAAGTCCAGGATGATGAATTCCTGTTTGTTGCTGTGATCCACCGGGCCGACTTCGCGGTTCTCGAAGAGCGGCTTGTGGACGGCGACGATCTTGTCGCGCGTCGCCTGGTCGTCGGGCATGTCGGCGACGACCTTGTCGGCGATCTCCTTCGTGTCGAACTTGTGCACTTCGGCGACGTACACCTCCGGGCTGCCGGCGGTGTAGAGGTCGTCGATGGCGGCGAGGCTCTTCTCGCGGTCAAAGCCCATGATCGTGCGCTCGGCGCCGCCGGCGAGCCATTCCTTGGCCTCGAAGGCGTTGGCGGCCATCTTGTAGCGCTCGGCGCGTTTGTTGATCTGCCCGGTCGGGCTGCTGTCGCGCACGCCGGGCGAGCCGCCCCCCATCGCCCCGCCGATGAATCCCATCGCCCCGCCGCTGAGCATCGAATTCCCGCCCGTCAGGGCCGCGAGGATGATGGCGATCAGCGCATAGCCCACCCACGTCTGCACGAGCCAGATGATCGTGGTGAGGATGTTGATTTCCATCAGGTCGAGATCGAAGAAGACCTTCAGCAGCGAGAAGTAGAGGATGAGCGAGACGCCCCACCCGGCCATCCCGCCGGCGACGCCGAACTGCCAGGCGATCATGCCACTGACGGCCGCGGGCAGGAGCGCGACGGCGGCGACCTTCAGCGCCGCTTCCTGCGGTGAGCCGAGCGAAAAATTCAGCAGTCGGATGGCGATCAGGCAGCCGACGAAGATCAGCACCATGCTCACAAGAAGGTTGACCGCGACGGCGATCGACGCCGAGCCGACGGACATCTTCCAGTGGAACATGTAGTCGACGAACGTCAGCACAAGGCCCAGCCCGAACAGGACCGCGGGGCCGATGAGCATTTTCATCGCTTCGCGGGAGTCGCTCGCCACCGCGGCGTCGGCGCGCGGGTTTCGGCCGGCGTAGCCAAGCACCTTCGGCCCGCCGCGCCCCGGCGCTGCCACCGCGGCGCGGCCGGGAACGGCGATCGAACGCTTGGCGCCGGCGGCGGGCTCGGCCACAACGGCGGTGACGAGGCGCTGGCCGGTCTGGAAGTTCATGCCGCAAGCGGTGCACAGCATCGCACCCGGCGCGGCCTCGGCGGTGCAGCCGGGGCAGCGGATGCCGCCGGACAAATCGTCGGCCGCGGCCTGCCGGGCTTTTTCGGCCTCGTCGGCAAAGGCATACAGATCGTCGAGCGAAGGGCCGTCCTCGGGATCGGATTCGACAGGCGCCTTGACCGCCGTCGAACGGGCAACACGCGGCATCACCGGCGCTGCGGGACGCGCCGAGGTCGCCATCGCCACGGCTGCCGGCATCGGAGACACCGCCGCCGCGGCGGTCTCCCCACGCGGGACGGCGAGCACCGCGCCGCATTTGCACCGCATCTTTTTGCCGGCTAACTCCGGCTTCCATGCGAACTTGCGGTTACAGCCGTCACACCCGAATTTACTCAACGTCGCCATCCGTACTCCCAATGCGATGTGCCCGAAAACGCGGGAGCCTACCGAAAATGCGTGGGCGTGGGCAAGCTTTAAATGTTTTCCTCACCCGCGGTCGACGGCAGGCGCTCAGAATGACAAGCGAACGCGGCCCTGCACTTTACAACGTGAACGGCGGCTCAATCGAGAACGTGCGGCGTCCGCCGGCGGGGTGTTCGAGGGTGAGTTCCACCGCCGCCAGCATCATCCGATCCGCGGCAGGGCCGCCGTAAAGCGTGTCGCCGACGATCGGGTGACCCATCCCCGCAAGGTGGACCCGGATCTGGTGCTTGCGGCCGGTCTCCAGGCGCACGTGCAGCATCGACCGATCGGGGGTGGTGGCGATCAGTTCGTAATGGGTGATCGCGGATTGTGCGTGACGGTTGTGGGTGGACGGATGGACCGTGCCGTCGACGTACTCGGCCAGGGAGGCGTCGATCGTGCCGCGATCCGGGCGCGGCCGGCCACGCACGATGGCGCGGTAACTGCGGCCCGCGGTGCGATCCGCGAACTGCGCCTTCAGCGCCCCATGCGCCCGCGGCGAAAGACTGAAGACCAGCAGCCCTGACGCCTCGCGGTCGAGCCGGTGCACCAGCCCGACACGGGCGGCGGGCAGGGCGCGGGCGGCGTAGTCGCGCAGGATCGCCACGGCGGTCGGACGCTTCTCGCGCGGCACGGTGCTGGTCAAAAGGCCCGCCGGCTTGTCGATGACGAGAATATCTTCATCGACGTAGACCACCGGCAGCGGCCACTCCGGCGTCGACTCGCGCGGCCGCGGCAGCACTACGACGCGGTCGGCGGGGGTAAGCGCCTGCTTGGCGATACGGGCGGGCCGTCCGTTGACGGTCACGCGCCCCGATTCCAGCAGCTTGCGCAGCGACGACTTTGACGACGCAGGGAACTGCGCGCCAAGGACGTCGAGCAGAGAAAGAGGTTCGCCGTCGGACATCACACCCATCCTACCGCGTGCGAGCCGTTCCGGCCCACCCCCGCGCACACGCCGCTCGAGCCGGCTTGCCGCCTGAGGTCATCCCAGTCCGCGTCCGGCGGCTTGACGGACTGCGGTGGATCGCCCATCCTTCGCTGCCGTGCATTGCCGGGTGTTGATCGTCGTTTTCGCGCTCGCCTGTTCCGGGGCCGGCGCGGCGTCCGACGGGCCGCCGCTTCCCGGGACCAAGCCTCTTACCGGTACGCGGGTGACGTTCAAGGCGACCGACGCCACGATCGCCGATTGCGTCAAGCAGCTCAACGCCACCAGCGAGAACAAGCTCGAAATCGCCCCGCCGCAATTGCTCGACAAGCCGCCGCTGAGCGAGCGCCGCATCAGCGTCGATTTCAACGACCGCCCGTGGCTTGCCGCGGCGCACGAGATCGCCCGGGCAGCGGAGTTGTCGGTGCAGGTGCTCGGGGGCGACAACCGCAGCACGCTCGTCGCCGGCAACGCGGCCAATCTCGTGCTGCGTGTGCCGACGGCTTTCGCCGGGCCGCTGGCGGTGACCTGCCATGCCGCGACGGTCGAAAGCGGCGTGAAGTTCGGTGAGCCGGCGCTTTTCACCCACACCGTCGAGTTGCAGCTGACGGTGATGAGCGAGCCGATACACCCCCTTCTCGCCTGTGACTCGATGGCCGGCCTGGTGGCCGCCGCCGACGAGAACGCCGCGCCGCTGGCGGTGGCCGCGACGGAACCGAGATGGTTCTCGGTCAGCGGCCGGCAGTTGCGGCTGCCGATCACGCTGCCGGCAGGGAGCGTCAAGCGACTGTCGCGCGTCGATGCGCTCGTCGGGGTGTACACCGTCGCGGCGGCATCGACGCTGGAGATCCCCGACCTGCTCAACGGCACGGACGCGTCGATCGCCTTTGCCGGCGGGACGGTGCGCGTCGTCGACCTGAAACAGGTCGAGGGCGGGATGTACGAGTTCAAGCTCCTCTTCAGCGGCGGCGAACTCAATGGCCGCGAAGTCACAAGCCGGGCACTGGCGCAACTGCGGATGATCGGCAGCAAGTACACGCCGCGCACGAGCGGCGAGGCAGGCCGCTCGCCGCGGGTTCTTGCGTCCGGCAGCGTGGATGGGGTGACGAGCGTCACCATGCAGGTCGCACCCGCCGCCGGCGTCGACGTCGGCGCGCTCGGCCGCCCGGTGACGTCGCTGACGTGGCTCATGCCCACGACCGTGCAGCGGCACGTCCTGCCGATCACGCTGGAGGACATCACGCTATGGCGCTAGCCCCTCGCATCGTCCGCGGCCGGATCGCCGTATGCGCCGTTCTCGCTCTCGCCGGGACGACCGCCGCCGAGCCCGAGCCGGACGCGGCGCGGCTGATCGCGGGCCTCGGCGACGCCGATTGGGCGAATCGACAGAAGGCCGAAGACGACCTCGTCGCGCTGGGGAGCGCGGCATTGCCGGAGATCAACGCAGCCCTCTCCCGCGGAGGCGATTTCGAAATGCGCGATCGCCTGCAGAACGCCATTCTCCGCATCGGCCGCGACCAGCACCTCGCGGCCACGCTCGTGACGGTCGACGAAACGTTCCCTTCGCCGCGTGCCGCCTTCGCCCACCTCGCCGGGCTGCTCAAGCTCGAACTCACCGACGCCACCCCGCGCGGGGACGCCGGTGCGTCGGCGGACCGCCCCATCGCGCTGCGCCTTCAGGCGCGGCCGTGGCTGGCAGCGGTCGACGAGGTCATCGCCCTCGGCGGGTTCGACGTGCGGTTCGACGACGAGCGATTGACGATCACCGGCAAATCCGACCGACCCGCCCGCCCGCCCACCTATTACGCCGGCGCCATCGCCGTGCAGGCCCTTGGCGCCAAGCACACGCAGCGCTTCGATTTCGTGAACGACAGGCCCGGCGTGCAGCAGTCGATGCAGTTTGCGGTGCGCTGCGAGCCCAAGGCCCGGCTGCGCGGCGGCGGGGTCAATCAGCTCATCGTGCGCCAGTGCCTGGGCGACGACGGCAAATCGATTCTCAACGCGCGGCTGCGCCGGTTCCCGCTTGTGCCACACACGATGACGGGCTTCACGTGCAACATCGCGCCTTACGTCGAGACCGATCCGCCGGCGGCGCTGAAGCTGCTTGAAGGCGAGCTCGCCCTGGAACTCATCACCGAGACCAAAGAAAGCCGGCTCGACGACCTGAGCGTCCTGCCGCAGACGCTCGAGGTCGGCGGCAGCGTCGTGACGTTGCGGTCGCTGGAACGGGTGAATCGCGCTTGGAAGCTCGTTGTCGAGTTCAAGGTCGCTCCCGCCGGCATCGGCGAAAACGGCGGGTTGCGGCCAGAGGAAATGTTGCGCGTGACTGACGAAACCGGCAACGTGATGCGCGTCTCCACGAGCGCGCTGACGACCGCCGGCGAAATTTCCCAGCAGTCATACGTCCTGACAGCGCGTGACCCGACGTCCGATGCCAGACCGAGGCGCCTCGCGTGGGCGACGATCAACAACACGCGGCGTGTCACGATCCCCTTCCGCTTCACCGACCTGCCGTTGCCGAAGTGAATGCCCGCAGCAGGGCTCGAACCTGCGACCTGCGCTTTAGGAATTACCGGGGAGCAGGCCCCAGCACATCCCTCGGCACCCTACAACCGCGTTTTTGGCATGCCCAACGCGGTTCCGTGAGGTAGGTTTCTCCCGGGAGGCACCAGTAAGCCTCCCGAAAAACCTTTTTAGTCCTTATTAGCCGATTGGCAAGGGGCCGAGCATGCCGCGTGTGAAGTTGACCGAGACGATTGTTAAGGGTGCTGTGCGTGAGGCGGGCAAGACGCAGACGATTTTCTGGGATACAGCGTTGTCCGGGTTCGGCCTGCTGGTCGGTGCCAACGCCAAGACGTTCATCTACCAACGCGACCTGAGCGACGGCACCCGCCGCGTTACCCGCCGCGTCACGCTGGGCCGCTGGCCGGACGAACTTACGCTGTTTCAGGCTCGCAACGCTGCCGGCGATAAGGCCGCCGAGATGCGCAAAGGCATCGACCCGACTGCCCAGCGGCGGGAATTCGTCAAAGCCCAGCAGCGGAAGGCTTGGGAAGCCTACACCCTTCGTCAGGCCCAAGAGCATCACGTTCTCGGGATGAAGGCAAAGCGTTGCAGCCGACGCTCCATGGGCGACCTTGTCGAAAACATCGCCCGCCACCTGGGCGATTGGCTCGACCGGCCGCTTGCCGACATCACGCCGAGCGAATGCAGCGAACGCCACCGCAAGCTGACGGCGAACAACGGCCCCTACGCCGCGAACGGCACGTTGCGCCGCTTCCGGGCCTGCTACAACGCCGGCCGTCGGTTGCACCGGGAACTGCCTGAATCACCGACGAACGCCATCGTCTACAATGCCCAACACCGCCGCCGCGAGCCGGTCGTTGATCTTGCCGGCTGGTACGCCAAGGTACAGTCGCTTGAGAACGCGATTCGTCGTGACTACCAAATGCTCGTTGCACTTACCGGGCTGCGAGCCACCGACGCGGCGACGATCAAGTTCTCGGAGATCGACTGGGACGCCGGCACGCTCACCCGCCCCAACCCTAAGGGCGGCCCCAAGTACGCCTTCACGATTCCACTCAGTGGCTACGTGCTCGCCCTGTTGGCGAAGCGGCAACTTGAGAACCAGCGGTTGTACGCCGGCAGTGAATGGGTGTTCCCGACGACGAACCGGGCCGGGAAAGTGACCCACCTACAGGAGACGAAGGAGCAAAAGTTCTACCGCGACGAGAACCGCAAGCTGCGCAAGAAAGCGTTTTTGCCGGGCATGCACCGGCTGCGCGACGGCTTTATCACCACCTGCGCGACCGACGCCAAGGTGGACCCGGTAACGATCAAATCTCTCGTAAATCACCGGCTGCCCGGCGGCAACGACGTAACGCAGGGCTACATTCGGCCGAGCGTCGAGCACATGCGGGATTGCGTCGAGCGGGTGACGACGATCTTGCTGACGAAGATGGGCGTGATCGGCGTTGCGGCGAAGGCAGTCGGGGCGTAAAATCGCGACCGTTAGCCCTCATAGTTTAACGGATAGAATACGGATTTCCTAAATCTGTGGTGGTGGTTCGATTCCACCTGGGGGCACTGCCGGGATACACCTCTGGCCGGAATGATCCTAGATGGGCCGCACTAGGGTGTAATGCCCGTTGCGCCAGCGGATGTCGTGCCCAAAGCCCTTCAGGTTATTGATCGTGTCGCGGGCGTGGTAAACCGTGCCGTCAATCGCAGTTGCTAACTCGGCTGAGGTGTAATCACAACGCCGCAGCAGAGCCAACACGACGGCCTTCTTACTGCCGTCCTCGGGTTCCACTGGCGGCCGTGGAGACAACTGGTTCAGCGGCTCATTTCTCTCCGCCAACAGGGCATTGTCCTCTGGCCAAGGCCGCTCGCCGCCGTCTCGCCGGCGGATGGCCGCCGCCACCTTCTTACCCTTGCCGCCGTTGTTATTGCCTTGCCTTTGCGATGCCCTTAATTGTGCGACGACACGTTCCCGGAACGCCGGATCGGTCCACAGTTTCTGCATCCTCTCCCGCGCAATAGTGCCGAGTTTGTGGCGTAGCGTTGTTTCCCGAGCGGGATCTGCCCACTGCTCGTTCATTTTTGCGGCTCGCTGTTTCAGAGAGTCACGAGCGGGCGCACTTCGGACAGGGTCGGCATAAAATCGCCGCAGGCCTGCTACGACGTTCGCGGCCCGCACTACGCGGAATTTTGGTGTGCTCATTCCTCGACGAACCTTCGCCCGGTATTCGGGATCGGCCCACAGCCGCTTCGCGTCATCGCTGGTGCAGCCTTGGCCTCCCGAGCCAATGTTCATGCAACGTCGCCCGACACACTCGCGTTCGACTGCAATCAGCCGACGCTCTACAGGCTGCCAATCCATCCCGAGCGGGATGCATTCAAGGATTTCCCAGCGGATGGTGTCGCCGTATTTCGGCCACGCCCGCCACATGTATTTCCCACTCCCGCCGTAGCCGTCCGGCAACCGACCTAACCCAGCGTCCGGCCACTCCGTCGGGTCGCACGCATGCCAGCCGACGTAGGTCTTCCCGCTGGGCGTGGAGAAGCGATAAATAACACCAACGTAGGACATCCAACCAACGATGTCCTTCGCCCATCTCGCAGACAACCAGAAACGCCGGCCGCCGGTTGTAAACATTGGCCTTCGGATGAATCGTTTCGGGTGAACAAGTCCCCGAAGCCCAAACCCGCCTACATCGACAACCCGGCCTTCCACGCTCCCGACGCCGCCGACACGTTGTTCCCGTTGAGCGAACCCCTTCCTCCGCTGCCGCCGGTGTTCCACATCACCTACGACTTCCGGAAACCCTCAACACCGGCCACGAACGCACCGACGACCGACGAAGAACGCCGCTGGTTCCTTCAATTCAACTACGCCCGGCTGCGGGTAGCCCAAGGTGACGGTGGCGAAGCAGCGTTGTGGTCGCGGCGGGCGGCGCACATGGAAGAACTCATCGCCCGGCGGAACCTGCCGCTGGTGGCCTTCGCCTACGGCGTCGACCGCTCCCGCCTGACGCGGGCCGACTTCGACGACGTTTTCAGCCATGGCATGGCCGCTCTGTTGCGATGCATCCGAGCGTTCGACGTGGCGAAGGGCTTCAAGTTCTCGACCTTCACCGTCGTCAGCGTCCGGCGGGCCTTCGGCGGGGCCAACATGAAGGCTGCAAAACATGGGCAACGTGCCGGGTGGCGCACGGACATCAGCACTGCCGACGCCATCGCGTCCCTCGACGACTACAACGGCCGCGAATCCGTCGAGACGGCCGACTACCTGGGCGAACTGCTGGAAGCCAACGTGGCGGAGTTAAACCCTAACCAGCAAAAGGTGCTCGCCCTTCGCTTCGGACTGAATGGCGGGGATCGGCTGACGCTTGACGAAGTCGGCGACGTACTGGGCGTGACACGAGAGCGGGTGCGGCAGATTCAGTTACGAGCGTTGTTGAAGCTGCGCGAGGCCCTTTCCCCGCTGCTGTTGGTCAAATAGTGGCAATGGCTGTTGTCGGGCGGCGGCGGCTGAGGAATCTTTCGAGCGTCTTAAAGGAGACGCATATGAACCGGAACGAAATTGAATCGCTGAGTGGCAAGGAACTGGTCGCGACCTACAACCGCCTAACGGGCGAAGATGTTAAACGCTTCGCCAACCACGCGACCGGCGTGAAGCGGGTGTTGGCCGCTTACAAAGCGCAAGGCGAGAAGCCCGCCGCCAAGCCCGCTCCCAAGCCTGAGAGCAAGCCGGCCCCGGAAACCCAGCCCGCCGCCGCCCCCAAGCCGGCCGCCGCCGCTCCGGCCGTGGAGACGCCCGCTCCGGCCGCCGGCAATAAGGCCCCACGGCCCGGTAGTAAGCGTGCGGAACTGTTGGAAGCCCTGCGCGGGCCGGCCGGCATCACCATCGAACAGATGATTGAGCGGTTCGGCTGGAAGAAGCAGGACTGCGCCGACGCCCTGCGACTGCTCAAGGTGAAGAACGGGGCGGCCGTGGTGCGTGGGGAAGATGGCGTGCTGCGGGCGTAGGGGCGAATAGCCCAGCGGCGACATCCGAATTGGGGTGTCCTTAGCTGGGGGACATCCCAATTCATTCCACTGCACTGGTCGGTCGCGAACCCATCAGCGAATGAATCTCTCTCGCCCGCTCTCCGATATCCTGTTGATGCGTGACATAAATCAGTTCGATCCCCATGCGTTCGCAGAGTTCGCGTTTGCGCTGATCACGCTTCTTGGTGGCTTCTAAAGCATCATTACCGCCGAAGATGTCTACCGGCTCGTAGTGTTGTACGCCCATATACTCAACGGCAAGACGATGGCGAGGGAGAAAATAATCAAGATGCTGAGGACTTAGCCAGATTGGCCTAGCGTGTCGCTC
>DASVSS010000130.1:0-32408 GCA_036387945.1 Tepidisphaeraceae bacterium | reverse complement strand
TCGCTTCATTTCAGCGGTTCACCGGGGACGCGACGCACGTGCAGGCAGTGGACTCTTCGACCGAGCAAACCCGCCGCGCCCGGCCACGGCGCACGGCGGGATTATGGCTTGCGCTGGTGTTTCTGGCCGCGGCACTGCCGCTGGCGCTGCGCGATTTCAACGCAGGGCGCGGGTGGTCGGATCAGTCGTACCATTTGCGCGCGATCCACAAGTTCGCAGCCGAATGGCCGCGGTTCGATTTCCGCGATTATTCCTCGGCCACCACGCCGGGCTTTCACGTCTTCATGGCCACCATCGAGCGGTGGATCACGCCCGATGTGCGGGTGCTGCGCGCTGTCTCCGCGGCGCTCACCGCTGCGCTGCTGTGCACGGTCGGGCTGATCCCGCGACGGCAGGGGGAGTTCGCCTTTTTTTGCTGCGGGCTGCCGCTGGTGACGAGCCTTTACGTCTTTTCGTCCGGCGCGTGGGCATTGCCCGACAACGTCGGCTGGTGGGGTGTGCTCGCGGTGCTGCTGCTGGCGTGGCGCGACGGGGACAATCGCCGGTGGGATTATCTTGCCGCCGCGTTGCTGCTGGCGCTGGTGTTTTGTCGCCAATCGCATGTATGGGCGGCGGCGGTGACGTGGGTCGCGGCGGTCTTCTCAAGGCCCGGCCCGCCGGAGACGTTGCCACAGGCCGACGCGCGGCGCGGGGCGAGGACCGTTCTGCTCACGCTGCCGGCGTTCGCGGTCGTGGGCTCTTTCGCGTGGTTGTGGAAAGGATTGATGCCGCCGTCGATGGCGCACGAGATTCGCCACGGCTGGTACTCGCCGGAGAACCTGATCCTCGAAGGCCCGAACTGGGCGACGCCGGCGTTTTCGCTGGCTGTCCTCGGGGTGCTGGGCGTGTGGTACGTCCCGCTGATGCTGCCGCAAATCGACCGACTGCGGGCCCGGGCGCGCTGGATCGCGGCGGCGGCGGCAATCGCGGCCGTCATCAGCGTCTTGCCAGTGACCGAGTTCGCCCCCGGCACGCGGGCGTCGGGCATCTGGAACTTCGTCCGGATGACGCCGGTCCTGGCGCACCGATCGCCGCTGTTGATCGCCCTGGCGGTGCTCGGCGGGGTGATTCTCGCCGCCTGGGCCGTCGTGCTCCCGCCCCGCCGGCGGGTGATCTGGCTGACGGCGTGGGTGTGCTTCGTGATCGCACAGGTGCCGAATCCCAGCGCGTTTCAGCGGTACCACGAGCCGTTCGCGTTGCTGATGCTTCTGCTGGCGATCGGCACGGCCGCCCCGCCGGCGAAGCGGTGGATGCTGGCCGGGCCGGTGACGCTGGCGATCCTGCTGGCGATGATCACGCTGCGCGGCTTGCGATAAGGCGCTGTCTACTCGTAGATGCGCAAGCGCCTTTCCGGTTCCTCCCCCTCCGGGGGAGGTTAGGTGGGGGCGGGCGGACGCGTCATCGCAATGTCATCGCTTCCACGCTCAAGCCCTCTCCCTACCCTCTCCCGGAGTACCGGGCGAGGGGTTTGGGTCTCTGGCGTCCGCGAGCCGCTGTTGCATGCCGCACGTCGGCCCCCACCTCACTTCCCCGGAGGGGGAGGAACAGGACGGCAAGCACTTTGGTCGCAGATCAAACACAATCGCCCACGCCGTCGGGCGGGGGCGATTGCTTTGTCGAATTCCCGTGACAGTCCGGGCATTCCTGGAAAAGTTAGAAGAAGTTCGTCGCTTCGGTTTCTTCCACCGGGCGGCCGAGCTGGTCGCTGGTCATGCTGGCCTTGAAGCGGACGTCGGCGCTCTTGGCGGCTTTGACCTTGATTTTGTACGTCGCCTTGGCCTTGGGCGGCAGGCTGCCGATCGGGGCGAAGGTCAGCACCTGGCCTTGGACGGATTCCTTCGTTTCGCCGGTGGCGCTAAGCAGCGTCATCGGCTCTTCGAGGGTCGCCACGAGCTTGATCATCGTGCCTGGCGCGGTGCCCTGGTTGGTGATCTCGATGGTGTAGGTCGTTTCCGTGCCGACGCGCACCGGGTCGGGGGTGTCGGTCACTTCCAGCAGGATGGCGGGCACGCCTTCGAGCTTCGTGGTGCTGAGGGCGACCTGCCGGTCGGCGCAGTCGCCGCTGACGGCGGCACCGCTCTTCATCTCACCGGCTTCGCTGAACGTGGCGACGACGGCGACTTTCTTCGTAGCGCCCGCGGCGATCTCGCCGAGGTTCCAGCCGACGCGCCCGGCGGCGTCGGCGCGGCCGTTGTCGCTGATGCTCTGGATCGTCGCGCCCTTGGGCAGGCTGTCGGTGAGCATCACGTTGCGGGCCGGGCCGTCGCCCTTGTTGCTGACGCTGAGTTCGTACGCGATGGGCTGGCCGATAAACGCCTTCTCCGGGGCGGCCTTGGTCAGCAGCAGGACCGGGCGCTTGACGGCGGTGTTGACGACGGCGCTTTCGCTCACAAGGTCTTCGTTGGCCTTGGCGATCGCCTTGACGGCGAATGCGCCGGTCTTGGCGGCGCGGGCGTTGAAGGTGAACTCACGGCTCTGCCCGGCTTCGAGCGTGCCTGCGTCGAAGTTGGCGACGGCCTTGCCGTCGGGCGTGGTCAGCCCGTCGGGCAGCACGCTTTCGATCCTCACGTTGCGCGCCTGGCCCGAGCCGCTGTTGGTGACGACGGCTTTGTACGAAAGCTGGTCGCACTGCAGCGCGTCGCTTGTGCCGGCAAGGTTCACCTTCAGGGCCGGCGACACGACGCTGGCGGCCATGCACAGGGCGGTGTTGTACGACGCCGACAGACACGTCGGCAGTGCGCCGCTCTGCGTGGCCGTGCCGGTGAGCCGCAGGATCGTGCTCTGGCCGGGGCTGAGCGGGTCGACGTTGTAAGTGACCATGTGCGGCTGGCCGTCGACCGAGCCTTCGGTGGCGTCGGCGATGCGCAGCGTGCCGGGGACGAGCTCCTGCACCTTAATGCTCTCGAGCTTGGTCTTGGCGATGTTGGTGATCTTGATCTCGTAGGTGAAGGGCTTGTTGGCCTGCACTTCCGAGGGCATCGATTTTTCCAGCAGCATGGCGCTGGTCGCGGCTTCGCCGGTGGGCAGATAGATCTTGCCGAGCATCATGCCGTTGGCGGTCTTGACCGATTCCGCCGGCGCGGGGGCCACTTCAAGGGTCTTGGCGGGCGGGGCCTTCTGGGCCAGCACGTTGTCGAATGGGTCGTTAACGACCGCCGGCTTCTCCGCCGTCCGGGTCGGCTGGTTACACCCCGTCGCCAGCACCGCGGCGGCGAGCAGCGTTTTTGTGATCGTTCGCATCTGCATATTCAAGGTTCCTTCCAACAATCTGTGCGCGGGCCGAGACTTTGTGCCCGCTGATATAGGCGGTTATCGGCTATCCGACAGGCAGAAGCGTAACCGTTGGCGGAATTTTGTGACAAGGCCGGTAATGCCTGGGGCTGGCGGCTGGCGGCTGGCGGGTGACGCGGGTTGACGGACGCGGCCGGTGGAATCCCAGCCCGCGGGACGCGGCGAAAGGGGGTACTTATTTGTCGTCTGTGCGCATTCCCAAGAGCACGGTGCCCACCCGCCGCCGGGCGACGGTAAGCACGCGGGCGTCATATGGGCCCATCTCGACGGTATCGCCGACGCGCGGCAGGCGGCCGAGTTTGTCGGTGACGTAGCCGCTGACGGTGTCGACGTCCCCTTTCTCGATCTCGGTGGGCAGGTCGAGCTTTAGTCGCAACTCGTGCAGGGGGAAGCCGCCGTTGATGCGGATGTAGTCGCCTTCCTGGACGAAATCGAGGGTGGTGGGATCGAATTCGTCGTCGATCTCGCCGACGAGCTGCTCGAGAACGTCTTCCATCGTCACGATGCCCTGCGTCGCGCCGTACTCGTCGACGACAACGGCCATGTGGCGGCGCGTCTCCTGGAATTGCCGCAACAGGTTCTGCAGCGTGGCCAGTTCGGGGACGAACAACACGTCGCGCTTGATCTGCATGAGCTCGACTTCGCCGCTGCCGATCACGTGCAGCGTCGACCCCGGCAGCCCGCCGGCGATGGCGACGGCCTCGGCGTCGGGCATCGTGGGGTCGGCAAACTTGAGCTTGCCGGGCACGAGCTTGAGGTGCACGAGAAGATCCTTCACGTGCACAAAACCGACGACGTGGTCGATGTCCTTTTCGCACAGCGGCAGGCGCGTGTAAACGCTGTTCTGCATCGTCTTAAGCACTTTGCCGATCGGCTGATCGACGGTGAGGAATTTCACCTGCGTGCGCGGCGTCATGATCTGTCGCACGAGCAGATTGCCGAAATCGAACGCGCTCATGAGGATCTTGGATTGTTCCTGCTCGATCGCGCCGCTTGCCGCGGCTTGGCGGAGCAGGCCGCGCAGTTCGTCTTCGGTATGGGGCAAGCCGCCGTGGGCGTCGTGGGCGAGTTCGACGCCCACGAGCCTCAGCAGAAGGTTGCTCGCGGAATTGAGCATCCAGATCAGCGGGTAGAGCAGGTAAGTGAAGGCGATCAGCGGCACGGCAAGGATCGGCAATAGGCGGTCGGGGTAGAAAATCGCCAGGTTCTTCGGCGCCACTTCGCCGACGATCACGTGCAGGGCGGTGGCGATGAATAGAGCAATGCCGATCGCCAGCCCGTGGTGTTCGCCGGCCGGAGCGTGGAAGCCGAAGTATTCCAGCGGCCGCTCGAGAAATCCCGCGATCGCCTTCTCGGTGACTGCCCCCAGGCCCAGCGACGCCATCGTGATGCCGAGCTGGCAGGTCGAGAGATAAAGGTCGAGCTTGAGCTTGATGCCCAGCGCCGCCCGGGCGAGAAAGCTGCCGTTGGCGAGGGTCTCGAGCCGGGACTGGCGCGCTCCCACGGCGGCGAACTCGGCGGCGACGAAATAACCGTTCAAGGCGACCAGGCCGATCGTGGCCAGGATCTTCCAACTGATGTCGAACACGCCGCTTTTGTATCCGCCGCCGCGCCCCGCCACAATCGGGGCCATGCCCGTCCGCTCCGACACGCTCTTGAAATGGACCGCGACCCTGATCGTCGCCGCGACATTCCTGCTCGCCGGGGCGGGGAAAGTCGTCTCGCCGTCGGGGGCGCTGTCGCTCATGGATCGTTACTTATCCAGCGCCCAGAGCGTACGCGCGGTCGGATTGATCGAAATCGGGCTGGCCCTGTGGCTCCTCAGCGGCCGCACCTCCGGCTGGGCGGCGGCGTTCGCAGGACTGGCCCTGGCGGGATTCACAGGCCTGATCGCCGTTGAATTGTCGCGCACGCAACCGCTCCCCTGCGGGTGCCTGCCGACCACCCCGGGGGCGATGGACCCGTTCGCCGTGCGAAAGGGGCTATGGATCGGGATTGGGCGGAACGTGTTCCTGATCGCCCTGTGTGGCGTATCGGCATGGCTGGCACAACCGTTCAAACCCTCGTCGGACCTCCTCGGGAGAAAGTAGGCCGCCGCCTCATTACAACAAACCGCCCATATCCAGTCCCTCCCCTGCGGGGGAGGCTAGGTGGGGGCGGGCGGCCGCATCATTGCGCAAAGTGCCTTGCAACCTACAGCTAAGCCGCAAGCGACCCCGCCGAGTCTTCTCGCGTCCGCCAGTCCGATGCCTCGACGGTTTAGAGCCCCTGGAACTGGGTGTATGGCGTCGATTCGGTCTCTCCTCGCTTCAACGCGCAAGACAGGGAGACTGGTGCGTAAGGAGACAGGCGACTTCGCCGTCTATCCGGCCGATTTACCGGGCGTGCGACAAAATCGGCGCGTCCCAAACCCGCGCCGTTTTGTATCCGATGCTTCTGGCATGACTCTGCTCGCCGAAGAACCCGTCGCCCCCGCTTCAGGCTCTGACCGCCGCCGCAGCCCGCGCGAGGAGCGGCTGACTCCCGCGTGGCTTAGCGCCGCGGCCGATTCGAAGTCGGGCAACGGCTTTAATGTGCAGGTGCGCGATTTGTCGCTGCACGGGGTGGGCTTCATCAGCAGCCGCAAGCTCGACAAGAACCAGTCACACTGGATGGTGATCGCCGACCGCTCTCTGCGGCTGAGCACCCGCGTGCGCATCGCCGCCGTCCGCGAGCGCACCGACGGCCAGTACGACATCGGCGCCGAATTCTTCTGAGCCGGCCGACAGCGCCGATGCGCTATGCGTCGCCGATCCTCTCCCGTACCCGGGGAAGGCAGGGAGGGGGCGCCTGCTAACGCGAATCTGACGCTTCGTCATCGAAGCGTCCAAACGGCCGACGCCGGCAGACATCGCGGGATCGCTTGCGGCTTAGCTGTAGGTTGCAAGGCACTTGATTGCGATGAGGCGGTCCGCCCGCCCCCACCTAACCTCCCCCGCAGGGGAGGGACCGGACATTGGCGCTACGTTGTGATGAGGCCGTACGTTTCCGCTCCCCTCCCCCGCCGCCGCCTCTGCCGGTACACTCGTCAGTGGCATGAAGCTCCCGGTCGTTCCGCCCCCACAAGATGACGCGCCCTGGTACGCAGACGGGCTGCAGTTCGGCTGCACGCAGTGCGGCAATTGCTGCACGGGCCCGCCCGGATACGTCTGGCTGAGCGACGTCGAGGTCGAGCGGTTTTCGGCGCACCTGAAGATCGACGCCGTCACGTTCGTCAAAACGTACTGTCGCCGGATCGGTAACGGGCTGAGCCTCAAGGAGCGCAAAAGCCCTGCCGGTGAGTACGACTGCATTTTCCTCAAAGAAATCACCCCGCCCGGCGGCGGGCCGAGCCGGCGGGTGTGCGGCGTGTACGACGTGCGCCCCCTGCAGTGCCGGACGTGGCCCTTTTGGGACGGCCTGCTCGCCAGCCGCGAAGACTGGGACGCCGCCAAGCCCCGTTGCCCGGGCCTCGACCGCGGCCGCCATTACACCCGCGAGCAGATCGAAGCCTTGCGCGACGCCGCGGACTGGCCGACCGGGAAAGTGCCGGGATCGGTTTAGCCAGAGGAATTAGTGGTTAGGATTTAGGAATTAGGGACGGTGGCCGTAAGAGGCCTTTGTCACCGTTCCCTAACTCCTAATTCCTAACTCCCAAATTCTTTTTCCTGAGGTCACCATGTGGGGCAACACCCGAGGCTGGATCATCGCCGCTGTTTTGTTCCTGTTGATGGGCCTGGGGGTGTTCCAGGCGCACCGGATCAATCAGCCGTCGGCGCCGACGCGGGTGGGGAGCAATCCCGCTCATTTCCAGTTTATGGAGCTGACGGTCGCTCCGTCGGCGATCGTGCCGTTCACGCAGCCGGGCGACACTGCTGATCTGTACCGCCGGGCCATTGCCGACGTGATGAAGAACGGCTCGGCGTATGCGGCGTTCGAGCGGTCGGTCGATCCGGCCGTCGGCCGTGCCCTGCCGGCGGTGAAGCTTCTGCTCGAAGCGACGCTGATCGACAGCCGCAGCGTGCTTGCGCCGAATCTCAAGGACAACATCGGCTACCACGCCGACGCCACGCCGGCGGAACTGGCGGCACTGGAGACCGCGGTCAACGCCGTCGAGCGCACGGGCCTGCTGCTCAAGGCCAAGCCGCACGAAAAGCTCGACGAAGCCAAAGCGTACTTCGAAGCCGAGTTCGCCACCGGCGCGCGCATGTTCGCCGAGCGCATCCGTTACATGGAAGCCTTCAAGGGCCTGGGCCGCATGCGCGCCGCGGCGAGCGAGCTCAAGCAGATCGCCCAGCGGCAAAAGGACGCCGCCCGCGCCGAGCGGCTCGAAGCCTTCGACACCGCGGCGCAGACGCTGCTGGATACGCGGCTCACGCCGATGTGGAAATCGATCTACGTCACCGACGACAAGCTCGTCGCCCGGTACGTCGGCGACGCCTACGCCTTCGCTTCGCAGCAGCAGAAAGACCGCTTGTGGCGGATCGAATCGATCCTGCACCTCGGTCGCCTGCAACACAACGTCGGCGGCGGCGACGGCCGGGCGGCGGACCAGCTTGCGGTGAAGCCCACGCTGGCGGAGATGCAAAAAAACGAACGCGACCCCGCGATCCAGGCCGCGATCACCGCGGCCCAAAACTGCACGATCCAGGAATTCCGCACGTATTAGAGCCGCTACGGAGTGCCCGAAACGGCGCGGCACGATTACGTTCGTCCATCCACGCCGCCGCCGCGTGCGTATCATGCGGGATGAAGACGACATCCGTTCTCGGCGTCATTCTCCTGCTGGCAGCGTCGGCGTCCGCGCAATCGGCGCGCTCGGCCGATGAGTTGATTGCCGCCATCAACGCGGTGCCCCAGCCGCAGGCGGACCAGAGCAAGTTCGGCGACGAAGCGTACAAGGCCTCGCTCGAGCGCGACGTGGCCACTTATCGCCGCACGATCGCGCCGCTGCTGGAGGAACTGGCCACGAAACACCCCGGCCACCCGGAATCCGAAACCGCGGCGGTGCAGTGGCTCTCGGGCCTGATCGGCGACGAAGCCGAGATCCCCGCCGTCCGCAAAAAAGCCGCCGCGTTCGTCGCCGCCCACCCGAACACGCCCGCGGCCAACGGCGTGCAGGCGCTGCGCCTGCAACTGCTGTTCGGCGACCGGACCCTCACCTACGCCGACGGCAAGGCGACGCTCGACTCCATCGGCGCCGACCTCGGCCCCGACCGTGCGTCGTACGATTTGACGGTGGTCGAACTCGCCACCGACCTTGACCCCGCGCGGCGTGTCGAACTGCTCAAGGCCGTCAACGCCCCGCCGCAGGTGGCGCCGTTCGTGCCGGGCAAGATCCGGCGCATCGAAAGCATCGGCAAGCCCGTGGAGTTGACGTTCGATGACGTGCTCGGCGGCAAAAAGATTTCTCTTACCGACTACGCCGGCCAACCGGTCATCATCGATTTCTGGGCCACCTGGTGCCCGCCGTGCGTGGCGGAGATTCCCAATGTCAAAGCCGCCTACGCGCGCCTGCGCGACAAGGGCCTGGCCGTCATTGGCGTGAGCCTCGACCTGCCCGGCGCCAAGCCCGCGGTCACCCGCCTGCTCATGCAGCGCGAAGTGACATGGCCGAACTTCTACCAGGGCGCGGGCGTGAATAGCCCGTTCAGCACCGCGTGGGGAATCAACACGCTGCCGGCGTACATGGTAATCGACAAACAAGGCAATCTCGCCGGCTCATACCCGCACTTCAAAGAAGCGCTCGCCGCGGCCGAAAAGATGCTGCAATAACAAAGCCGCTCAACCACTCAACCATCAAATCTTCGCGAGGCTGATCGCCGGGTCGAGCGCGTCTTCGACTTCGACGTCCACCTTCATCGTCTCACCGCCGCCGCCTTCGAAGATCGTGCCGGTGGTCGGGGCGGTGTCGCGGTAATGACGGCCGACGGCGACGCGGATGTGGTCCTGCTGCGGCAGCACGCCGTTGGTGGGGTCGAAGCCTTTCCAGCCGATGTCGGGGATGTAGAGCTGCACCCATGCGTGCGACGCGTCGCTCCCGGCGCGGGCTCCTTCGCGCTGCGTGCCGCAGTTGCCGGTGTAGATGTACCCCATCACGTAGCGCGCGGGGATGCCCAGCAGTCGCGCCATGGTGATGAACAGGTTCGTGAAATCCTGGCACACCCCGGTGCGGCTGGTCATCACGCGAAACGGGCTCGTCGCCAGGCTCGTGCTGCCGGGGACGTATTTGTAGTTGCGGAACATCTCCAGGTTGATGTGGAACAACGTCTCCATGATGTCGCCCTTGTTGTCGCTGACGAAGCTCATGGCGTAGTCGTAGAGCGTGCGCAACTGCGTGGGCGGCAACTCCTCGGGCGTGAGGTACGGGGCGAGCATCGTCCGCTCCCACGGCATCCACGCGATCGGGAACTTCGGCCGCTCCATCGCCTTGCGGGCGAAGGCGAACGGGTCGATGTCGATGAGCTCGACGACCGATTCGCTCTCGACGCACAATTCGGTATACGGCGTATTGACGGTGAACCGCGACGCGAAGTTGCCGAACACGTCGTCGAACTCCACCACGTCCGCGGCGGGGCTGATCCTGAGCTTGTAACTGTGCAGGCGCTGCCGCCAGTCGTGGACGGGGCGCAGGTGCGCCCAGTGCTCGCTGTGGCGGACGGGCGTGGTATAGCGGTAGCACGTCAGATGCCGCACCCGAACGAAGCGGCTCAGGCCGTCGCTCCAACAGTCACGGCCGAGCCGCGGGGCCGGGGTGATCGCGCGGGACGGTGGAAGTGGGTGCGGCAGCGGGTTCGGCAAATCCATTCGGGCGCATCTTTCCGCGTTCTGCAGACAGGCGCACACCGCGCAGCCGCAGGGCATTGCCGATCACCGTGACGTCGCTCAAGGCCATCGCCGCGGCACACACGACGGGGCTCAACACGCCCAGCATAGCAAGCGGAATGGCCACCACGTTGTAAACGAACGCAAAAAACAGATTCATTCGGATCACGCGCATCGTCGCCCGGCTGAGGCGGATCGCCTGCGGCACGCCCGCGAGGCTGCCGCCGGTCAGCACGATTCCGCCGGTTTCTTTGGCGATGTCGCTGCCGGTGCCCAGGGCGATTCCTAAATCCGCCGCCGCCAGCGCGGGGGCGTCGTTGATACCGTCGCCGACCATGCAGACGCCCGCCTCGCCGCCCGCCGCCCCGCCCCGCAGCCCGGCGATCGCTTCGGCCTTGCCGGCGGGTTTGACGTTCGCGCGCACGTCGTCGATGCCGGCTTCTTCTGCGATCACCCGCGCCGCAGCGACGTGATCGCCGGTGAGCAGCACCGTGCGCATCTTCATCGCGTGCAGTTCGGCGACGGCAGCTGCGCTGTCAGGTTTGAGTGCGTCGGTGAGTTCGACGTGGCCGAGGAATGAACCGTCGCGCGCCACGAACACGCGCGTCGCGTGGGGCTTCCATACACTCGTCGGTATATTCGCCGGGTCATGCGTCAAGGCATCCGTGGCGTGGGCGTCCCGCCCACGGTCCGACGAAGTCGGACCCGTTCCTTCCGCCCCGTCGGACGTGGCCGCGACGCCAGCGCTGTGAAGGAAATCGGCGCTGCCGACGAGCAGTGATTCCCCGTTGATCGTCGCGCGCACGCCGTCGCCGGGGACATTCTCGAAGGCGTCGGGCTCGACGAGCTTCAGCCCGCGCGACCGTGCTTCGGCGACGATCGCCTTTGCGAGTGGGTGCGTGCTGAATTGCTCGGCGCCCGCGGCAAGGGCGAGCAACTCGCTTTCATCGGTGCCGCCGACCGGGACGACGCGCTCGACCGCCGGCTTGCCGCGGGTGAGCGTGCCGGTTTTATCGAAGACGACCGTTCCGATGCGCTCGGCCCGTTGCAGGGCGTCGAGATCACGGAAAAGAATGCCCAGCTTCGCCCCGCGCCCGGTGCCGACCATCAGTGCCGCCGGCACGGCAAGGCCGAGTGCGCACGGGCAGGCGATGATGAGCGTGCCGCACACGGCGCGGGCGATGTTCGCCCACGTGTCTGCCGCCGGCAGCCCGGTGGCGCGGCCGTGGACGTACCAGCCCACGCCGGTCAGTACCGCCAGCACGAGCACCACCGGCACGAACACCGCGGCGATGCGGTCGGCGAGTTTCTGCACCGGCGGCTTGCTGCTTTGCGCGTTTTCGACCAGCCGCACGATCTGCGCCAGGGCCGTCTCGTCGCCGGTACGGGTGACGCGCACGCTCAGCGCGCCGTCAAGATTAACGGTGCCCCCGGTGACGGTGTCGCCGGGCTTGCGCGACACGGGGACCGACTCGCCGGTAAGCATCGATTCGTCGACGCTGCTGGCGCCGCGCGTGACAACGCCGTCGACCGGCACCCGGTCGCCGGGCCGGACGAGCACGACGTCGCCGACGACCAACTCCGCGACGGCGACTTCTTCCGTCGCCGCTTCGCGGCTTAGCCCGCTGACAACGCGATGCGCCGTTGCCGGCGCGAGTTCCATCAATTCCTGAATCGCTGACCCCGCCCGGGTGCGTGCCCGCGCCTCGAGCCAGTGCCCGACGCTGATCAGCGCCAGCAGCGCGGTGCTTTCGTTGAAGTACAAGTGCGACTCGTGCGGGTGCAGCGTCCACCACCGCAGCACATGCCCGAGCAGCGTGACGAGGCTGTAGAGGTACGCAACGCTCGCGCCAAGGGCGATGAGCGTGTCCATGTTCGTCGTGCCGCGCCGCGCCGCGTTCCACGCCGACGCATAGAACGAGCGGCCGATGAAGCCGATCGCGAACGTGCTCGTGCCCAGCGCCACCCAGTCCGTGCGGCTGGCGCCGCCGAGCAGGCCCAGGTCGTAAAAGTGATGCACCCAGTGCAGCGTCTCCACTGGCAGCCAAAGGATCAGCCCGACGACGCCCCGCCGCAGCCACCCCGCGGCGTGGGCGGCGTGGGCATGGTCGGCCGCGCCCGCCGGGCCGCTGGCGCCGGTGTGGACGTGCGTCGGGTAGCCGGCGTCGGTCGCGGCCGCCGCCATCGTGGCGGGCGTGGCGTCGGCGTCGTGCGTGACGCGGGCACGCCCGGTCGCGAGGTTCACCGCCACGTCGCGCACGCCGGGTACACGGCGGATCGCCGTCTGCACGTGAGCGACGCAACTGGCGCAGTTCATGCCGCTGACGTCCAGCACGCACTCACCGGCGTCGGACGCGGCGGTTTCGGATATCGCTTTGATCGCCATCATTCGTTCCCTCGATTCTGCGCGCTCGGCGGCGCGGGTGTCCTGGATCATCGCAAAAACCGCTTAAGGACCGTCTCCACTTCTCGGGCCAACTCATCGGGCGACCGCCCGCCCGCCGCCGGGTGGGCGTGGGACGTGCCGGCGACGCAGTGCTTGACGTGCCCGCTGAGCACCGAAACGCCCAGCGCGTCCAGCGCGGACCGAACGGCGGCGATCTGCGTCAGCACGTCTACGCAGTAACGGTCGTCCTCGATCATCTTCCGCAATCCCTCCACTTGCCCGCAGATCCGGTTCACGCGGTGGCGAGTCGCTTTGTCGTCGGTTGCCATGCGCGGATGATATACCCCCACGGGGTATATGTCAACGGACGTCTGCGTATGCCCCGCGGTGTCGTTTCGTGCTTGACGTGGCCGTGCGGGTCGACGTCAATCGCCATTGATGACACGCGACCCGGCCGGACTCGCCCCTCCACGCATCGTGGAGCTTGCCGCGCTGGGCGCGTTCGTCACGCTCGCGGCCCATGCGGTGCCGCTGTGGCTGTTCGGCGAGGTGTGGCCGGCGCTGGGAGACACGCGTCGGCGGGTGATCGACCTGATCGGGCGACCGAGCGCCTACCACCTCGTCTGCCTTGGCGTCGCGCTGCTGCTTGCGTTGCCGACCGCGCGGCGAAGCGGCCTGGTGATCGGTCGTGTGCGCGGTTTGGGATGGAAGCTGATCGGCATCTGCGCGGTGCCAGTGGTGCTGACGGCAATCGTCTACACGCGCCTCCCAGTCCGGCCGTTCGCGGGGGCGCCGGTGTCGATGTGGCTCATCAGCCCGGCGGCGCAGGAATTATTTTTCCTCGGCTACCTCTACGGCCGGTTCGCCGAGCGCTTCGACCGGCCGCTGTTCCCGCGCGTGCCGGTCAACGGGGCGCTCGTGATGACCGCCGCGTTCTTTGCGAGCTGGCACCTCGTGAACTTCTTCACGATGCCGCCGGGCTATGTCGCATTTCAATTGTGCTACACGTTTGCGATGACGCTGTGGACCGGAATGACACGGGTGATGACCGGCAGCCTGATCTGGGCGATCGCGGTGCACATGGCGGTGAACGCCGTCGCGTGGGCGACGCCTTGAGGAGTTCGACCGTCCCGCTCCTGTGTGCGCGGGGAAGGTTCAGGTCGCGCGTGACGGATTGTTCACGAGGGGCGACGCCCTGCCATGGCTCGGGTTTCTAACCCGTGCCGCGACGCGGACGTTTGATCGCAAGACACGACCCAGCCCGTCCCGCCAGGACGTGGAAGAGGGCGTCGCCAATTACAGCGCGTGTTCGGGAACCGGGCCTTTGGCGCGGGACGTCGTTTCGTTGGCGCGTCGCACGTCGCGCAGGACGCGCTCGTGGAACGCACGGTACATTGCCCCCTTGGCTTCGGGCGAGAACGTCGCGGCCCGGGCCATGGCGGCTTCGCCCATGGCGGCAAGGGGGCCGCGGTCGTCGTAGAACGCGCGCATCGCCGCGGCGATGCGGTCGACGAGTTGTTCGGGCGAGGTGTCGTCGCCGATGGGGATTTTCGTCCCGCAGTCGTCGCCGACGAGCATGCCCGGCGTGAGGTGATCGAGCGTGATGACCGGCACGCCGGCGAGCATCGTTTCCACCAGCGCGCCCTGGCTGTCGCGCAGGACGGTGTGTACGCAGGCGTCGGCGCGGGCGACCTGGCGCACGCAGTCGAGATGAGGCATGTCGCCGAGCATCTGCACTTTGTCGGCCACGCCTAGTTCGCGGGCGAGTTGTTCGATCTTCGGCCGCATCGGGCCGTCGCAGACGTGGACGTAGCGGGCGTGGGGCAGGTTCGCCTTGGCGAACGCCCGCACGGCCAGGTCGACGCCGCGGTAGTAGCTCAGGCCGCCGCAGCTGGCGAAGGTGAACGGCCCGCCCGGCGGCCGCTGCGCCCGCGCGGCGCGGGCGGCGTCGGCGTACTCGGGGGCGCCGGCCATTGCCGAACAGATCGTCACGATGTTCTTTGCGCCGTACCGCTTGAACCATTTCTCGCACGCCTCTGTGCCGGCGACGAGCAGGTGCGCCCGGCGGATGGTGCGCTTCAGCAGCGGGTCGTGCCGCCACAAGGTGCGCGCCGTCCAGCGCAGGAAATCGCTGAACTGCGAGTACAGCGAGCCTTGTCGCGCAAAGCCCTTTGGCAGCAACTCACCGCCGCCGACCGGGCCGAAAATGAACCCGACGCCTTCGTTGACCAGGGCGGCGCCGGCCGAAGGCATCCACCAGCGGAACAGCGACACGTGCTGCACGAGATCGAGCTTCACCGCGCGGTGCAGCTTTTTCGCCGCCCGCGCCGCGGCGAACTGCCACAAGTAATAATGCACGTTGTAAAGCGAATAGAAGCTGTTGCGCATCCATCCCAGCCAGCCGGGCAGCTTGACGTAGGTGACATGGACGGGGTGGTTTTTGTGCTTCGTCTTCAGGTACGCATCAAGGCCGGCCTGGTTATCGGCATGCGTGATGACCCATACGGGTTGCGTGCGCGACAGCTCATCGACGTAGTGCCACCCCAGCCCCCACTCGCTCCCGCGGCCGGGCTCGCAGGCGTAGGCGAGGTACAGAAGTTTATACGGGGGCGCGTCGGGCACAGGCATTCTCACGATCGGTCAGATGCGGCGGCGGCTCAACCCGTTTTATGCAATCCTCTGGCAATGCGACAGAAGTGGCCGGATATCCGTGGTCGGGGCGCGCGGGGTTGCGTATACTGACGCCGCGCTCGTTACAGGACGGGCGTCACGTCGTCGGTTTCTTCATTCCGCCCGCCATCGGTTCGATAAGCGGATGACGCGCACCCGTATTCCGGCTTTCGCCGCAGCGGTGCGTGACGCGAGGTTCATGGTCATGAACGACATTCTGCTGCCTTCCCAAGCCCCGTTCGATCCTTTGCTCGGCGCGCCGCGTGCCCGCCGGGGCTTCGGCGGCTCGCCGCGTGATCTGCTGTTCGTGCTGTTCTGGCACCGCCGCAAGGTCGTGACGTTTTTCTGCCTGACGATGCTGATGACCGCGCTGGCGGTGCTGGCGATCCCGAGCACTTATCGCAGCGAAAGCTCGATGCTCGTGAAGCTCGGCGCCGACAGCGTCACCCCCGACGCCACCGCCAGCATCGGCGGGCCGATGCTCCAGCCGGTGATGTTCTGGGAAGTGCAGATGAAGACCGAGCTCGAAGTCCTCAAGAGCCGCGAGATCGCCCAGCGCGTCGTCGCCCAGATCGGCCCCGGCCGAGTGCTCGGGCGGGCCAATGAAGATTCGATCGGCAAGGATGACCCCATCCATCGCCAGGCGCTGATGCTGCTGCAGGCGAACCTCAAGACCGACGTCGTCCCGGATTCGAGCATCCTGAGCGTCGCCTACGAAAGCAAAGACAGCCTGCTGGCGCGCGACGTCGTCAAAGCATACGTCGACAACTACCTCGAACTGCGCGGCGACGTGTACACGAAGAAAGCCAGCGCCACGTTCCTCACGGGCGAGCGCGGACAGACGATCGCCAAGGTCGAGGAGCTTGAGCAGAAGATCCGCAAGATCAAGGACGATGCGGGCATCGGCGACGTCAACGAGTACCGCACGCTGCTGCAGACGCGCATCGGCACGATGCAGACCGAAGCCGCCACGGCGCGCACGCAGCGCCATGCCGCCGAGGCCGAAGCCGAGGTGGTGCGCAAGCGACTGATCGCCGGCTTGGAACAGAACATCGCCGAAACCCGCCGCCGCTACGGCGGCAAGAGCGAGATCGTCATCGGGATGGAAGAGCGCCTCGCCGCCATCCGCGGCGGCCTGATCGCCGGCGGCGCCGATACCGAGCGCACGTTGTCGCCGCTCAATCCCGTATACCAGGAACTGCAGAAGCGCCTTGAGACGGCGCTGACCGACACCCAAGTGGCGCAGGCCAAGGAAAAAGCGATCGACGCCGAGATCGCCAAGGCCGATGCGTCACTGAAGGTGGCGGTGGAAACCGAACTGCAGATCAAGCAGTTGCTGCGCAGCGCGAACCTGCGTGAAGAGCAATTGAAGATCGTCGCCCAGGCCGCCGACCGCGCGGAACTGCTGGCGGCGTTTCAGAACGAGAAGCTCAACAACGTCAACGTCGTCCAGCCCGCGACGCTGCCGCTGCGGCCGGTGTCGCCCAATCGCCTGATGCTGCTGGCCGTGGGCATGTTCATTGCCGCCAGCGGCGCAGTAGGCCTGGGCATCGCCAGCGAAACACTCAGCCGCACGACCAAGCGGCCGGAAGACATTGACCGCATCAGCGCGCTCCCGAGCGTGAGCGTGCCGGTGATCGAGTCGTTTAACTTCGTCGGCGCCAGCAGCGACCGGCGGCCGATCGGCGGGTTCGCCGGCCTGCGACGCCTGCTGCTGCCCGCGCCGGCCGCTGAGACCACCGGCGTCGTCACCCGCGCCGCCGGCACCACGTCGCTGGCGCGCTCCCACGCGGCGGCGCCCGGCACGATCGACGTGCGCCCGATGCGCCGCTGGAGCCCGCAGTTGCTGCAGTCGGCGCACGGCATCATCGACGGCCTGCTGTTCGACACCATCCACGCCGCCAAAGATCACGCGGCCTTCGTCACCGGCCTCATCAGTTGCCGGCCCGGCCAGGGGGCCAGCACCCTTAGCGCCTACGTCGCCAGCGCCATTGCCGACCGCCTCGAAGCGAGTCTGCCGTTGCACCCTGACGACCGGGTGCTGCTGATCGACACTGACATGAACGAGCCGAGCCTGCACCGGCTGCTGAGCGTGGACGAATCACCGGGCCTGGGCGACTGGCTGTCGATCAACCACGACGAGTCGCCGTCGATCGAGCCTTATGTGCATCACACGAGCCATCCGCGGCTCTCGCTCATGCCCGCCGGCCGGTGCGTGCCGGTGACTCGCATGCTCGACCGCGCCGAACTGCTCATCGACCACGGCACGCGCTGCTGCCGACACATCGTGCTCGACCTTCCGCCGGTCAGCACGTCGCCGACGACGCTGCGCCTGGCGGCAAAATGCAACGCCGTTCTGCTCGTGGTCGAGTGCGGCAACCTGCACCAGGAAGTCGTCCGCCGCAGCGTACGCGCCCTGCAGGCGGCCGGCGCGAACGTGGCGGGCGTGGTGCTGAACAAGCGCCGCTTCCCGATCCCGGACTGGTTGTACGAGCGGGCTTCCTGAGGCTTTTCACAGGCGCGAACACGAACGAAAACGCGGGATGCCCGTAGCGCGGGCGTCCCGCTCGTGTCACCGATCGTGCAATGCGGTTTGTCCCGGGCGGGACGCCCGTGCTAGGCGCCGCTGTTTGCCCTTCGTGCCCTTCATCTCCTTCGTCTTCAACCCCGGCATGAATTACGCCGATGCGGTTTGAGTGTCGCGTGCCTGCGACCCGTATGCCTGTGCAGAACACCACCGTCCCAACCCCCGCCGCCATCGACGACGCCGCCACCGGCGTTTCGTTGCCCCCTTGGGCGCGATCCCACTGGCGGGCGATTCTCACGTTGGGCGATCAGGGCCTGGTTAGCGTCGGCAGCTTCGTCACCAACTTTCTGCTGCTGAATCACTTCGCCTTCGATAAGCGACACTACGCCCATTACACGTTGGCCTTCACGCTGCTGATCTGGGTGGCGGAGTTTCAAGCCACGCTCGTCTTCACGCCGCACACGATCCTCAGCCCGCGCCGCAGCGGCGACGCGCTGCGGCGGCTGCACGGCAGCACGCTCATCCACCACTTCGCGGTGTCGATCGTGGCGATGCTGGCGCTGGCGGCGGCGGCGCCGCTGGTCTATCCGTACGATCCGGAAATGGCGTCGGTGCTGCTCGTGCTCGCCGGCGGGACGCTGGCGATCGGCTTGCGCAACTACGCGCGGCCGTACAGCTTCACCGCGCGCCAGCCCGGCGCGGCGGTGCTGCTCGACGCCGCGGTCTGCGTGCTGCAGATCGGCGGGGTGATGGCCCTGGCGTGGGCCGACCTGCTGACGGCGTCGACCGCCATCGCGGTGCTTGCCGCCGCCGCCGCCGTGCCCGCCGGGGCGTGGCTCATCGCCAAGCGGCGCGCGTTCAGCCCCAGCATCCCCCACGCCGTCGCCGATTTGCGCAACGAATGGCCGAACACGCGATGGGTGCTGTTTTCCGGCGTGGTATGGAACGCGGGGATGCAGCTTTATCCCTTCCTGATCGCGGTGCTGATCGGGCAGATCGAAGTCGCCGTGTGGGGCGCGTGCTATCAGCTCGCCGCCGTCGCCAACCCGCTGCTGATGGGAATGCAGAACTTCATCGGCCCGCGGATCGCCGAGGCCTATACCGAGCGCAGCGGCGCGGGCTTCGCGCGCTTCGTCTACCGAATCGCGGTCGTGACGGCGCTGTTGATGATCGGGCCCGCGGTGCTGCTGTCTGTCTTCGCCACGAGCGCTTTGGCCTGGATCAGCCGCGGCCAGTACACCGGCCACCAGGCCGCGATCACCTTCCTGTGCGCCGCGATAGTGATGCAGGCGATCACGTTCACATTGTCGCGCGGTTTGTTCGCGCTGGGTCGGGCGGATCTTGATCTCTACTGCAACTTCGGCCCGCTGCTGCTGCTGTTCACCGGGGGCACGTGGCTCACGCTGCACTATGGAACCACCGGCGCCGCGGCCAGCATGCTGATCGCGCAGCTCCTATCCAGCGGAAGCCGAGCGTTCGTCTTCGCGGCAGCGGCGCGGGGCGATAGATCTCCCGCCACCGTGCTCGATCCGGCCACAGGCCTGCGGGGGGCCGTATGACGCTTCACATCCCCGCCCACGAATTCGCCGTCGGCCGCCACGCCGCCGCTGCGCACCCATGGCCGTGGCGCACGGGGCTGCTGCTGTTCGTTCTGTTCGCGATGGCCAACTGGAGCTGGAGCTTCAACCAGCGCTGGTACAGCACCAGCTCGGGCCAGGTCGAGGAGATGATCGGCGGCATCAGCGAAGGGCAGCTCGTCCGACAGGTCGCCTTCCTTCTCATGACGGCGTACGCGATCGGGGCCCTGCTCGTCAGCGGCGAGCGCGGGGTGAAGCTCAAGTGGATAATTGCTTACCCGGTCGTGCTGTTCGTCGCGTGGGCTTTCCTGAGCTTCACCTGGAGCATCGAACCCGCGATGGCGGGCAAGCGGCTGATCATCTTCGGCGCGATGGTCGGGATGACTGCCGTCGTGCTGCGGCAGTTCGACATCCGCCAGATGGCGGAGATCGCGCTGATCGCGTCTTCGCTGACGATGGCGGCGTCGATCCTCAACGAACTGCGCCTCGCGGCGGCCAGCTTCCCGGGCCTGGGCATCTGGCGGTTCGGCGGCGTAATGCACCCGAACCACTCGGGCCTTAATGCCTGCGTGCTCATGCTGGCGTGCCTCTATCTGCGGCGATTCAACCGCGGCCGCTGGATCGTGGTGCTGTTCGTCCTCGCGACGGCGGTGCTGCTGGCGACCAAATCCCGCACGGCCTTGAGCGCCACGCTCGTGGCGTGCACGGTGTACCTGCTGCTGTCGTCGCGCACGTCGCGCGTGGCGGTGGTGCTGTTGCTCGCCGCGTGGGCGGCGGCGGCGCTGCTGTGGGTTTCGTCCATCGGCGACTCCGTCGACATCAGCCGCGCCCTCACGCTCGGCCGCGAAGACCTCAAGGACGCCGACGTCCGCAAACTCACCGGCCGCACCGACATCTGGAAATTCGCGCTGATGCAGGCGGCGAAGAATCCCAACCGCGCGCTCATCGGCTACGGTTACGAAACCTTCTGGACGCCCGAGAACGTGCGCGGCGTGAGCGAATTCGTGAAGTTCAAAATCCCCGAAGGCCACAACCTGTATCTCGACTGGTATCTCGAGCTCGGCGCCGTCGGCGTGGGGCTGTTCGCGTTGATGATGCTGGTGGCGCTTTGGCGGTGGTCCAGCGCCGCCCGGCTGTTGCGCTCGCCGGCGGCGGCGCTGGCGGCGGCGGTGTTGTGCGGCACGGCGGTGCACGGGTTTGCCGAATCGAGCCTCGGCGACGCGAGCCTGCCCACGATGTTCGTCTATGCCGCCTTGGGCGGCGCTGCGATCCTTCGGCCCGATGAAGAGGTGGGCGTATGAACGTAGCGGCTCGTCCCAGGATCGCGCTCGTCAGCGGCGACTTCCCACCCACGCTTAGCGGCATCGGCGATTACACTGAAAAGCTCGCGCTTGCCCTGCACGCGCGCGGCGCGGACGTGACGGTCGTCACGTCCAGCGGCACGCCCGCGGCGACGCGCGCCTACCCGTTCGACGTCCGCCGCGAAATGCCGGCATGGGGCTTCGCCGACCGTCATCGACTGCTCGATCTGCTGCGCGATTACGACGTCGCCCACATCCAGTATCCCAGCGGCGCCTACGGCCGCGGGCTGATGATCAACGCCTTGCCGCACCTGATCGCCCGACACTGCCCCGCCACGCGCTCGCTCGTGACGATCCACGATTTCCGTGTGATGCGCTGGCGGTGGCGCGCCCGCGTGGCACCGATGCTCTGGGGCATCGACGGTCTGATCCACGTCGATCCGAAGGACGGCCCGTGGCTCCAAAGCTGGCTGCCGTTCCGTCGCGTGCCGACACAGGTCATTCCGATCGCCGCCAACGCTGAGCCGGTGGCGTGCGGCGCCGGTGACCGGGCGCGCTGGCGCCGCGAGCTGGGCTTTGCCGAAGACGAAGTCGTCGTCGCGTTCTTCGGCGTGCTGTACCCGCACAAGGGCCTGCCCGAACTGCACGAAGCGATCGAGGCGCTGCAAAGCCGTGGGCGACAAGTCCGCCTGCTCGTGCTCGGCGATTTCGATCGCCAGGCGGAATGGCGCGCGGGCATCGAACAGCAACTGCGGCGGCCGGGCGTGGTGTGGGTGCAGGGCGCACCGCTCGAGCGCGTGAGCGAGTGCCTCCACGCCGCCGATCTCGCCGCCCTGCCGTTCCACAGCGGCGCCAGCACCAATCGCGGCAGTCTGCTGGCGACGCTCGCCCACGGTCTGCCGACGGTCACCACCAACGGCCCCTGCACGCCGCCGGAGCTTTCGTCGATCTTCGATCTCTCGCTCGTCCCCATCCAGTCGGCCGCGAAGCTGATGGCGGGGATCGAAGAGTTGCTCGACCGGCCCGACGTCGCGGCGCGCATGCGGGCCAACGCCCTCGCCGCCATGGCGAAGATGAGCTGGCCCGCAGTCGCCGAATCGACGTTGGCGTTTTACGACCGGCTGCTGGGCAAGGCCCACGCGCAGAAAGACGCGGCGTGAAAGTCCTCAACGTCCACAACGTCCACGCCCACCCCGGCGGGATGGAAGTCGTGTTCACCGGATTGACCCGCCTGCTGCGCGGCCGGGGCCACGACGTCGTCGAGCTGAGCAAAGACAACACGCAGCTCAAATCGCTTTTCTCCAAGCTGGCGGCGTTCGGCGGGGCGATCTATTCGCCGTCGGTCTACCGCGAAGTGCGCGAGTTGGCCGAGCGCCAGCGGCCGGCGGTGGCGCATGTGCACAATCTGTACCCGCAGTTCAGCACGAGCGCACTCGACGCCCTGCACGACGCCGGTGTACCGGTGATCCTGCACGCCGGCGACTACAAGCTCACCTGCCCGACGGCCCAGCACCTGCGGCACGGAACGATTTGCGAACAATGCCTCGGCGGCCGCGAATGGAACGCGGCCATCCACAACTGCCGCGGCAACCTGCCAATGAGCGTGGCTTACGCGGCGCGCAACGCCTGGGCCCGCGTCTCCGGGAGCGTGCACCGCGCGGTGAGCGTGTATGCCTGCCCGACACGGTTTGTCGCCGACCTGCTCGTGCGCGGCGGCTATCCTGCGGACCGCGTGCGCGTGCTGCCGAACTTTCTCGATCTGCCGGACGCCCCGCCGCCGCCTCGCCTTGGTGATTGCGTCGGCTATCTCGGGCGCATCAGCGGCGAAAAAGGGATTGATGTTCTGATCGAGGCGGCGCGCATCACCGGATGCGAAACGCGAATCGCCGGCGACGCGACGCACGCGCCCGCACTGCTGGCGAACCTCCCGCCCAACGCGACGGCCGTCGGCAGGATCGGGCGCGAAGGACTCGACGCATTCTTCGCCGATCTGCGCGTGCTCGTCGTGCCGAGCGTTTGGTACGAGGTGTTCGGCCTCGTCTGCATCGAAGCGCTCAGCCGCGGCGTGCCGGTGATCGCGTCGGACATCGGCGGTCTGCCCGAAGTCGTCACCCACGAGCGCACCGGCCTGCTTGTGCCGCCCGGCGACGCGGCGGCGCTGTCGGCGGCGATCCGGCGCGTGACCGATGACGAGCCGTTCGCCCGAGCCCTTGGCGCGCGTGGCCGCGAAGTCGTGCGCGAATCGTTCTCGGCCGAGGCGTTCTACCGGCAGCTTCAGTCCGTCTGGGACGGCGTCCTGTCACAGTCCCTTACCGATGTGGCGCTCGCCGCACGATAGCGCCGCCTCGGCAAACGCGCGGGCTTCTTCACCCGCTTGCTCTTCGGGCCGATGGTGAGACTAATGCCCGTCTCATCTGCGAATCCCCGCGCCCCTCGCCCGACCGGCTGGCGACCGCTACGCATCGCGGTCATCGGCGGGCGCGGCGTGCCGAGCGGGTACAGCGGCGTTGAAAAGATCTGCGAAGAACTCTTTGCCGATTTCGCGGCGCGCGGGCATAGGCCGACGATCTACTGCCGCCCCGCCGTGCTCGAACAATCCGTCAGTGAGCACCGCGGCGTGCGCCTCGTGCGCACGCCTGCGCCAGGCGGGAAGAACGGCGAGACGCTTTCGCACTCGCTACTGAGCCTGCTGCACGCCGTCACGCGCGGCGACGACGGCGCACCGTTCGATCTCGTCTCCCTGCACACCGTCGCGCCGAACCTATTCGCCCCGATCGCCGCGGCGTGGGGCATCCCGATCGTCTCGCACGTGCATGGCCTCGATCATCAGCGCGAAAAGTGGCGCGGCATGGGGTCGCGCATCATCCATCTCGCGGAGCGCGTGATGGTGAAGGCGGCGAGCCACGTCGTAGTCGTGAATCCGTCGCTGACCGATTACTACAAAGACGTGTACGGCCTTTCGACGTCGCTGCTGCCCAACGGCATTCATCCGGGCGACGACACGTTCACGCCCGACGTGCAGACGCTGCGCGGCCACGGCATCGAGGCGGGCAAGTACTTCGTCACCGTTAGCCGCGTCGTCCCCGAGAAGCGCCTGCACGACGTGATCGCCGCCTTCTCGGCGACGGGCGGTGGGCACAAGCTCGTGGTCGTCGGCGGCGCGCAGCACAGCGGCGATTACCTTAAGCAGCTGCAGGCCCAGGCCGACGCCGCCGCGCCCGGCCGCGTGGTATTCGCCGGCCATCAGGGCGGGGACGCGCTGCGCACGCTGTTCGGCGCCGCCGCGGCCTATGTCAGCGCCAGTGAACTCGAAGGCATGCCCTCAAGCGTGCTCGAGTGCATGGAGTACAATGTGCCGGCCATCCTCTCCGACATCGACGCCCACCGCGCGATCACGAAGCCGATCGCCACATACGATTGGCACTTTGCCGTCGGCGACGTCGCCGCCCTTTCGCGCCGCATGGCGTCGGTCGCGGCCGACCCCGCGTCGGCCTCGGTGACGGCGGCGGCGTGCCGGGCGCATGTGCGTCAGCACTTCGCATGGCCGGTGCTCGCGCAGCGCACCGAAGCGCTTTATCTCCGCGTCGCCAACGCCACCGCCGAGGACGAAACCGTTCCACAGACGGTTTGACATGCCTTGATGATCAAGCGGCGCACTACCGCTTCTGCCCGCCCGGCGGGCGCGCGGTGATGCCGGTCTTTGCCTTGAACGCCGCGGCGGTATCGAACTGCTGGCCGCCCCATTCGAAGAGCGAACGCCGGTCAGGGCCGAAATCATTGGTGTCGTAGCGTGTGTCGGCGCTTTCGGCGCCGCCGATGCATTTGAGCGCGGCATAGCGATCGACGATCACATCGCTTCTGGCCACAACGTTGTTGCTGAAGAGCTTATCGTTCACCAGGATTTCCGGGCCGGCGTTTACGCCGTTGGCGCGGTGGCCTTGCAGCACAATGCCCAGATCGCGGGCGCGGACGTAGTTCTTGTCGATCGTGTGATCGTGACCGGCGCGGTAGACAAAGATGCCCGTGTGCACGCCTTCGACGTGGTTGCCGATCACCTCTACGCCGCGCGTGTTCTCGATGAGGATGGCGGCGGCGTCGCCGTCGTAGACGTCGTTGTAGTGCACTTCCACGCCCGGGCCGGTCTCGTCGACGTGGATGCCGTATGCGGCGCCTGCATCACGGAACCAGCGCTGACCGTCGATGTGGTTGTGCTTGATCGCCAATCCGCTCACGTCCGGCGACCAGACGCGAATGCCCGCCTGCCACGGCTCGATCGTCTCGCGGCAGTTGCGGCGCAGCTCGTTGGATTCGATCGCGCTGTCGACGAGCTTCGTCGCCTGCACGCCGCTGCCGGCGTTGTCGTGGATGGTGTTGCCGTAGATGGTCACGTTCGTCACGCGCTTGCCGGCGTCTCCGGCGATCCAGATGCCGCGTCCGGCACCGCCGTAGATGTCGCACGCTTCGATCCGGATGCCGCTGAGATCGCGGTCGGCCCAGATCATGACCGCGCCGCGCTCTTTCCCGCGCGCGCCCGCGAGGACCAGGCCATTGATCGACACGTGCGATACGCTGGCGTCGATGCAGTAATCACGGTCGGCGACGATCGCCGGCCGCGCGGCGCCGTCGACGGATTCGGCGACGTAGCGGATCGGCTTCTCGGTCGTCCCGCTATGGCGCAGCGTGAGAGACTGCCGCCACTCGCCGCCGGCGGCGAAGTGGACGACGTCACCGGGCAAGAGATTCTGTCGCTCGAGCCGCGCGATCGTGCGCCACGCCGTTTGCGGCGACGTGCCGCTGGCGGTGTCGTTGCCGGCGTGGCTGTTGAGATGGTAATCCGCCGCGCGGGCCGGCGACGGAGTGGTGCATATCGCAAATATCGTGAGCGCGACGAGAAGGTATTGGTGCATGGCGTGTGCTGCTCAGGGGCCGTGGAAGGTCTGACAAATGGCCGAGCGCCCGTCCGGTCCCTCCTCTGCGGGGGAGATTAGGTGGGGGCGGGCGGACGCCTCATCGCAACTGAACGCCGCCAAGTTCGGCCCTCTCCCTACCCTCTCCCGGGGTACCGGGCGAGGGGTCTGGTTCTCTGGCAACCGCGGGCCGTTATTGCATGTTGTTGGCCGCCCCCACCTGACCTCCCCCGGTGGGGGAGGAACCAGAGGGTCGGGTCGACAGTATGGGCGCGGACTCACACTTCTTTTTTAACGTGCGGGCGGGCGACGGGGTAGAACTCGCCGCCGGTGAAATCCTTGTCTTCGGACTTGGCGGCTTCGGCGGTGATGGGCTCGACGGGTTTGTCGGACAGGCGGCGGATGGCTTCTTCTTCCTCGCGCGTCTCGGCGTCCTCGTCGCGCTGGTTGTCGTCGATGAGCATGCCGCTCACTTTGGATTCCAATTCGGCGTTGAGCGCCGCGAGCCGTTCGGCGTCGCCCTGCGTCGGGCCTGCGGCCGCGATGACGGGGGCGGCGCTGCGGCTGCTGACTTTGCTCAGGTCCACGCCGTCGGGCTCGACGTCGGGATTGCCAAAGCCCATCTTCACCAGCAATCGGATCGTCAGCGGCCAGAGGATGCCGATCACAAGCACGCTCGCGCCCATCACGATTCCGAAGGTGGCCTTGGTGGTCTGCCACCAGCGTCGCTCGGTGTCGTCGGGCAACGGCGCGACCTGCCACCACGCATAACCGTAATCGAGCGACGGAATCTCCTTGGCTTTGGCGGCGAGGAAGTCGGCGACGCGCCAGTTCTTGTTCCCGTCCGGGGGCTTGGCGAAAAACGGGATCGGCGCGGCCATCCACCACTTCACCACCGGGTCCCACTTGCCGGTCTCGCGGTGGCGGCGCACTTCGGTGAAGGTGACTTTCTGCATGACCGGGCCGCTGGCGCTGACGCGGGCAGGTTCGATGAGGATGTCGCCGAAAACCGAATCACCTGCGTCGGTGCGACGGTCGAGGCGGCTGACGAATTGCGAGACGCTCATCGACTGGCCTTCAGGCTCGTCGGCCGGCTCGCCCGTGGCGACCAGGCCCAGCGCGGCGCCGACCAGCAGCGATACCGCCACCCATTGCCATAACCGCCATCGTTGCAGGGCCATCGTGTTGTTACCGTGTTGGCGCAGCCGTTATTCGGCCACGGACGTGTCACCGATTTGTCTCACCGATTGATCCCCGAGCAAACCGCCGAACTATTCCGCCCGCCGATCCGGGCGTCTTGGCGAATCGATTCGGGCCGCGGACAGGTTCCGAGGCGATCGGGCTCAACGAATCCTACCGATTCCGTTTGATTCTGTTGTATCCGCGTGCAAAGAATCTGTCATGCGCTTTCTTTACCCATTGGCGGCGGTTCTGGTTTTCCTGACGACCGGCTGCACTTCGTACCGCTACGAAGTCGTCCAGCCTGAGCAGACGCTGGGCGTGCAGAAGGACCGCGACCTGGTGCTGCAGACAGAGCCGGCGGAGGTACGCCTGCGCCAGGTCGAGAGCAGGTGCGTGGTGATCGTGGCCAACCCGACGACGCGGCCGTTCGAGATCGAAGGCAGCGGCAGCACGCTGGTCGACCCGACCGGGCAAAGCCGGGCGATCTCTCCGCAGCTCGTGCCGCCGGGGGCGTACGTCAAATACATTCTCCCGCCGGTCGATCAATCCAACCCGCGCGGCCCGCAGTTGCAACTCGGCTTCGGCGTCATGGCCGACGCGGGGCGGGGGGCGGGCGGGCCAGTCCCCCCGCCGTCGGTCGTTGGCGAGCGACGAGCGGTTTATCTCTCACCGGGTGGGAATATCGAATTCTGGGAATGGTCGCGAGAGGGGCAGGTCCGCCTGTTGCTTAGCTTGAAACAGGACGACGCCCCGCCCCGCCGACACGAGATACTCATCCGGCGGGTGAAGAACTAGAGCCTGTTCGATATTTTGAGCCGAAGCATCGCTCTGCTTGGGTGTCACGGTTTGGTACTCCAAGCCTTGTCCGGGTCCGCAAGAGCATGGCTCGGAGTATCAAACCGCGGCACCCGGACCAGATAGCCTCGCCCCCGTTGTCGCGTTCGGAGAGGGGCGAACGCTGTCGCGTTCGGAGAGGGGCGAACGCAGCGCCGGAATCAGCGCCGCCGGGAAGCAAAAAAGAGTCCTGCGAGCGTAAACGCCCGCGGGACTCTTTTATTCTGCTAACGGTCGAACTGAGGCAGGCTTAGAACTGGAAGCCGATGCCCAGCCCGTAGACGAACTGCCCGTCGCTGAAGGCGTCGTCGGCTTCGTCGCCGTCGTCGAAGAAGAAGTCGTAGGTGACCGAGCCGAAGAGGAAGGTCGTGTCGTTCACGAAGAACTTCACGCCCGCTTCGGGGCCGGCGACGAAGGTGTCGCTGACGGCGTCGCCGTAGACGTACCCGATCGTCCCGCCGACGTACGGCACGAGCCGCTGTTCGGTGGAGTAGTTGAAGTGGTAGAACGCGCCCACGCGGGTCACGGCGCTCCAGCTGCTGTCACCGAAATCGCTGTAGGTGACGCTCTGGCGGCCCTGGACCTGAAACTGATCCGTGAAATAGTAACCGGCGCTGGCGCTGGCGCTGAAGCCGCCGGCGTCAAAGTCGTTGTCATTCGAGCCGGAGCCGAGCAGTGAGATTTCCCACTTTTCGGTTTGATCGACCGCGAGCGACGGCGCGGCAACGGCACCGAGCATACCAACAGCCGCTACGGCGGCGAGTGTCTTCCTCATATTCCAGTCTCCTTGTATACCGGGCCGGTCCCATTTCCGGCCGAGTGCACGCAAGCGTAGGCCGCCATTTTAAAGTTTCGTTAAGGGGATGTACCCGTCAGGGTATCGGGGAAACCCCTATACCGGACCGGGAGGGTTTGTCTATCTCGCCAATGGTCGAGCACGGATCCACCCTTGAGACCTCTTGGCATAGGTGCCGGCCTATGGCAGGAGGTCGAGCCCAGGATGCACTTTGAGGTGCGATACCAAGGCTGATTGGTCCAGACAGCACGGCTTGGCACACTAACCGGGCCAGCCAGACTCCAGATCGTCTGACTTCAGAAGTGGGACAGGATCTCCAAGCATACCCACTGTGGCACCTGCGAAATCAGCCGCTTTAACGTTGTGCTTACCATAAGCGAATGATGCCATTTCGGCCGGCGGGTGTATGCTGCGTCGCGTGCAGCGGGTCATTTTTCGGGGTTTCTTGGTGTGGATGGCGTTGGCGCCGTATGGCGCGAGCGCACAAGAGGTACCCCCTGCCGCGACCGGGACGTCGACGCCGACCACTGTGCCCACAGATGTAGTTAAATCCGGATCGACCGACGTATTCGATTTGCGCGGCTACTTGCGCTTCACGGTCGGGGGACGTGCGTTCATCTGTCGGGAAGAAGACCGCCTCTGGGTCGAGGCGGCGGTCGGCGGGATCGATCGAGACCTCGGCGGAACCACCCAGCCGTCGGACTTGTTCGCACGGCTCGACGAGCGCCGCGATGCGGTGCTCGCGCTGATGTTGAATGACCTTCCCACGCTGCGGCCGTCACAGGTGGACGCACTGTTTGATCAGGAACTACTGCCCCTGTTCCGCCGCTTGAGCGGATTCAAGTATCGGCCGGTCTTTCTCGTGGCGACGACCGATGCCCTAAAGGAGCAGATTCGCGCGGGTTGGTCGCATCCAAAGGTGCGTTTGAATAGCGTTTCGGATCGGATCGAAATCGATCGCGGCGTCAACTTGTCGCCTGACGCTTCGGCGGATGATGCGTCTGTCGATCCGAAGATCGACGCCGGGGCCGCCGGAGAATCGCTCGTCGTTGCGTTGTTTGATCCCGGTCAACCGGAGGAAGGGCGGCGGCGATCATTGGCCCAGTTCGTGGTGGGTTCGGATCGGCAGGTGGGGCGGGCGCTTTCGACCCGCGCGACGAGTGCCGCGGTAGTGAAAGTTGCTGATTTCATTGCCCGCGAGGCGTTATCGGCCCTGCCGCGCGGTGAAGACCAAGTATGGTTATCCGTCGGTTTGTCTAACGTGCTCGCGGCGAAATACGTCTCGACGTTCCACGGATCGCCGTATCGGGAGTTCGTAGAAGCCCTTGTCGTCGGCACGGCAGGGCAGTCGATCAACGCCCTGCAAGTGGATTTACTCGCCCCGCTGCCGACGTCTTCGTTGAAGCCTGAAGCCGTCGCGGCTTATCTGGATGCACGCCGTCGCAAGGCGATTGCCGTGACCTATTTGCTCGTGCGTGACGCAGGGGAAAAAAGCGTGATGCCGCTCGTCACTGCGGTCGAACGGCTTCGCCCGGCGGACGGCGTTACGTTGGCGGAGACGGTGAAGTCGGTGTCGGGGATCGACTTGTCGAACCAGTTGCGAGCGCGCTGACCGTCAACGCCCTTGTTGCCCGGATGTTCCACGTGGAACATTACTCGGCCTGGGCTTCGAGCTGCATGCGACGCATCAATTCGTCGAACTGGTCGAGTGATGCGTAATGGATCACGAGTCGCCCTTTTCCCTTCTTTGCCGCGGACCGCATCTGAACACGCATGCCAAGCTGTTTGGAAAGATTTGCTTCCAGCTCGCGCAGGTGCGCAACCGACGGTTTCGCATTCGCCGTCGCAGGGCGCTCCGGCGGGGCGTCCGGCACCTGAAGCAGAACCTCGAGATTGCGCACGCTGAGGGATTCCGCCAAGCATCGTTCGGCCAGCGCGGTTTGGCGCGCTTCGTTGTCCACCCCGGCAAGCAATTTCGCATGGCCGGCGGACAGGGTCCCCGCTGCCACAAACCCCCGCACCGTCGGGCAAAGATCGAGCAAGCGGAGATAGTTGGCAATGCTCGATCGCTGCTCGCCCAGCCGGGCCGCCAGCTCGGCCTGGGTAAGACCGAGCTGCGTCATCAGCCCGCTGTACGCGACTGCTCTTTCAATCGGGTTCAAGTCGGTTCGATGGATATTCTCCACCAACGCCAGCTGGGCCTGCTCGAAACTGTCGCTCACCCGAACGATTGCCGGAATCTCGGCTAACCCTGCCAGCTTCGCCGCCCGCAGACGCCGTTCACCGGCAATGAGTTGATACGACCCGTCGGACGCGCGAACGATGATTGGCTGAATCAAACCGTTTGCCTTCAAGCTCGCGGCAAGGTCGGTAAGGTCGGCTTCATCGAACTCCCTGCGCGGCTGGTGAGGATTCGGGTGAATGTCCGCCACACGTAAGAGTTGATACGGCCCACTCGCTTCACGTTGAGGGGCAGGCGAATCGAGCACCAATGCGTCAGAGGCTGATTGCGATTCAGAATCACCGGACAGCAGGGCGTTCAAGCCCCTGCCGAGTCGCGACTTTTGGGGTTTCATTAGACGCGATCATAAACCCGCGCCAATGCACCGCAATGTTCTACGTGGAACAATCGCTTGGCAAATGATGTTATATCGTTTGATATAACACGCCCTCGCCGCTTGACGTGCTAGTAATCTCCCGCCCGCCGTCTACAATTCGCCCGTTTCGCTGACTTATCACCCGATCTGACGCAAGGCCGGATATGCCCTACACGCTCACGCCCGAGTCGCCCGACACTCTCGAAGCCGTCCCCGATGCCGACCGCCCGGATACGAGCAATCGCTGGACGCTCAACTTCGGACCCCAACACCCGGCCACTCACACCACCCTGCGCCTCGTGCTCGAGCTCGACGGCGAGCGCGTCGTCAAATGCACCCCGCACATCGGGTACCTGCACAGCGGGTTTGAAAAACTCGGCGAACACCTCAATTACAACCAGTACGTCACGATCGTCGATCGTATGGACTATTCGGCGCCGATCTATAACGAACTTCCCTGGCACGGCGCGGCGGAAAAGCTGATGGGCATTGAACTTACGCCCCGCTGCAAGGTGCTCCGCACGATCGCCGGCGAGCTGGGCCGGATTGAATCGCACTTGCTGTGCGTCAGTGCCGCCGGCCTGGACCTGGGCGCGTTCACGGCCTTCTTATATGCCTTCAACGAGCGCGAGCGCATCTACGACATCGTCGAGTACATGTCCGGCCAGCGCTTCCACACCTCGTGGACGCGCGTCGGCGGACTGAACCAGGACCTGCCTGACGAAGGCGAATTCCGCAAGATGGTGCATACCTTCATCGACGAAGAGCTGCCGGCCGCGCTGGAAGACGTCGAAAAGCTGCTCAACAAAAACCGCATCTTCGTCGACCGCACGAAGGGCGTCGGCACGATCAGCCGGGCCGACGCAATCGCCTGGAGCCTCAGCGGCCCGGTCGCCCGGGCGAGCGGGGTGCGGCGCGATTTGCGCAAAGACGATCCCTACCTGTGCTTTGCCGACAACTGGGACGGGCAGGGGGCCAAGGCCGTGGATTTCAAAGTCCCGGTGATGGAGACCGGCGACGTCTACGCCCGCTACCTGATCCGCATGGAAGAGATGAAGCAGGCCGCCCACATCATCCGCCAGCTCATCGACAACATCCCCGGCGGCCCGGTGAACGTCAGCCCCGAGGGCAAAGAAGTGCTGCCGCCCAAAGACCAGGTCTACAGCAGCATCGAGGGCCTTATCCAGCACTTCGAGCTGGTGATGACCAACCGCGGCTTCGACGCCCCCCGCGGCGAAGTCTACTGCGCGATCGAAACCGCCAACGGCGAACTCGGCTACTACGTCGTCAGCAACGGCGACAACATCCCCTGGCGCGTCCGTACCCGCCCGGCGAGCTTCATCAATTATCAGACGTTCCCGAAGCTGATCGAAGGGCATCAAATCAGCGACGTGCCGGCGATTCTGGGATCGCTGAACATCATCGCGGCGGAGTTGGACCGGTAATTGATCGGCCTAA
>DASVSS010000129.1:0-16840 GCA_036387945.1 Tepidisphaeraceae bacterium | reverse complement strand
ATCTACGTCCTCGAATCCGGCAAGTCGACGCCGAAGCAGATCACCCGCAACGGCAGCGTCGACGACATGCCCGCCTTCGACCCCGCCGGCGACGCTATCTACTTCCGCAGCAACCGCGGAGGCGCGTGGGGGATCTGGAAGATCGCCGTGAAGTAGGGGAGGAGTTAGGAGTTAGTGAAGACCCACAACAACACGCATTCAACTAACTCCTAATTTCTAACTCCTAACTCCTCCGCGCCCATGCCCCGCATCAGCGATCTCAAGCTCATCCACCGCTCGCCCGGCCTTTGGCCGTTCGCCAAGCGCGTGTACGCCGAGATCAATGAGGACGACGTGTTCATGCACGCCTCGGCGATGGCGTATGCGTGGATCTTCGCGGTCTTCCCGTTCTTCATCTTCCTGCTGTCGCTGCTGCCGTACGTCCCGCCGCAGGCGCGGGCGGCGGCGAAGGAGTTCATCCGCCAGTCCCTCGTCGATTCCCTCACCCGGGCGCCGGCGGAAACGATCATGGCCAACGTCAACGACCTGTTCGAAAACCCCAAGAGCGGTCTGATGTCGCTCGGCGTGGTCCTGACGCTCTACGCCGCCAGCGGCGGCATGAACATGACGATGAACGCCATCGACCAGGCGTTCGACGTGCAGAAGCCGCGCCGCTACGTCACCAAGCGCGTGATCGCCATGGGCCTGACGGTGTTCATGTGCGTCTGCATCCTCATCATCCTGCTGGTGATCCCGGTCGGCAATTTCGTCACCGCGATGCTCGATGCGTACAAGTCGCGCCTGCCGGTGATCGTGCAGGACATCATCTCCGGCCCGTCGCGCTACCTGCTGATCGTCGCCCGCTACATCATCGGCCTGACGGTGATGCAGATCCTCATCGGCGTCGTCTACCACTACGGCCGCAGCCAGCGCAACCGGCTGCGATTCTTCACGCCCGGCTCGATTTTCGTCGCTCTCGGATGGGTCGCCACCGGCCTGGCGATGCGCGTATACGTCGAAGGCTACGCCAACTACTCCAAGACTTACGGCACCGTCGCCGGCATGGTCATCATGCTCATGATCTTCTACTTCAACGCGGTCATCCTTCTCGTCGGCGCGGAGATCGACAGCGAGATCGTGGTGATCAAGAAGGAGGCAGGAGCCAGGAGCCAGGAGTCAGGAGCCAGGAGCCAGGAGGCGAGCCGGCGGGAGTGAATCTCATTGTTTACCGTATTTCCCCATCCTGACTCCTGGCTCCCGGCTCCTTCCCTCCTGTCTCCTGTCTCCTGTCTCCTGTATTCTCTCCCCCATGTCCGACCCGCTCGAAGACCTCCGCCGCCAGATCGACGCGCTCGACGGGCAGCTTGTCGAAACGCTTAACGCCCGCGCCCGCGTCGTCGTCGAGATCGGCAAGCTCAAGCAGCAGCAGAACCTGTCGATCTACGCCCCCGACCGCGAGAAGGCGGTGTTCGAGAAGGTGCGCAAGCTCAACGCCGGCCCGCTGCCCAACCGGTGTCTCGAGGCGGTTTACCGCGAATTGATGAGCGGCAGCTTTGCGCTCGAGCGGCCGCTGCGGATCGCCTTCCTCGGGCCGCTCGGCACGTTCAGCCACCACGCCGCGGTGACCAAGTTCGGCAGCAGCGTCGACTACCTGCCCTTGGCCGACATCCCCAGCGTCTTCGAAGAGATCGTCCGCGGCCACGCCGACTACGGCCTGGTCCCGGTCGAAAACTCCATCCACGGCGGCGTCGTCGACACGCTCGACGCGTTCCTCAGCAGCAGCGCCCGCATCTGCGCCGAGGTGCAGGTGACGATCCACCACCAGCTGCTCGCCCGCGGGCCGTGGGAAGACGTCAAGCGCATCTGCAGCAAGGCCGAGGTGTTCAGCCAGTGCCGCAAGTGGCTCAGCGCGATGGCCAAGGACAAGAGCGTCGAGCCGGTCGAGAGCACCAGCCGCGCCGCCGAGATGGCCAAGAACGACCCCGCCGTCGCCGCCATTGCCAGCCGCCACGCCGCCGAGCTGCACGGTTTGCGGAAGATTTTCGAGAACATCGAAGACAACCCCGACAACATCACGCGTTTCTTCGTCATCAGCCGCGAAGCCGCCAAGCGCACCGGCGACGACAAGACCGCCGTCATGTTCACCACGGCCCACAAGCCCGGCGCCCTGGCCGAAGTGCTCGACGTCTTCCGCGACAGCGGCGTGAACCTCACCGACATCGAAAAACGCCCCAGCCAGAAAACCAACTGGGAGTACTACTTTTTCATCGACGCCCAGGGCCACGCCGACGACGCCCCCATGCAGGCGGCGATCTCCGAGGCGCGAAAGCACTGCCTGCAACTGACGGTGCTGGGAAGCTATCCACGCTCGGTGGAAGTGCTTTAGGAACCTTTTTTGGACAACGGAACGCCGCGTGCCGCCGTTAACTTATTGCGAAAAGCGGGCCACTCGGCGACGCACGTCGGTGAGATCGGAATGGCAGCCGCGTCCGACATCGAAATTATTGGCCGAGCCCTGACCGACGCCTTCGTGATCGTCACCCTCGATTTCGATTTTCATGAACTCCTCGCCGCGTCCCATTCGACCGAGTTATCAGTCATCAGGATCGGGGTCGAAGGACTAAAAGGAGACGCACTCGCGCTCGTAGTCCTCAGGTGATCGACCACCTCGCCAATGAAATCGCGGAAGGCGCCGCGGTTTCCGATTACCGTACCAGTATGTGCTACAGGCTTTTGCCCCTATGAAACAGGGTGGGGTTCACCGCCCCAATTGTGGATGCCGCCGATCCCGGCCTCGGTGAGATGTGTCCGGACGGCTGAACGCCCGGCGCGCAGCGCCCGCCGGCGAAATCCGAAAAATCCGGCCCACGCCGGCCGGGCGGCCGCGAGCGCGCTGCGCAGGAACTCCGTCGATTGCGCAGCGCGGCGGTCTATATATGACGACGCTTGATTTCCATCGCGCGTACTTTCATCTGCGGTGCCAATACCTTGGCCTGGTCACCCCGGCCGGGGGATTAGGGCGGGACGGGCGCGAGCGGGCGGGGGCGATTGTGTATCGGACGTACCGGGCGGCGGGGCGATCGGCCGATATTGGGATACATCATGACCGAAGCGACCACACAACCCGCGCAGCAGGTGAGCGAAGCCGTGTCGAGTCTCGGGGCGGCGGCGAAGGCCATTGCCGTGCTGCGGCAGGGGATCGCGCAGACCGACCTGCTGGCCGAGTGCCGGAATATGCACGCGGGAGTGGCGGTGGTGCTGATCTTCGCGGGCGTGATCTTCCTGCTGTGGGGGTATTACGCCTTCAAAGGCTTGGTCACCCTCAACGCCGCGGTGCTGGGGGCATGGCTGGGGGCGATGATCGGCGGCCGCAACGACGCGCTGATCCCCGCGGCGCTGATCGGGATGTTCTTGGCCGCGGTAGTGACTTGGCCGCTGATGAAGTGGGCGGTGGCAGTGATGGGCGGGATCATCGGCATGACGATCGGCATGAGCCTGTGGCGCGCCTTCGGCATCGACCCGAACTTCGCCGCCGCCGGCGGGGGCATGGGGCTGATCTTCTTCGGGATGCTCTCGTTCATCCTTTTCCGCAGCAGCGTCATGATGTTCACCAGCCTGCAGGGGTCGATGATGCTCATCGCCGGCATCCTGGGCGTGATCTACAAAATCGGCTCGATCGACGGGTCGGTCATCGACACAAAACTGACACTCAGCCCGCTCATCATGCCGATGGTGATCGGATTTGCGACGGTGTGCGGGATCATCTACCAGAACGCGCAGGGTGCTACGGAAGCGCCGCCGGCGAAGTAGGTTATGGCGGCCTCGGGTTCTCGTCCCCTCTCCCGGTACTCCGGGGGAGGGTTATGGAGGGGGCCGAGCGTAGTTCCGCTTCAACTTACATCACGGCCCCCTCCCTAGCCCTCCCCCGTGAGTACACGGGAGAGGGGACCAGAGCCGCGCTCCAAGCTCATACCCGCCTACTCACCCGCCTCGTCCCGCCCGTCGGCTTCGGCGGTGCTGACTTCGCCGACGAACGAGTTGTCGCCGTCGATGCTTTCACGCCCGGCGGCGTCGGCGCCTTCGCCGTCGGTGGTCGACTGCTGGTCGCCGGGGGGCATCATGACGGGCTTGTCGGGCTGCTTCGGCGCCGGCTGCTTGGCGCGCTGGGCGCGGTCGCGCGTGCCGAACTGCGCGGCGTCGTCGGCGCCGGCGTGGTGTTCTTTGGTCACGTCCTGGGCGATGTTGCCGATCCCGCCGACGCCGATGATGTCGGCGTCGAGATCGCCGGCGCTGGACGAGCCGGGGCCGGCGTCGTTGCCGCCCGCGCCGGCGACGCGCTGGCCGTCGAGTTCTTCCGACGCCGTCGGCGGGGCGTTGCCGGGGTCGGCGCGCTTGGTGTTTTGCGAGGTGTACTCGCGGTCGGCCCGGTTGCCGACGGGCACGCCGAAATCGCCCTTGCCGCCGATGGCGGCGGCGTCCTTCGTGGACGAACCGGGCTTGAGGTCGTGCAGATTCTTCGATGCCATGTCGCTCTCCTGGTGATGAGGGTCGACATAACCTTAGGCGCGTGGCGGGCGGGTGATCCGTCGAATCGGGGTGGCCCCGGGCGGCGGCCTGGCGCGGCGCTACTGCACGGTGACTTCGTCGTTGAGAATGCGGTTGCCGTCGGTCTCCTTCACGCCCGAGCGCACGCGCAGGCCGGGAGTGCGGTCGGTCGAGGGGATGCGGTATTTTTTGATCGTGGTCGTGCCGGGCTTCAATCCCGTCAGCAGCCGCTCCTGGCGCGGGTGGCCGGGGCAGGCGACGAAGGCGGTGTAATTGGCGGGCTTGTCGCCGTAGTGGGTGATGACTTGCTGCACGATGATCTCGCCGCCGCTGCGCATCGCGATGGTTTCGACGCCGATGTCAGCCAGGCCGAGCTTGAGGGCGACCGGCACCTTGAACTGCTGCGTGCGCTCGGCCGCGAGGGTGACGTCGCAGACGATGACCTTGTTGCCCGCCGGGCTGTTGTAGGGGAACTCGATCGTGACCGGGCCGTCGTAGGCTTCGCCGGCGCCGAGCGCGAAATCCGGCTGCAGCGGCGTGACCGTCCAGCCGGCCGGGGCGCTCAATCGCAGGCGGCCGCTGATCGGGTGCGGATAGGGGTTGGTGAAGCGCAGCCGGCGGAGGTGGGGCTTGTAGGCCGACTCGATCAGCGGATTGTCGAACGCGATCGAGCAGCGCAGCTGCGCGAGATGGCCGTCGATGCCCGTCAGGAAAAACGGCGCCGGGCCGGCGATGATTTCGATGACGCCGCTGTCGTCCTTCGGCTGCAGGACCGGAGAAACCGAGCCGTCCAGATCGACGCGCTGCGGCCGGTTGCCGAGCACGATGCGGAACGGGGCCGCCGCGGCGTCCTTTGCCCAGACCAGCAGCACGCCTTCGCCGGCGCGGTCGAACAGCATGGCTTCGACGTCGTCGCTGACGGGCACGCGGCCTTTGTAGACCGCGTTGCCGAGCGTGGCCAGCAGCGTGCGGACGATGAGAAGCGTTTCGTCGGGACGGAACTCCGGCGGAAGTCCGTCGCGCGTCAGCACCCGGGCCGGCAGGGGCAGGTCGATGCGCCGAGCGCCGCTGGCCAGTGCGTAAGCGATGCGGAGCACAAGGTCGCGGTTGCGCACCGCACGGCCGTACGCCCCGGCCTGCAGCGGCCGAAGGTAAAGGGAGTACTGCTGGCCGGGCCGGGTGCTGAGATCGCGGACGTACAGAGGAATCTGGTGCGGCAGCACGTCCGGCGGGATCGTGACGGCCAAGTTGGCGGGCAGCGACGCATTGAGATCGACGTATGCCGGCCAAGGCATGGCCAGATCAGGCTGGTCGACCAGGGCGTCGAAAGTCTTCAGCGCCACGTCGTACGCGGCGCGCAGCTTCGGCCCCGCGGCGAAGGCCGCGGCCTGTGCGTCGGTGCCGAATTGCCAGCGGTCGAGATACCCGGCATAGCGGGCGATCATCTGCGAAAGCTCCGGCTGCCATGCCGCCGCCGACAGGCCCGGCAGGCGTTCGAGACCCGCGCCGCCGGCCTCGGCGGCCAATCTCGGCGGCAGGGCGGCGATGAGGGCGGTCGGAGTGATCTGCGACCGGCGCAAATCATCGAGCAGCTTGTTGAACGTCCCGCCGGCGGCGGATTCGACGTCGCTGCGCTCGTCCCACACTGCCAGCTTCACGCGCGCCGCGCCCAGGTTCGCCAGCAGCCCGGGGAGCTGCGGCCAGGCTTCGACGGGCACGTCGGTGGCGTCGAAGCCGAACCGCGCGTCCGGACGCACGGCCGGGTTGTCATCGGCGAGCCGGATGAGGTCGAGCGTGTGCTGGCCGAGGATCATCCCGCCGGCGACGACGCCGAGCGTCGCACGGTAGGCGCCCGGCGGCAATGGCGGAAGGCTCAGCGTGGCGGTCTTGCTGGCCGCTGCGTCGGTGGCCGTCAGATCGAGTCGCCCGCTCTGCTGATGCACGGCCCGGCCGGCGGCGTCGGTTATGACGAGCTGGGCGGCGAGGTCTTCGGTCACGCGATCGACGACGCGCACGTGCAGCACCGTCGGCTCGGACTTGCTGTAAACGTGAGTGGGCTTGTCACACGTCACGTCCACGACCGGCACTTGCGTGACGACGACGTCATCGAAATGCGCCGTGGCGTGGATGTCCTGGTCGAACAGCGATTGCTTGCCCAGCGGCGCGTCCTGCCAGATCGTCGGCTGCACGAAACCCAACTCGAGCACGAGCCAGCGGGCGGCCGGCGGGGCGGTGCATTCGATCGACAAGGCGCCCCAGGCGTCGGGTGTACCTACGAAAGGCGTGCTGTGGCGCGTCGCGTTCTTAATCGGCCGGCCGTCGAGATCGGCGAAGGTGGCGGTCAGGCGAGCGCGGGCGCTGGGCACCGAGTCGGTGCTGACCGCGGCGGTCACGCGGTACGTCGCACCGGGCACGGCGGCGATGTGCCCGTGCGGGTAGCGGTAGATGAGGCTGCTGCCATTGAGATCGAATCGAAACGCATACCGCCCGCCCGCGGCGTGCCCGCCGGCGAGGCGGCCATTGACGTAGTGCGGCAGGCCGGGGCCTTCGAGCTTCACCCAATCGCGCGGCAGTTCCTCGGCGTTGCCCGTCTGCCGCTCTTCGAAATCGAACGACTTGACGACGCGGCTGAGCTCCGCCGCCGGGAGAGCGGTGCAGAGCAGGAGGAAGGTGATGAACGCGAGACAGCGCATCGTCCGATAATGTGTCTATCGGCCGAGCGGCCGGCCCGACTTGAGCCCGCTCAGCCCCGCAGCCGCCGATTCGGCCGACGACGCGGCCGCGTCCAACAGTCGTGCGAACAAAAGAAGAGCCCACGCCAGTCTCGGCGTGGGCTCGGTCGATTTATAAATTCAGGTGAATCCCGCGATGTCAGGGCGCTAGTAGTTGGCCTTGGTAATCGCGCGTTTTTCCTCGTCGAGCACGACGTTGTTGTACCGCAGGATGGTGCCCTTGGCCGATTCGAAGCGGCTGATGGCGATGTTGTACGACGCGATCGCGTCGGCTTCGTTCTGCTCGGCGACGGCGAGTTCCTGCTGGCGATTGAGCTTGCGGTCGAGGAAGTCGGGCGTGAGTGCGTTGCCGCCTTCTTCGAGCGTGCCGATCACGTCCAGCGCCTTGCCCGCGGCAAAGCGGGTGGCGCGGGTCTGGGCGATCGATTGCCAGCTCGCCTCGACCTCGCGCTGGGCGATCTTCACGTCGAGCGACACCTGGTCGATCAGCCCGCGGTACTGGTCGACCGCCTGCATCCGCTGCAGTTGCGCCCGGCGGAAGATGGCCCGCGCTTCGCGGTTGCCGAGGCGCTGCACGAATTGCAGACCGATCGAGAACGAAATGTCGTCGTGCGAATCGGCCAGCTCGGTGTTCGACTCGATGTAGTCCTCGCCCACCGCCTGCGTGCCGACGCTGCCGACGAGATTCAACTGCGGCAGTTCGTTGTTTTTCGCCACCTGCAGCGCGATGTTCGCCGAATCGACGCGAATCTGCTGCTGCCCGAGTTCGAACCGGTTGGCTTGGGCGGTCTGGATCGAGTCATTGAAATCGAAGTAAACGACCGACTCCAGCGGCTTATCCGCCGGCAGGATCAGCGTCGGCCCGGCGACGGGGTAGTCCGGGTCGTTCATGAAATTCTTGAGCTGGTCGGACAGGTCCGCCACACGCTGACGGGCGCGGATGAGGTTCGTGCGGGCCGATTCCACGCGGGCGATGGAATTGCTGACCTGCTCGAGCGTAACGTCCTGCCCGTACCGCTCGCGTACGCGGCCGGCGGTGTCCATCGTGCGCTGCAGCAGCTCTTCGAGGATGCGCACGTTCTGCTGGGCCTGCACGAGCCGCCAGTAGTTTTCTTCGACGTTGCGCAGCAGTTCTTCCACGTCGCGGCGGAAGTCGAGCAGGCTCACGCGCTGGTTGTTGCGGTTGATCGTGATGCGGGCGCGGTTGATCGCGAAGCCGAAGTCGCGCAGCAACGGCTGCGTGATCTGCAGGCGTACTTCGTTCGTCCAGTTGAAGCCGCCCTCTGCGTCTTCGTCGCCAGCGCCGTTGACGCGCTGCGGGCGGTAAGACACTTCCACTTGGCCGCCGCTGGGCAGAAGCTGTCGCAAACCGGTCTCGGTGCTGAGCACATCGGCTTCGTTATTCGCTTCGCCGAACGCTTGGCGGCGCTGCTCGAAGGTGACGCTGGAGAAGAATTCCGGATCGAACCGGGCTTCGGCTTCAGTGATGCGCGTCTCGTCGATCGCCGGCGTGTAGCCGCTGACTTTGACGTTGTAGTTGTTCGTCACCGCGCGTTGGGCGATCTCGCGCAGCGGCAGCGCGACGGTCTGCTCGGGCGAAGCGATCGGCACGCGCGTGGGTTCCTCCGGCGGCATCGCGGACTGGTTCTGGTTGGGCAGGAAGCGGCTCTGCAGCGTCGTCGGCAGCGGTCGGAGGTTTTGGCGGTTGTACGTCGTCGAGGCCTCGCGCTCGTCCCGGCCGATGGCGCGCGGGTCGAAGATGCCGTCGTCTCTTTCGGTCTGGCAGCCCGCGGTGAGGACCAATGCCGACGCCGCCGCGAGTACCGCCCGCGTGTTCCGATTCATCATGTCTAGCTCCATCCGAGGCCCATGCCGGCCCGGCCCGTGAGGGGTCGGGATTATAGAAGCCGCCGGAACGATTGCCATAACAGCAATAGGGGAAAACACATCCGTATCCCCCGGCGAATCACGTCCTTGTGACCCCCGGCGGGCGGCAGCGGGGTAACGCGGTCCAACCGCGCAATCGCCCGGACGGACCGCCCATGACAGTTCATCGGCAGAATGCCGCGCGTAAAGTGACCGTTTGCCGTGAACGCTGCCGGAGCGGAGCCGAAATGCGAATGACAAGGCGGCGGAAGAATTGCCAGAACCGGGCCATCAAACACGGCTCGTGCCGTGCGCATAGGGTCACGGCCAATCCGGTCGGGCCCGCCGATTCAATTGTGAAATGAAGGTGAAAGGCAGGAAACGATCGTCCTTACTTTGACACGAGAACGAGCAGCAGCACCAGGTTGACGACCACCGACAAGCCGGCGATGGCGGCGATGGCGACGAAGGTGCTGTTCGTCCAGATCGAAGGCGGGCGGGGCGGGTCGATGTCCAGCGTGTGGCCGCGCTGTTCCATGCCCGAAAGGGATTCGAGATCGACCTGCCGGCGCGCGTGCTTGGGGCGCTGGCCGGCTTTGACCAGTTGCAGGTCTTCGACCATGTCCTCGGTCGAGGCGTAACGCTCGTCGCGGTTCTTGGCCATCGCGACTTCGATGATCTCGCTGAAGCCGCTGCTCAGGCCGACGTTGATATGGTCCGGCGGCACGAGCGGGTCGCGCAGGTGCTTGTGCATGACCGCGCTGGGCGAATCCCCGTCGAACGGCGGGCGGCCGGTGACGAGGTGGTACAGCGTGGCGCCGAGTGAGTAGATGTCGGCGCGGAAATCGATGTCGAGGTCACCGCGGATCTGCTCGGGGCTGATGTAGTATGGCGTGCCGTACGCCTTGCCGGCTTCACTCTCGGCGGCGAGCTTGTCGTCGACCTGGCGCGCCAGGCCAAGGTCGGTCAGCTTCGATACGCCCTGGGGCGTGAGGATGATGTTCTTGGGCTTCACGTCGCGGTGGATCAGGCCCTTGCTGTGCGAGTGCGCCAGCGCCGCCGCCATCTCAATGCCGATGTCGAGGGCTTCGGCTTCGGTGAAGTTGCGCCCTTCGCCCACCGGCGGGGGCTGCATGACGTCGTAGAGCGTCAGGCCTTCGACGTACTCCATCACGAAGTAGTGATACCCTTCGGGCGTGCCGCCGACGTCGATGGCCTGCACGATGTTGTTGTGCGCCAAGCGGGCGGCGGCGCGGCCTTCTTTATAAAAGCGGTCGACGAACTCCTGGCTTTCGCCGCTCTTGCGCGGCAGCACCTTGATCGCCACGATGCGGTCGAGCGAAAGCTGGCGGCCTTTGTACACCGTAGCCATCGCGCCTTTGCCGAGCTTGCCCAGCAGCGTGTAGCCGGGGATTTGGCTGCTGCGTTTTTCTTCGAGCTGCCGGCGGATGCGGCGGGCCTGATTGATCGTGATGAACCCGTGCTCGACGAGCAAATCCGCCAGCGACCGCTGATTGGGGTCGGACGCCTGTTTTTGCTGCTCGCGGCAGAAATCGATTTCGGCCTTGGTGGCCAGACCGTTCTCGATGACCGCACGGCCGATGTCCGTGTCCACGTTGCTGGAGGCGGTGGGCAGCTGCGATTCGGTGTTTGCGGTGCGCTTTTCGCTCATGCCGGAGGCGGGTTTGCCGCTGGTTTAACACTAGAAGTGCCGCGGCGGTGTGTCAACATTCTATTACCTTTGGCAACGTCCGCAGTACGAATCAGGCGCGAAGGTGAGCAAATTGACACGACCGGCCGGGCGAGGCATATTGTGCGGCTCGACGGTAGCCGTAGCTCAGTTGGTAGAGCGCCAGTTTGTGGTACTGGACGTCGCGGGTTCGAGCCCCGTCGGTTACCCTTCCACTCGTTCCCTCCCCGGATCAGAGGCCGCATCCCGGTGGGGACGCCACGCCGCGGCCGGTTTTCCCCGCATGCTCACCCGCCGGATCATTCCATGCCTTGACGTCGATGCCGGGCGCGTGGTCAAGGGCGTAAAGTTTTTCGACCATGTCGATGCCGGCGATCCGGTCGAGCAGGCCAAGCGCTACCAAGCTCAAGGCGCCGACGAACTCGTTTTCTATGACATCACCGCCAGTCACGAAGGCCGGGGCATTATGGCCGATGTGGTGCGGCGCGTCGTCGAAGAATGCTTCATGCCGCTGACCGTCGGCGGCGGGATTCGCACGCTCGAAGACGCCACGCGGCTGATCCAGGCCGGGGCGGAAAAAGTCAGCCTCAATTCCGCGGCGCCCAAAGACCCGGACCTGATCGCCCGCATCGCCCGCAAGTTCGGCCGCTGCGCCACCGTTCTTGCCATCGACGCCAACCGCGTGCCGCAACCCGGCGGCGGCGAGAAATGGCAGGTCTTCATCAACGGCGGCCGGGTGAACACCGGCATCGACGTAATGGCCTGGGCGAAGCAGGGCGAAGACCTCGGCGCCGGGGAGATCGTGCTCAACGTCATGAACGCCGACGGCACAAAGGCGGGGTACGACCTGGAAATGACCGCCGCCGTCAGTGACGCGGTGCGCATCCCGGTCGTCGCCAGCGGCGGGGCCGGCTCGGCGGCGGACATGCACGCGGTGCTGACCGACGGCCATGCCGACGCCGCCCTGGCGGCAAGCATCTTTCACTTCAACGACGTCACTGTCGGCGACGTCAAACACTACCTTGCCGCCCGCGGCGTGCCCGTGCGGCTGGACGCCTAGCGCGCCGCGGCGGCGAGCTTGGCGGGTTTCGGGCGGGCGGTCTGCGTCTCAGCGACTTCGATCTCGATCCCGAGAAGCTTTTCGAGCATCGCGCGTTTCTGGCGGGCCGACCACAGTTCGAGCTGGGTGTCGAGGCGGCTTTGGACGCTGATCCGCGCCGATTTCCGGCCGATGCGGCAGTCGATCGACTGCACGCTCGAGGCATGGCTGCGGTCGAGGCCGTCGGCGATCCGGAGCATCGCGGCGCCGCAGGCGACGATCTTGCGGGCGCCGGCGTCCATCGCCGCGAACCGCGCGTGCTTGCGGCGACTGGGCTCGGCCTTGCGGTGGTAGCGCACGATGCCGGCGATGACGTCGATCTCCCGCGCCGAAAACTGCGTGAAGTTGCCGTTGCGCACGAGGTACTCGCCGTGGCGGTGGTGGCGATGGGGCGAGATGTGCCAGCCGATGTCGTGCAGGAGGGCGCCGTATTCGATCAGCTCGCGCGACGCCGGCGGCAGGGCGTGGAGCGGCTGGAACTGGTCGAACAAGGACGTCGTCAAGGTCGCCACCTGCAGGCTGTGGCTTTCGGCCCAGTTGCACCGTCGCGCCAGGTCGAGCACCTCGCGGCGGCGCGGGTCGGGGATCTCTTTGCGGACGGTAAGCTCCGGCACGCGGCGCGAGAGGTATTCGTGCAGCACACCCTCCCGCAGCGCCGCGCCGCACAAGCCGATCTGCTTGACGCCGAGCTGGCGGACGAGTTCGTGAACGAGGACGACGCCGGCGACGATCTGGTCCTTGCGCTGGTCGTCAAGGCCGCGGATCTTGCGGCGCTCGTCGGTGTCGCTGACGATCACGCGCTCGTACAAGCGGGCGAGGCGCTTGGCGTCGATGACCGGGCGGCCGTCGACGCTTTCGCCGCCGCACATCTGGGCGATCGTCTCCAGCGTGCCGCTCGTGCCGACGACGGCGACCGGCTGCAGGGCCTTGATCCGTGTGACGATGGGGGCGAGTTCTTCCGCGTAATGCGCGGTGAGGCGGCGGAGGTCGCTCTCGTTGATCGGGTCGGACTTGACGAACTGCGCCGTCATGCGCGCCGCGCCGAGCTTGCGGCTTTCGAGCAGCTTGGCCTCGGTGGCGGTGCCGACGATGAACTCGACGCTGCCGCCGCCGATGTCGACGATGAGCTTGGGCTCGGCGCCGAGCTCGCGCGTGCTGCGCACGCCGAGGTAGATCAGGCGGGCTTCTTCGCGGGCGCTGACGACTTTGACGTAGAGCTTGAGGTCGCGCTTGATGCGGTCGATCAGCTCGCCGCCGTTGTCGGCCTCGCGGACGGCGCTGGTGGCGACGGCGACGATCTTCTCCGCCTGCCGCTGCTGGGCCGCCTGCTGCATGCGGGCCAGGGCGGCGGTGGCGCGGTCCATCGCCTCGACAGAAAGCCGCCGCGCCGGAAAGCTGATGCGGCCCAGTCCGACCATCTCCTTCACCCGCCACAGCGTCGTTACGCCGCCGTCATTATCGACCTGGGCGACGATCATGTGCACGCTGTTGGACCCGATGTCGATCGCGGCCACGCGCATCAGCCCGTGAGAGGGCGTGACGGCCGGCGGAGAAGTGGAGGATGCCATACGGCCGGCAATGTAATCGCCGGGCTGTCGCAATGAAACGAATCACGCCGGCGGTGCCAGGACTCTGGTGATCACGACGCGGCGAGCAGGGTCTTACGACTTCTTCCGACGCTTCAGTCTAAGAACGATGAACGTGGAAACCGTTGAGGAAAACGGCGAAGAGGAAAGCCACAGATGGCACAGATGAACACAGATAGAGAAAGGCTTCGTCCTATCCGTACTCATCTGTGCCATCTGTGGCTGGTCTGCTCCTTGCTCGTTCTTCTCCGCGGCTTCCGCGTTCATCCCGCCGCGGTCATTTGTAGTCCGGCAGGTAGTCGGCCTCGGCGGCGAACATTTCCAGCGTCATCGCCTTGATCTCGCGCGGGGTGCAGACCGCGGCCGTGAGCGGGTCGAGCAACAGGGCGTGAACGGCGGCTTCTTTGCTCTTTTCGATGCACGCCTTGGCGGCGAGGTCGAAGTAGCTCATGTTGCTAGAGCAGATGGCCGCCATCTGCGGCGGCAGGTTGCCGTAGCGCGTGGGGTTGATGCCGTTGCGGTCGATCATGCAGGCGACTTCCACGCAGCCGTCGCCGGGCAGGTTGGTGATGAGCTTGCCCGCCTCGCCGTGAGCGGTCTTGCCGGGGACGACAGCGTGGTTCATGACATTGCCGTGGATGCGGTAAGGCGCGTCTTTCTCGCGCGCCTCGATGATCCAGCTGGCGTACTCCCACGAGCGCTTCAGGTCGATCGTCGCTTCGCCGCTGGCGAGTTTCGCGCGGTGCTCGTCGGCACCTTGCCGCCACGTCGGCCAGTTCGAGGCGTAGAAACGGCTGCCGCCTTCATACCCGCGACGGAGCAGCGCCTGGCCGGCCTTGCTTTTGCGGTAGTAGGGCAGATATTCGCTGAGGTGCCCGCTGCTCTCGGTGATGAACGCGCCGAAATGCAGGGCCATGTCCTTGCGGACAAGGTCGGACGTCTTGTACGGCTGATCGCCCTTCTGGCCCCACCTCTGGTTCTGCGCGTCGAACACCGCCTTGCCTTCGGCGGCTTCCTGGTGGCCGAGCTCGATTTCCTGGCGGAATTTTTCGAGCAGCACCGTTTCGTACAAGTCCTGGCCGTTGTGACGCAGCTTCGTGAACCACGCGAGATGGTTGATGCCCGCACATTCCCATTCCATCTCGTCGTACGAGATCCCGGCATAGCCGGCGAGCAGGTGGCTCGTGCCCTGCACGCTGTGGCAAAGCCCCACGACCGGCACCTCCGGCACAGCGCGGCCGGCGGCGAGGCACATCATGCTCATGGGGTTGGTGTAATTGAGCATGATCGCCCCGGGGGCGAGCTCGCGCAAATCCCGCAGGATGTCGAGAAACACCGGCACCGAGCGCAGGCCCTTGAACAGACCGCCCGGCCCGAGCGTGTCGCCGATGCACTGGTCGACGCCGTACTTCAGTGGGATGTCGTTGTCATAGCCCACACAGGCGATGCCCGAGACTTCGACGCAGCAGATCGCGTAGTCCGTGCCGGCGAGCACTTCGCGGCGGTCGGTCGTGGCTCGCACGCTCCAGCCGCTTTCGCGGCCGGAATCCTGGATGAGCTTCTGGATGACTTTGTACACCTTTCCCAGGCGGTCCTGATCGACATCGACGAGACGAAACTCGCCGTGATCGGCGCCAGGCGTAAGCAGCACGTCCTTGCAGAGCGTCGGACAGAAACCCGACCCCGCACCCAGGAACGTGACGTTGATCGGCCGGCCGATCTTGCCGCGCAGGCCTTCCTGTGATTCGGCGGCTTTGGTGTGGGCGGCATGGCCCTGCTTTTCTTCTTTCACTTCTGCGACGGCGGGCATACATTTCCTTGTTTAGACTGCCACAAAGTTTATCGGGACGAGATGCGCATGCAACCTCGCCCGGGCGTGGATGCGACGGCCGCAAAGCGGGGGCCGGGTCGCAAGATCAAATCGCGGCGGCGGTCGCCTGCAGGGGAAGGGGGGCCGGGTCGGCGGTGGCATTGACCGAGGCCTGACCGCGGACCACTTGGCCGACTTTTTCCACTGCCGCGGCGATGGTGGTGACGATCGTCAGACCGCTGGCGGCGTCGCGCGTCACGTGCGCCCCGGACACGTCGGCGAGATCGAGGACGTACACGCGCAGCTTCGGTATCCGTTTGGCCAGCATCTTGTACAGCAAGCGCCCGCGCACGAGCGATTCCGATGACGTCGTGACCAGCAGCAGCACACTCGTGCCGTTGGCTTCGGCGCTGGTCTGCAGATCGGTGGCCATAGAACTCTCCAGCACCGGCACGCCGTGCTCCAGCGCCCGGCCGACGGCCGTGGCGGCCATCCGCGTGGCGATGCGGTCGCCGTCCTCGACGGCCACGCACGCGACGGTGCACGAGCCTGCTTCGCAGGCGGTCGTCTGCAGCTCGGCGGTCAGTGTTTCGAGCAACTCGGTCACGACGCTCAGGCGCTCTTCGGATAGCGCGCCGCGGGCGTGGTCGGCCCGGGCGGTGCGGAGGGCGGGGAGGAGCAGCTGGTCATACACCTGCGTCGGGGACGACTCTTCAAGGGCCGTTCGGACGATCTCCTCGCTGGCGGCGACGTCGCCAGTGACGAGGCGGTGGTAGAGCCGGCGTTCGCCGGAGAGCATCGGCTCGTCGCCGAGCAGAATGTAGAACACGCGCAGCGGCTCGACGTATTTGCCGAACACGACGACGCACACCGTCACCGGCACGGCCAGCAGCAGGCCGACGCCGCCCCACACGAGCGTCCAGAACAGAATCGCCACGATCACCGCAGTGCTGCTGATGCCAGTGCTGTGGCCGTAGATGAGCGGTTCAACGAGGAAGTTGGCCAGGATCTCCAGCGCCGCGAACACCACGAACGTCCAAAGCACCCCGCCCCAGCCCGGGACGACCGCCATCGCCAACAGCAACGGAATGGCCGCGCCCATCCACGCGCCCACGAGCGGAATGAACCGCAGCACGCCGGCGAGGACGCCCAGCAGCAGGGCATTGGGGATGCCGATGAAATAGAGTCCCGCCGCCACGCCCAGGCCGAAGCCGGCGTTGACGATCGAGAGCATGAACAAATACTTGCCGACCTTGCTGGCGGCCTCTTCCAGGGCCTGGGAAGTGACGCTGATCTGCTGCGTGCCGGCAAGTACGATGATGCGGTCGCGGAGGTCCTCGGCATACACCAGCAGCAGCACGACAAGGATCGCCACCATGCACGCCGTGCCGAGGTGGTGGAAGGCGGGAGATATCGCCACAAGCTGGTCGAAGATTTCGTCTTCCTCGCGGACCACGACCGCCACCGCGGGGACGTCGGCGGGGGCTCCGGCGGTGATGGGGTTGGCGTGGGCCGGGTTCTCCGCGGCGTCTT
>DASVSS010000128.1:0-9107 GCA_036387945.1 Tepidisphaeraceae bacterium | reverse complement strand
GAGCGTGGCGGCCGCGGTATCGCCCGCCGGCCACGGCACGGTCGCGCTGATTGCAATCCCGTCGCGCCGGATGTCGGCCACGGTGTAGCCGTGGGCGCGACTCAAGTGCATGCCGGTGGCGACGATCTGCAGTTCCAGCCCGGGCCGCGCCGCGACGCCGCGCAGGGTCGAGGTCATCAGGCCGTACTCCGCCCGCGTGCCGGTGACGAAGCAGATGCGTCTACGCCGCAACGCTCCACCCCACGATCATGTCGGGCAGCAGCAACGTTCCGGCCGGCAGGTCTCGCGCCGCGTGCAGCCCCGCCACGTCGTCCACCGCCGAGGCCGGGATGCCGGTGCCCGGTCGCTGCGTCGTCAGCGCCGCCGCGGTGATGGCATCCCCGGCGCGAAGGGCGACGCGCGTCACCAGGCTCTGCCGGCTGACCTCACGGACGTCGCGCTCGCACGGCAGCACCGAGCGCGTCCCGCCGCCCCGCATCGCCTCGGCAACTCGGATCGCCGCGACATACTCGGCAAACTGCGCGGCGTCTAGGCTCGCCGAGTGGTCCGGCCCCGGGGCATCGCGGTCGTAGGTCAGGTGCTTCTCGACCACGCACGCCCCCGCCGCCACGGCCAGTGCGCCGGCGAGCGGATGGCAGGTGTGGTCCGAATATCCGACGGGCAGGCCGAAAGCGCCGCGCATCTGGCCGATCCACGCCAGCCGTGCGTCGCCGTCGTGCGTCGGGTACGCGCTAATGCAGTGCAGCAGGCAAACTGCCGCGCGACCGCCCGCGAGCAGTTGGACAGCGCCTTCGATCTCCCCCATCTCGCTGGCCCCCGTCGAGACGATCAGCGGAAGCGCCGACGCCATCGCCGCACGCAGCAGCGGCACGTTGATCAGGTCGGGTGACGCGATCTTGATCGCGTCGCTGCCGATCGCGACGACGCGCGCCACGTCCGACGGCGAGAACGGCGTCGCCACCACGCCCAATCCGACCGACCGCGCATGATCTGCAATGACGCGCAAGTCGGAATCATCGAGTTCGAAGGCGCGCAGCATGGCGATCGGGTCGGCCTGCTGTGCCCGGCCTTGTTGATACGCCGCGAATTGGCACGAAGGGTGCATAAGCGTGGCGGCCCGGAAGACCTGCAGCTTCACCGCGTCGGCGCCGGCGCTCTTGGCGGCGTCGACCAGCGCAAGCGCCCGTCCGGCCGATCCGTCGTGATTCACGCCGATCTCGGCCACCACCAGTGTGCGGCCAGTATTGATCTTGAACGTGCCGATTTTCATGCCGCCTTCTCCCGGCCGGCGCGCAAGGTCGCGTCGGCCCAGTACAGATCCCGCAGCGAGTCGATCTCAACCGTCTCCTGCGGCTGCGTGCGAATCCCGCGCCGGTCGTCGCCGAACATCGCGTGCGGATCGCCCGGCTCGGCCAGGCCGCGCAGAAGCGATGCGCGCGACAGCACCACGACCGCTCCGTCGTGCAGGCACAGCGGCTCGAGGTCCTGTCGGCGATGGACGCTGCCCGGCCGCAACGGTTCGACTTGATCGTCGACGAGTCGACTCATCCAGCCGGGGTGCCATTTGCCCACGTCGCAGAACGTGCGCACCGAATCGCAGCCGGTCGATTGCCAGTGGCCGATCGCACGGTCGATCACGCCGTCGCCGCGCACGGCGACGTTGCCGTAAAGGACCACGGCCCCGTCGAACGTGTGGCCGGTGCGCCCTTCGACCTGCTGCAGGGCGTGCAGCATCACGTCCTGCACCGAAGCGGTGTCCGTCGCCAGTTGCGCCGGGCGATCGATCGTGTCGAACCCGGCACGGGCCGCCAAACCGCGGATGGCCGCGCAGTCGCTTGTGACGACGCACGCCGACAGCAGCCGCGCGGCGCGCGTGTGCTCGAAGGTGTGTTCGATCACGGCCCGGCCGCACAACGGGAGCAGGTGTTTGTTGACAAGTCCCTTGCTGCCGCCGCGGGCCAGGATCACGCCGAGGACTTTCTTGATGTCGTTCATGGTCTGTGCCATTCCTTGCACCGGGCGCACGCCGGCGGCAGCGCGCCGTCGCGGTGCGCTGCCCGCAGTTTTTCGATCGCCTGCCAGGCGTCGGCGAGCGATACGGCCCCCGCCGCGCCAAGTCCGAGCGTGCCGCCGGCGTCCTGTTCGCACGCGACGTAGCGGCCGTCGCTCAGCAGTGTCATCCGGCTCTCAATCCGCCGGCACGGCTGGCGCAACGGCGGGGTCATGTCGGCGACGCCTGTATCAGCGATGCGCCCGCAGAACGTCGCCGGGCCGGTGATGACGGCGCTGCCCAGCGCCCGCAACCAGGTGTCGTACCACTGCTCGATCTCGTCGAAGTTGTGCCCGGTCTTGGCCAGCGTCGGCACGACCAGCGGCGTCCCGCGGCCTGCCGCTTGGCGGGCGCGCAGCAGGCGCTCAAGATTCGCCAGCGCCCGCGGCATCGCATCGACGGCCATCACCGCCGCGTAAGTCGCCGGCCGCATGGCGGGGAGGTGGACGGTGACGACATCGACGTTCGGCCCGACCAGCGCGGCGAGCGCGTCGTCGCTCAGATCGATCAAATCCGTTTCGACGTGCAGCGCGTGCGCCGCGCCAAGCAATCGGACGATCCTTGCAAAATCAGGATGACAGAGTGGATCGCCCACGCCGGCGAGCGTGACGCGCAGGTCGTCGCATGCGGCGACCTGGGGCGCGACGGCCGCAGCGACTTCTGCCGACAGGTCCGGCCGATCGACCGGCCCCGCCGCCAGGGGCGAGTAGATCGGGGCGCTGTTCCGGCGGGTCGTCAGCTCGATCGTCAGGTCGCGCGGCGCGGCCGTGGGGTGCGACGCGGCCTCGGCGTGACGGACGATCGCTTCGGCGCCGCTGGCGGCGAGCGTGCCGTTGAGCGGCGCGGTGGCCGTCTCGAATCGTTCGATCTGCCGGTGCGAACCCAGCAGGTATGACCCCACCGCCCGCGACACGCGCAGCGACGGCGACACGCAGGCGTCGCTTAACACCGGATCCAGCACCGGCGCGTCGGGCGTGTAATGCAGCAGTCGGCCGGCGTGGCCTTGCTGCGCCGCGAGTTGCTCCAGCAGCGCCCGCTTGCACAGCACGCCCCCCAGACCGGGGGGCATGTGGTTGAAGTAGAAGTTCTTATCGCCCGTCGCCGCGGCGATCAGCGCCGACAAGGCGTCGGGATCGACCATCGCGGCGGCGGGGTCGATCAGGACGACGGCATCGGCGGCGCGGTTGATGACGATTTGCCGCACGATCCCGGCGTCGAAGCCGCGGTCGCACGCGGCGGTCGACAGCAGGCCGCCGCGCCAGCCGTCAGACCAGCGTTGGGCGGCGTCGACCGAATCCTGCCGCGGGCGACTACCGCGCGGGCCGGCGCTGAAAAGTGTTGCGCCGTCAATGAGTGCGCAGTCGGCGGCCTGGTCGTCCCAATGCGACACGACGATCGTTTGCAGGGACGCCACGCGCCGCAGGCGGCGCAGCGTGTGCCGCAGCACCGGCTCGTCGCGGAAGCGGCGGGAGACGCTATTGAGGCCATGGGGCTCGTCCAGCATGGAGCAGATCGCGATCACGTTCATGCCGCAGCCCTTTGCCCGGCGGCGTGGATCGCGTCGAGGGTTTCGCTCATCAGTTCCCCAAAAGCGTCGGCGGCGCTCTTCAGGTGGGTGACGTTGACGATGTCGCGCTCGATCTGCCGCCGCTGTTTCTCCTCTGCCGCCAGGCCGGGGACGAGCAGGCGTCTGTCGGCGACGTACCGCGCTAGCTCGCTTGTTGGCGTGAGTTGGGTGACCAGGTCGTAGGTCACGGCAAAGAGGTTCATCTCCGTGCGCAGCCCGTCGATTCGCGCAATGATGCGGTTGGCGTCGCCGTCGCCACCGATGGCGGCGTGGAGCTGTCGCAAGGCGTCGAGAGTCTCGACGCCGATCTCGCTCATCCGCCCCGCCTCCCTGCGGCGTGCTTCGATGCAGGCGGCGGCGGGTTCGAGTGTCGCGGGCGCATGGTCGGGAAACGATAGCCCAGACCGATCGAGCGGCGCGCCGCAGTACCGTTCGATCGCGGCGGCGAGCGACATCGGCGCGGCCCCGCGCTTGGCGACGCCGCCCTCGGTGGCGTCGATCACGGTGCGGTCGGACTGCGCAAAATCGCGCTCGAACTGTTGCAGGTAGGAGTACAGCCGCTGCTCGGTATATGTCGTGCGTCCACGGTAATCGGGCACTTGCCGCAGGATCGGCTTGTCGCGCATCACGCGCTGCCAGTGCGTCATTTCCGCGGTGTTGAAGCGGTTCTGCTCCGGCCGCCACAGCGCGTCGTAGCTGGTGCCGGGGGCGTAGGCGAGGCCGTCGCTGAAGCCCAGGTCCTGGCCGACGAAAATAATCGGGTCGCAGCCGAGGTGCTCGGCAAGGTAGAACGCCAGGTGCGCGACCGTCGCGCCGGCCCGCAGCTTCGGGCGGTCGAGCTTCAATTCGCGCAGCAGCCGGTCCAGGAAATCGTTGCCCAGTAGCGACAGTGCGCCGGGCCCGGCGGCAAGCACCTTCGGCGACGCTTTGGCCTCGGCGACCAGTCGCGTCCGCGTGCCGGCCGGGACGTGCTGGAAGAACTGCGTGCTGATGTCGTGATAATCGAGCGAGGTGACGAAATCCGGCTCCACGCCCAGGTCCAGCACCTGCTTGAACGTCGTCTGCACCGCGATCACCACCGCCCCGCGCGCGGCCTCGGGCAGCAGGTGCTTGTTCTTCTGCAGCGACGGGCCGGCCGACACGATCACCGCGGGCTTGCCGCGGGCGGCGTTCTTCAGCGGCCCGACGCCGTCGGCGGTGACGTACGCCGGCGTGTTGCGCGCGAGGTTCTGGCAGGTGCGGCGGCTGTTGACCAGGAGCGTATTGATCGCCGTGCGGCCGAAGTCGATGAACTCACCGACGAGCGCCCGTGCGGCGCCGAAAAAATCCGCGTGCAGGCGCACGCTCGGCGCTAGCGCCACGATCGTGTGGGCGACGTGAATCGGGGCGAGAAAGGCGTTCCAGTCGGCGAACAGCTTTCCCTTGTCCGGCCGAATGACGAGGCGCAGCCGTCCGTCGCGCAGGGGCCTGGCGAGGTCGACGGTTTGCAGCGCCGCGACGACGGTGGCCGAATCCGGCTCGAAGGCCCAGAGGTGCAGGCGCTCGTCGGCTTCGAGCATTGCGGCCACGCCATAGCCGAGCCCGACGCCGAGCACGAACGCGACGGCCGGGTCATTCGTCAGCGCGGCCTTCGCCCAGCGTGCGGCCTCGCCGACCGGGTCATACCGCGAGTGCAGGTAAAGCGCTTGCCCGCCCGCCTGTAATTGAAGTGTGTATGCCCCGCTTTGCGCCGGCTCGCGCGGATCACACCACTCCCCCGGCGGCGGGTCGATCTCCGCGGCCAGCGCCGGGTCAACGGCCCATAGCGCCGCGAGATTCTCGACGAGCGTGTCGTGGGCGGCGGGCGAGGTTTGCGGAAGGGACGTTGCTTGCATGGCGCGGGCCGGCTAGCGTTCGGGGCGCGTCGGTCCAGCAGTGTTATCGGACGCGCGGGCTGATCGGCATCACTTTTTTGAGGGATCGCATGCACGAGTTTCTGGCCCAGCCGCCGTGGTATCTCCCGATCGTCGCGGCGCTGGTCGCCGTAGTGCTGCTGTTTCAAGGCAACGCCCGGCAGAACCGGCGGCTGAAGTGGGCGGGGCTGGCCTTGGCGCTGGTGGCGGTGGCGGTGGTGGCGCTGGGGCATTTGCTCGAAAGCGACAGCGAGCAGGTCGTGCGGAGGACCGAAGAAATCGTTGCGGCCGTCAACGACCGTGACTGGAAGGCGTTCGCCGCCCGGCTCGACCCCGACGTGCGGTTCTTCATCTACAACGGCCGCGAGCAGTTCGCCGCCGGGGCGGCGAAGACGGTCGAAGCCGTTGGCGTGAAGAACGTGTCGCTGAGCGGCTTCGTGGTGACGCCCGAGCCGGGCGCGTACCGCGTCGATTTCCGCGCCATGTCCGATGTCGACGTAGCGGGGCGCAGCGTGCCGACGAACTGGCGATTCTTCTGGTCGCGCGAGCCCGGGAGCGGCGCGTTCCTGCTCTACAACGTCGAGAACGTGCCGAACGCCCAGTTCGGCGGCGACGCGGTCACCTCACGCCTCGTGCGGCCGTAACCGGCGTCGCAGCGGTGGGGTGGCCGAATGCGTCGCGCAGAAATGCGTGGCTGTGCTGTGCTGCGGCGTGGGGGTCGTCGGTTTGCGTGTACAGCTCGACGGTGACAAACCGGTCGTACCCGATCCGCCGCAAAGCGCCCGCAAGCTGGGGCCAGTCGAACGTGCCGTCGCCGGGCGTCTGGTGGTAATGCTTGCGGCCGGGCAGGTCTTCGACGTGCAGGTTCCAGATGCGCCCGGCCAGGGTGAGGACGGCCTCGTCGATGCGCTCCCCGTTGACCACCGCATGGCCCACGTCGAGGTTCGCGCCGAGGCGCGGGTGGCCGATCTCGCCGATGAGCGCGCGCAACTCGGCGATCCATTCCAGGTACAGCCCGGGCTCAAGCTCGATGCCGATGTCGACGCCAACGGCGTCCGCGGCGTCGAGCAGCGGGAGCAGCGCTTCCCGCAGCAGCAGCCCCGCCTTCACCGGCGAAACCCCGCCGAGGCACCGGCCGGACGTGATCGACACGTTCGCCGCGCCGATCCCGGCGGCAAAGTCGATCGTCTGGCGGATCATCGCGGCCCGGTCGCGGCGGTGCTTGCCGACCGGCGAGATCAGGCTCGGCTCGAAGTACGGCTCTCCCGGCGCGTCCGACCAGTAGCCGAAGGTGCAGTTGGCGTTGACGTTGCTCACGCGCAGGCCCGATGCGTCGATCGCGGCACGGACGGCGGCGCGGTCGGCGTCGGTGAGATCAGGGACGTAAGCGTGCGGCTTGTCGGCAAGAATCTCAACCCCGTCAAACCCTGCCTCGGCGATCGCGGCGATCGCGTCGGTGAGCGGGAAGCGGGTGAATGCGTTGGTGGAGAAGGCGAGCTTCATGCGGGGGCGATCATGCCAGGGCGATTCGGTATTGCTCGATCATCGCCGTCAGTCGCTCGCACGGCTGGATGCCGTAGAACAGTTCCCGGTCGAACACCTGCGCGTCGGCCTGGTCCTGGGCGACGGCGCGATGCAGTCGCTCGCGCCACGCCGGCACATCGCTGGAGCGGGTGTAGGCGACGGCAAGGGTCTGGTGCATGGCGACGTAGGCGGCGCGCCGCGCGGGCGACCGCCGCGGCGCGGCTTCGATCGCCGCCAGGTGCGGCCGCTTGGCGGCCCCGAGCACGGCGTGCCGCAGCGCGTGCCCTTCGGATTTGATGCACGGCACGCACACGTCGCCGCGCTGGCCGGCGGTGGGGAAATAGAGCGTGGCGGTCGTGACGCTGAACGTCGGCACGGGCATTCGGAAGAACCGCTCGATCACGCTGTCGCAGACCTGGTCGTAGCGCCCACCGCCGATGCCGTGGACGAACTGGTCGACCAGCAGCAGGCGGACGAACATCGTCAGCGTCAGCGCCCGTGGTGAGAGGCGCATCCGCGCGCCCGCGAGGTGTTCCGCCAGTGCGGCTGCGGCGACGTGGGCGCCCGCGCTTTCATCAAAGTCGAAGGGCGCTTCGCATTCGAGCGTCCACGCCCCGCCCCGGCGCACCGCGAAAGCGCGGCCGCGCGTGCCGGCGGCGAGATCGTCGAGCCAGAACGGCAGCTCAACCCGGTCTGGCGTGGCCAGCAGATCCGGCATCGGCCGCGACGGTGCTTTCACTTTGTTCGCCACGCGGTAAGCCGCCAGGGCCGCGTTGTAGGCGTCGGCGAAGCGAGCGGCGGACGCGCCGATGTGGTGCGCGAAAGCGTTGTAAGCCGGCGTGGCGATCAGGTCCGACAGGACGATCGTCATCCGGCGGCCCAGGCCCAGCGCGCGATCGAGCGCACCAGTCGCCGCCAGCAGCGCCGCCGGCAGCGGCTTGCCGCCCTGGGCGGCGAGGGCATCGAAGAACGGCCCCGCCGTCGGCGCGAACGGCCAGCGGCCAGCGGCATCGTTGAAGGTCGTACGCGCCAGTTCAGTATGAACGCTCGTCGGCGCACCGACCAACGCCGACCACGCCCCGTCGTACACCGCCGGGTCGTCGGTGATCGGCATCTTGCCAGCCGGCCAGCGCAGCTCGAGATGTTTTGGTGAATCGGTGTCCACCGCGACGTGAAGCGCTACCCCGCCCATGCGCGCGGCGGCGGCTTCGATCAGCACGTTCTTCGCCCAAACGCCGGGGTGGTACATCTCGATCTGGTGCCCCGTGGCCACGATCGGCCGGCCGGCATCGCCGGTGACCGCGGCGCGCAACTCCGCCCGCAGGTGCGAGAGGTCGGCGTTCTGGACCGGCGTGTTCGCCGACGCCAGGGCGGCGGCGTTGCGATTGGTCTCGTCCAGCAGGCGACTCGCCGTCGGCCAGAGCAGGTGCTCGCCGTCGCGCGGCGGGGCCTTCCAGTCGGCGTATCGGCTCATGGGTGCTCGCACCCGCAACAGGCGTGCGGGTCGTCGAGGGTGATGTCATCGACGCAATCGGCGCTGGCGTGCCCGATGCGCAGCAGCTCGGCCTTCAGCACGCCCATGTAGTGGCGCAAGCGCCGGTCTGCGTCGTCGAGGTGGACGCCGAACGTGCGGTTCGGGTCGTTGTAAATGCGCTTTACCGGCAGTTCCGTCACGCGCAGGCCGGCTTCGTACAGGCGCGGCCACAACTGCAGCGGGAAGGCGTAGCCGGCTTCGTCGAGCCGCAGCTTCGTCATCGCGGTGGTGCGGTGGGCCTTGAAGCCGCAGAACGTGTCGGTGAGCTGCCAGCCGAAGAGGTCGTTGATGACGCTGGTGATCGTCATGTTGATCAGCCGCCTACTGCCCGGGGCGGCGTCGTCGGCGGCGCTTTCGGCGGTGTAACGCGTGCCACTGATGACGTCCCAGGCGTCGGTCTCGATGGCGCGTTTGAAGTGGGGGATCATCTGCGGCTCATGCTGCTCGTCGCAGTCCATCGTGATGACCCAGTCAAAGCCGCGGGCGGCGGCGAAATCGAAGGCGTCGATGATGCTACATCCGTAGCCGCTGTTGTCGGCG
>DASVSS010000127.1:0-8148 GCA_036387945.1 Tepidisphaeraceae bacterium | reverse complement strand
CGGCAATCGCGTTAGCCCCGCGTTCCCGGGGGCGGCGCGAACGGTCATCTGTCGCCCGTCAGGACGCATTTACGGTACAACCCGCACATGTCACCCCAGCCCGCCACGACCAATCGCCTCGCGCACAAGCCCGAGGAAGTGAACAAATTCTGGCGCAACGCGAATCTGTTCTTCGACCAGGTCTACCGGCCGATGGGGCTCGACCCGCTTTATCTGAAGGTCCTCAGCACGCCCAAGCGGGTCCTGACGGTCAGCTGTCCGGTGCGGATGGACGACGGGTCGATCAACGTCTTCACCGGCTACCGCGTGCAGCACAACAACGCCCGCGGCCCGTTCAAGGGAGGCCTCCGCTTCGATCCGCAAGTCGATCGCGACGAAGTGATGGCGCTGGCGATGCTGCAGACATGGAAAAACGCCCTCGTCGATCTTCCTTACGGCGGTGCCAAAGGGGGCGTCGTGTGCGACACAAAATTGCTCTCGCTGGGCGAGAAGGAGCGGCTCACGCGCCGCTACACCGCCGAGGTGCTTCCGATCATCGGACCAATGGAAGACATCCCCGCCCCGGACCTGGGCACCGACGGACAAGTGATGGCATGGATGCTCGACACCTACGGCATGATGACCGGACAGCATTCGCTCGGCGTCGTCACCGGCAAGCCCGTCGCCCTCGGCGGCAGCGTGGGACGTGAGGAAGCCACCGGCCGCGGCGTGATGTGCGTGCTGAAGCGCTTCTACGAAACGACACAGAACCGAAACGTCGAGGGGCTGCGGGTCGCCATCCAGGGGTTCGGGCAGGTGGGTTTTCACGCGGCGCGGCTGCTGGACGATCTCGGCGCGATCATCGTCGCCATCAGCGACAAGTTCGGCGGCATCTACGACGAAGAGGGCATCGATCTCGCTGCCGCCGGGGCGTACTACCGCGAGCACGGTCAGCTCACCGATTTCCCAGGCGGCGACGCGATCAGCAACGAAGAGCTTCTCGCCTGCGAATGCGACGTGCTCATCCCCGCGGCACGGGAAAACACCCTCGACGCCTCGGTCGCGCCACACGTGCAGGCGAGGGTGGTCGTCGAGGGCGCCAACGGCCCCACCACGCCTGAGGCCGACGGGATCCTGCGCGACAGCGGCGTGACCATCCTTCCCGACATCCTCGCCAACGCCGGCGGCGTGACGGTGAGTTATTTCGAATGGGTGCAAAGCATCGACTCGTACTTCTGGGATTTGCCGCGCGTGCAAAGCGAGCTGCAGCGCGTGATGGACCGGGCGTTCGACGCGGTCAACGCCAAGGCCGACGCCGCCGACTGCGACTACCGCACCGCCGCGTACGGGATCGCGATCGAGCGCGTCGTCGATGCGATTCGTCTTAAAGGGCTGTTCCCATGATCCGAAGCGGTGTGGCTGCGATCGTCGGGCTCCTGCTGATCGCGTCGGCGCTCTGGCTGGGGCTGCGCCTGCGCGCCGCAGTCTGGGAATGGACGATGCCGATCCGCTACAACGGCGACATCAACAACGGCTTTCGCTGGGGCAACTTCGCGCAGCAGGTCGGGTACTTCAACGTTTACGACGTCATCGGTGACCCCGCATTGCCCGGCGGGCGCGGCCGACGGCTGGACTACGCGCCGCTGCGGCTGGGCCTGATGTCGTGGTGGGTCGGCTGGCTCGAGCGCAACGGCCGATTGACGATCGATCACGGCCCGCAAAGCCGCTTGTCGCGCTGGCCGCAGCCGGACCTCGTGCGCGAACCCGACCGGGCGTTTCACGCGCCGTTGCTCGCGTTCAACACGGTCATGGAAGGCCTTACCGCGACGTCCGCCGCGCTTCTCGTGTGGCACGTCCGTCGCCGCGCCGGCGGCGCTTCGCCGATCGCTACTGCGGGCCTCGCCGGCGCGGCGGCTTTGCTCGTCTGGTTCAATCCCGCGTCGCTGTACGAAGCCCATGCCTGGCCGCAATGGGACATCTGGCCCATGCCGTTTTTCCTCACGGCTCTGTATTGCGGGATGCGCCGCTGGTGGCTCGCCGCGGGGCTGCTCATTGGCGTTGCGTCTATGCTGAAGGGGCAGATCCTTCTCGTCGCATGGGTGCTGCCGCTCTGGGCAATCTGCCTCGGCCAGTGGCGCGGGGCGCTGCGGCTGATCGCGGGCGCACTGGCGGCGATCCTGCTTACCGGGCTGCCGTGGGTGCTCACGCATTACGACCCCGTCACCCGCCTGCGCGACGTGAACATGCCTTCGGTCGCGCTTGGCGTGCTGGTCACTCTCGCCGCGGCGTTGCTGCCGCGAAGATTCTCGCCAGGTTTGATCTGCTTGGCGTTGATCGCCACGCTGTATACATCAATGTACTACCTCGGGGGCAGTGATAACTGGCTGCAGTGCGCGTTCGGCGTCGGGACATACAACCACCCGGGAATGTTCCTCGGCCCGACCTCGAATCTGCCGGCGATCCTCCGCACTTACTACCGCTGGAGCAGTATCCACACCCCGGTCTTTACTGCGCCCGCCCTGGTCTGGCTGGACGGGACCGGCGCAGAAGCCTTCCGGGCCGGCGGGCTCATCACGATCCGAACGCTGCTGCTGCTCGTCTATGGCGCGTTCTGTGTCGTTTGCGGCGTGAGGGCCGCGACGCTCGATCGAAGGAACGACCCGCGCGTGATCGTGGCCCTGTCGCTGCCGTGGCTGTTTTTCTTCCTCATCCCTTGCCAGATGCACGAGCGTTACCTGACCTACGTCGCAGTGTGCGCCGCGACATGGGTCATTTGCGGCGTCGGGGCCACGCTGCTGGGGATGGTTCTGATGCTGGTCGCCTTGATCCACCTTTTGATGACCGTCATGTACACGAACATGGTCGTGCCGGCAGGGATCGAGCGCCGCGGTGAGGACCCGATCGGCTTTCTACGCACGCTCATCGAGCCGACGCACCCCGGCATCGCCTGGATGCTCATGCTGATCGCCCTCGTGTTGCTTTACGGACTGTTCGCGCCGCGCCGGAGAACAGAGGTGTCGCATGCCGCGGCCTGACCTGATGCTCAACGATGCGCGCAGCGCGTCCGCCGTCCTGCCCGGCCCGCGGACGCGGCTGCTGGCCTGGGTGCTCATCGCGGCCATCGGCATCGCCGCCGCCTACGCGGGCACGATGCTCCGCCAGCGTACGTTCGATCTCACGACGCACATTCATTTCGTCAGCGACAACACCCGTAACTGGATATGGGGCACTTATTCGTTTCAAAATATGCACGACCGCGGCAGGTCGTTTCTGGACACCTATGACGACGTAGGCGTTCAGGACCGGCGCAGCGGCGTGTGGATCGATTACGCCCCAGCGCGCCTCGCGGTCTACACCGGCTGGGCGGCGTGGAACCACAGCATCTGGCCATACCAGTGGCTCCAGGACACGCGGGCGTTCTTTGCCTTCTTTCTCGACGTCAGCACAGTGATTGAGATCATCGGTGCCGCCGCCGCGTTCGCACTCGTGCGGGTCGTGCTTCTCCAGGCCGGCGCGAGCTGGGCCCGCTCGATGACGCTGGCCACGGTCGCGGCGCTGTTGCTGATCTTCAGCCCTGCCGCGGTGCTCAGCTCGCACGGTTGGCCCAACGGCGACATCTGGGTCGTGCCACCGTTCCTCTGGGCGATGTTTTTCGCGCGCGTTGATCGGTGGCTGACGGCCGGCGTGGTGCTCGCGGTCGGGCTGCTGTTCAAAGGGCAACTCTGGTTCACGTTTCCGGTCTTCCTCCTGTGGCCGCTCCTGCAACTCCGCTGGCGCCCTCCGCTGCGCCTGCTGGCGGGCTTTGTTGCGACGTTCGGCTTGCTCACCACGGGTTGGACGCTGACGACCGTTGACCCCGCGCACGTACGGCATCTGAGCTGGCCGGCTCTGATCCTCACGCTGCTGCCCCTGCTTCTCCTCGCGGTACTGCTTGTCCTGCGGCGCCGCAAGCCCGAATGGCGGCTCGACCGCCTGCCGCGGCGCGCCGCGGTGGCCGCCGCCTGTGCGCTGGCCGGCGGTGCGGCGCTGGCATCGATGTGGCTCTTTGGCACTTCGCACGCGTGGTTCGACGCCAGCTACAACTTCGGCACAAACCACTGGCAGTTCATGACGATGGGCCGCACGAGCAACCTGCCGGGCATCATGCAGGAGCGTTACGGCTGGAGCCGCGAGGAGGGCCCGAAGTACGTCGTCTTTCAAGCCCTTGGCAAAGTTGTGACGTTGAAGTCATTCCTGCTGGGCGTGTTTCTGCTGACGCTGCTGATCGCGACGATCGGAATCGCGCTGCAGGACAGTCGGCGCAGCACGCGATTTCTCGTCGCCATCGTCACGCCGTGGCTGTTGTTCTACACCATCCCCTGCCAGATCCACGAGCGCTACCTTATCTTCGCCGCCGCGACAGCATGCGTGTGCGTGGGGCATTCGGTCGGTATGGCACTGCTGGGTTTGCTGATGTCGCTCATCACCTGCGTGATGCAGTTGCACGTCATGCTCGACAGCGGACAAGGCCGGTTCCGCTGGAACCGATGGCTACCTACTGAGTATCCCGGATGGTTCGCGCCTAAAACGACGTTCGCCACCGATCTTTATCGCGTGGTTTCGGGCACGTTCCCAGACATCGGCTGGGCGGTGATCCTGCTGGCGCTGATGTTCCTGTTCATGTCCCTTGCGCTCGACCGCCGCCGGGGTGTTGTCGCTGTAGAAATGAGCCCGGCGGCCCCGCGCCTTTCGCCGGCGGTCGAGACTGCGCGGCCAGTCGTCGTCGAAAACCGCCGCCCGCCGGTCAGGCGGCCCGACGATCCGATCCCGCTGGTCGACCCGCTCGACATGCCGCCGAAGGAGACGTTATGACTCGCGCTGTCACCTCGGTCGTCCTGACGTTCGCCCTTGCGCTATGGGCCGGAGGGGCAATCTGGCTGTTCGTTTCCGTGTCGAAATTGTTCGCGATCGACCACCGCACGGCGGCGGCGATCGCCCCCTCCTTCTTCCAGGCGTTCAACCGATACCAACTCGTTCTCGGCATCATCGCCTGCGCGGCCGCATTGGTTTTGTGGCGATCCGACCGGCGCAAGGCATCGGCCCTTCCGCTGGCGTGCGTCGCGGGCGCGATGATTCTCGTGCTAGCGATCTTCCAGGTCACAAGCCGGCTCGAAACCCTGCGTGGCAACGGCGAGGCGACGGGCATGCAGTTCAAGCAGCTGCATGGGCTATCGATGGTGCTTTACCTGGGCACCACGCTTCTAACGGCACTCGCCCTGGGAAGTCTCTCCTGGGCTCGCGTGTCCGAGCACCGCCCCGCCGCCGGCGGCACCGCGACCCCTGGGCGCTGAACGCGTTACTGGTCCCGCACCGCTGAACGAAAAATAAGAAGCAGCTGTTCGGGCGAGAACGTCTCCGGCCGAAGGGCGCCGTCGAGGCCGAGCGCGTCGAGCGGGACGCTCAGCCCGGACATGTCCAGCGCTTTACGGAGCGTCTTACGGCGGTAGGCAAAAAGCTTCTGCAGGAACAGGCCGAACGCCCGGCCCTGATCGCCGAGCCGGTCGGCCGCCGTCACGCGGACGAGCGCTGAGTCGATCTTCGGCGGCGGCCAGAACGCCTGTGGCGGCAGCGTGCGGAGCACCTCGACCTCACCCAGCATCTGCACGATCGCCGACAGGGGGCCATAAGCGTCGTCGCCCGCCGCGGCTTTCATCCGGTCCGCCACTTCCTTCTGTACAGTGAACACGAGCATGCCGACGCCTGCCAGCAGCAGCTCGATCACAAGCGGCGACGCAATGTTGTACGGCAGGTTCGCGACGAGCTTTGCGTGAGCGGGCTCGCGCGCGATCCATGCCAGCAGCCGCCCGTCCAGCGCGTGCTTGGTTTCCAGCACGTCGCCTTCGATCAGCTCGAACTGCGCGCGATCGGCGAAGGTCGCCCGAAGCTGCGCGGCGAGATCACGGTCAATTTCGACTGCGACCACCGCACCGGCGCGCATGAGCAATTCTTCGGTAAGCGTCCCGGTCCCCGGACCGACCTCGATCACACGGTCGGTCGCGGACAGATCGGCGGCGTCCGCGATCAGTCGCACGAGATTCTGGTCGATCATAAAATTCTGACCGAACCGATGGCGCGGCTGCGAGCCGGCGGCGGCGAGATGGGCCTGAATCTGTTGCTTCGACTGAGCCATGTTCGCAACAACGCCGGGGGCCGCCTCGCGCGCCCCACGTGGACCGCTCTACTTTCCGGCCACAGGCCGCGTGGCGGGGGCGGTGGTTGATTCGCTCATCTGCGTGTCACTCGCGCGCTCCGACACCTTCGAAACGCGGTATTGCATGAGGTAGTACACTTCGTCGGGCGACCGCAATGCCGTCGTGGCGAGGTCGGCTTTAGTCTGCTCGATCGCTTCGATCGCTGCCGAGACGACTTTCCCCTGCTCGGCGAATTGCGCTGCCGAAAACGGCGGCAGGAAGTCGTCGCCGTTGAGTTTCCAGGCCCCACGCACGCGCACCAGCGTCAGCGGAATTGGCGCGCCGCTCTCGGTGCTGAGCGTTGCGCGGTCGCCGTCGACTTTCACCCGCAGGCCCTCAAGGGGCACGGTCGGGAACACCGGCGGGAACGACGCCTTGGTCACCCCGGCGCTGGCCATCGCGCCCGCCCCGAACTTCGCGTCGGTGGCGCGGTACAGGTCGTACGACGCCTGCACGAGCCGGCCCATGACGTCCAGCGCACCGCGCTGCAGATCAGACGTCGTGTGGATCTGTTCACGCACCCGGGCCACGTCCGCGGCGCCGACGGCATCGGCATACGCCTTGAGGGCGGCCATAGCGCCGGTTTCGTCGGCGGATGCGGGCGCTGTCTGACCCGTGGCCAGCGCTGTCATCAGCAGGCAGGCGGTGGCGGAAAGCGCGGCACGGTAAAAGGCAGGCGATCTCATAATCGGCGGGCCAGCATCCCCATTTTCGATAGCCGCACAAGCGGCCGTGGGTAGAATCGCCGCCATGAAATCGCACGAGGTCATCAAGAACGCCGTCGAAGAGCCGGGCGTCAAAGCGGTCGCCGCCACCCTCAAAGTCAGCGCCGCCCTCGTGTACAAGTGGTGCGAGCCCCCCGCCGACCCCGGCGATCCGGACCAGAGCGGCGCCCGCAACCCGCTCGACCGCGTGCGCGATCTATATACGGTCACGCGCGACATCCGCCTCGTCCGCTGGCTCTGCAACCAGGCGGGCGGCTTCTTCGTTGCCAACCCGGCCCCGGCCGACAAATCACACGGGCGCGATCACGCCTTCTACGTCCAGACACGCGGCCTCGTGCGCGACTTTTCTCACTTGCTGGACACGGTGACCGAGAGCGTCGAAGACGACCAATCCGTCGACGACCACGAGGCCGAGCAGATCCGCCAGCGATGGGAAGACCTCAAGGCCAATCTCGAACACTTCGTCACGCTCTGCGAGACCGGCCATTTCCGTATCAAAAAGCCGCGCTGACCGTCCCGCTTGCCGCGTCTTTTGACACCGCCGCACCACGCCCTATGATGCGACCGTCCGGGGTGTAGCTCAGCTTGGTTAGAGCGCAACGCTGGGGGTGTTGAGGTCGCAGGTTCGAATCCTGTCACCCCGATCGACGACCCCTCGGTTCGACCATGAACCGAGGGATTGCCAGGACATGGCCTCTCCCGCTTTTTCATTCAATTCAGGGGCCGTCAAGACGCCTATGCTGCGCGGTCGGGCTATTACGTGGGCTCTTTCGTTGGGTCAAACAATCGTCCGACGTCGGCGGAGTGTGCTTTGCCTGCAGGCGCGCTTTCGCTCATCGCCGCAACAAAGTAGGTTGCGTCACATGGCGACCAAAGGGACTATTCCGACGTGAGCAACCAGGCAGGAAAAATACGGTTCGGCGTGGCGGGGATGGGCGGGTATGCCGCGTCGATCGCCGATCGGGTGACGGCGGATGCGTCGCGGCTTGGCGCGGATTTCGAGTTGGTGGCGGCATGCGACCCCGCGTGGAAGTCGATGCCGGCGCGCACCGCGGCGCTGCAGGGGCGCGGCGTCGAAATCTTCGACTCGCTCGATGCGATGCTGAACGAATCCGTCGACGTCGTCTGGCTGCCGGTGCCGATCCAACTGCATCGGCCGTTCACTGAGATGGCGCTAGCCCGCGGCAAGAACGTGGTTTGCGAGAAGCCTGCCG
>DASVSS010000126.1:0-10450 GCA_036387945.1 Tepidisphaeraceae bacterium | reverse complement strand
CAGGTGCTGGTTGGTGCCCATGCGTCCGGTGACGCCGTTCATGACAATGCCGATTTTGCGAACTTCCACGCGCGGTCTCCGTTGGATGAGGGGGCGCGATTGTGATGACAACGCCGGCGCAATTCAATGGCGCAGTTCAGTGGCACAACTCAATAGAAGGCGGCGGCGCGATCGTGCGGCATACGACAGGCGGTCGGTCGCGGCGCGGGGGCGGCAAAGCGCCCGGCGACGAATGGGTGGTTTATCAGTGATTATCGGCAGGTTTTGCCGGCAGTCGCGCACGGCGACGCTTCTGTATCGGCGCCGCGGCGGCGAAAACATCGGAAAAAACAATCCGATTCGTGATTAGGGGGTTGAAAGTCTTTGGTTTTCGGCTATTTTTTCGCCACCGACAGGCCGCCGGGCCGGTGTGAGAGGGCCGGGCGAAGCCGTCGGGGCACGGGGAATGTTCCCGGCATCGCAAGTCGCGATGTCGCCGTGCGACCGCCTTCGTCCCCAAAGGGCCAGGCGCGGTCCGGTTGTTGAATCGACGCGAATCGATTCGCCCGCCGCACGCCGGCTTCCGGGGCCGACGACTCTCACGCGACGCGCACCACCCGGCGGCTCCACCGAGATTCTCGGCCATGCCGGGGCGCGACAGAAGGAGGCTCCCATGGCCAAGACTCAGGCGAAGACAATGACGAAGTCCGAAATCGCGACCACGATGTCCGAGAAAATCGGCGTGACCAAAAAGCAGGTCAGCCAGTTCTTCGAGGCCCAAGCCGAACTGGCCTACAAGCAGGCCAAGAACGGCTTCACCCTCCCGGGCATCGGCAAGCTCGTGCTGACCAAGAGCGCCCCGCGCGAAATGGTCATGCGCTTCGGCGCCGACGCCGGCAAGACCAAGAAGATCCCAGCCAAGACGAAGGTCAAGTTCCGCATCGCCAAGGCCGCCAAGGACGCGATCCTGGGCACGAAGTAATTTCACGATCTTTGCAATCACCCGCCGCGGCGGGATTGCAATACAAACCCTCCGCCTCGGCAGGTCAATCTGCCGGGGCGGTTTTGTTCCGGCGATACGGCTAAGACATCGTCACGTGCTGCAGACACGTCAACCAACAAAGCGCCACTCCGGTTCCTCCCCTCCGGGGGAGGTTAGGTGGGGGCGGTCAACGACTTGCAATAGCCGCTTGCTGACGCCAGAGAATCAAACCCCTCGCCCGGTACTCCGGGAGAGGGTAGGGAGAGGGCCGGAGCGTGATTGCGCTTTGTTGCGATGAGGCACCCGCCCGCCCCCACCTAACCTCCCCCGCAGGGGAGGAACCAGATTGGCGCTTGATAGCGATGAGGCAGCCGCCGCCCCCACCTAACCTCCCCCGGAGGGGGAGGAACCGGAGTTGTGATGTGTCGATTGCCTTGTTCAGTCCTCAATCACTCCTCGATCACAGCCGAGTCGCGGGCAAGCTCGGCGTTGCGCAAATCGGTGGCGTCGATCGGCTTGTCCACCAGCGTCCCCGCGAAGACCGCCCAGCCGGCGGTGCCGCGGACGTAAAAGTTCGTGCGGATGCGGTACCGGCTTCCCTCGGCGACGAACCGCGTGACGTCGGCCTTGGCGTCGTACGTCTTTTCGATCAGATCGGCGCGGCCTTCGCGCTGCTTCATCCGACTCAAAAACCCCCACAGCGCCCACTCGCGTCCCACCGCCCACGGCAGTGTGAAGCGGATCACGCCCACCGCCGTCCCGCCGGCCGGGCTGACGTACGCGATCGTGGTATTGCTCGGCCCCCGCTCGTCGGGCTTGCGCACCCAGCCTGCCGGCGGCGTGAGCGTGACGCCCGCGCCGTCGAGCCGCACTTGCCCCTCGCTCATCGCCGGCCGTGAGGCCGGCGGCTTCGGCGTCGCACGGCATCCGACGACGGAGCCGACGACGGCGAGGGTAAAAAGAAAAAGGTGACAAGCCGCCGGGGCGGCAAGGCGAGGAGAATACGTCTTCCTCATCTTGCCACCCCGGCACCTTGTCACCTTGTCATTCACGACAAAGATGCGTCGCGTGCGACTACTTCTTCCCGCTCTTCTGGAAGCTGTAGCTGCCGCCGAACTTCTTGGCGAAGCGGTCGAGGCGACCGGCGGCGTCGATGAAGGTCTGCTTGCCGGTGAAGAACGGGTGGCTGGCCGAGCTGATGTCGACCTTCACCAGCGGGTATTCTTTGCCGTCTTCCCACGTCACTTTGTCTTTGGTTTCGATCGTAGACCGCGTGAGAAAGCTGTACTGCGCCTGCATGTCCTGGAACACGACGGCACGATAACGGGGGTGAACACCTTTTTTCATGGCAAGCTCGCGTAAGCACTCCTCGACGTGCGTGGGCGGACATCGCCTACGTCAGCAAGGGGGAGGAAGAATAGCCGAATTCCGGCAATCGGGCAACGCGCCGACTGAGAGGCTGGAGCGTGTTATGCAAGTTTAGACAGTGTGCCCCAGTTCGCTGCCCCGGGTGCCCTGTTTCACGCCCCAAAGCGCACAACAGGCTCGCGGGGGCGGCGACGGGATCAAGGGCACCATCCCGAAATGCCGTCTCGCCACGCCTGAGCGATGCAAAGGCAGCGGTTCAAGGGTCATCGTTACGCGAGGGGTCGATCAACGCCCCGGAATCTGCATACAAACGGTGTTCGCGCAGGTATCGGTCCACCGACGGCGTGACCAGGTGCGCGATCGACGTGCCCTCGCGCAGGCCGCGGCGGATGTCGGTGGCGCTGACGTCCATCTGCGGCACGATCACCACCCGGTCCGCCAGCCCGCGCACGACCGACGGCATGGCGGGCCAGTCGATGGCGTAACCCGGGCGGGCCATCACCCAGAACCGCGCCGCCGCCAGCAGCTCGTCGACGCGGTGCCAGCGCGGCAGCCAGAGCAGCTGGTCGGCGCCGATCAGCCAGTCGACGCGCTCTCCCTCGGCCAGCAGTTCGTGCACGGTATCGATGGTGTAGCTCGGCCCGGGGCGGCGGGTCTCGCGGTCGTCGATCAGATATGTGACGTCCCGCATGGCCGCCTCCGTAGGGGCGGCCGCGTCGGCGGCGGCGAGGCGGAGCATCGACAAACGGTCTTCGACCGACGCGATCGCCGAGCGATCGTCCTTCAGCGGCGGCCGCGCCGCGAGGATCAGCCGCACGCGGTCGAATCCCGCCGCCCGCGCCGCCGCCGCCGAACACGCCAGGTGCGCGCGGTGAACGGGATTGAAACTGCCGCCGAAACAGAGCATGAGCGAAGCACCTCGTATCCGCCGAGAACGTAAGCCGAAGACGAATTTACACGAATCGCACCCAACGGCATTGCCGGGCTGGCAAGGTATCGCCGCAGGCGAGAAACGTTTTGCTCTAAGAAGCCGCGGCGTTACAACCCCCATCGACGCAGGGCGGCTAAGAGGAAGCCGCGGCCCCGCGCGGCCGGTCAATTCGTTCTGAATTGTCCTTCATATATCGAGAAAAATAAATTCAATAATGAATCCGATTTAAGTGTCAAAACACGGCACCTTTACGCGTCTTGACGATGATGCCCCCGTCGAGATTGCTGCCGGCAGTGACGCCGGCAACGAAAGCGACGCCCGTCATGGCAAGGGCCGTAGCGGGCGACGATGAATGAGAGACATCCGCTTTCGCGAAGTCCTCGTATCCGCTGGAATCGACCCGCCACAACCGGCGGGCCGGGATTGAAAGGGAGATTGAACATGTCCGCATTGACCGCCACCGCCCCGACGCCCGCGAGCGCTGCTGTGAAATCGGCCAAGACCGTTGTCCACAAGGCCGTAAAGGCCTCACCCATCCCGCGTGCTCTGCGGGCCGAGGCGCAGCGGCTGGTCGACGAGGGCAATTTTGCGTTCATGGATTCGCCGCTGTTCAAGCGGAAGAACATCGAAGTCGAGTTGTTTGATGAAGCCGACAAGGCCCTGCCGTTGGTCGCCTGGTACCAGCCCACGCGCGACGAAGCCGCCGACGCCGTCAGCGGCACGCCCCAATTGATGAATGCCGCCGAAGAGCGGCTGATGTTCAGTCGCTACAACTACAGCAAGCTCAAACTCACCAAGCTGCAGAAACAGGCCAAGGCCGAAGGCCTGACCAAACAGCTCGCCCTGGAACTGGTCGACTGGCACCGCCGCAGCGAGCATTTCAAGGAATACCTCACCCGTACGAACCTCGCCCTCGTTTTGGCGATGGCCAAGCGCACCCGTCTTGGCGACGTGGATTTCGCCGAAGTCGTCAGCGAAGGGAACATGGCCCTGCTGCGTGCGGTGGACAAATTCAGTGTCGACCGCGGCTTTAAGTTCAGCACGTATGCCTGCCGGGCCATCCTCAAGGCCTTCAGCCGCACGGCCCAGAAGCACAGCCGTCATCGCCAGCGTTTCCCGGTCGAATTCGAGCCGGACCTGGAAAAGAGCGACTGGAGCGACAAGAAGCGCGACGCCGTCGAGGACGATCTCGTCGACGAGCTCAAGCAGATCGTTGACCGCAATCTCGCCCACCTGTCGAGCATCGAGCAGATCGTGGTGAAGCAGCGCTTCAACTGGGACCAGGCCCAGGAAAGCCCGCTGACGCTCGAAGAAGTCGGCCGGATCATCGGCGTGACCAAAGAGCGCGTGCGGCAGATTCAGAACAAGGCCCTGAATAAAATCCGCCGCCTCATCGAAGACGGCGTCCTCAAACCCCGCGAAGCTGTGGCGACGGCGCTGGAATCGTAAACGGTTCACGCTTCGTACGCTTCATCTGGTGAAAATCCCACCGAGCCCGCGCTACCCAGCGCGGGCTCGGTTTTTTGGCCGGACGCAAAGATGCCGAGGCCGCCGACCGCCGACCGCCGACCGCCGAGAAAGGAATGAGCAAGAGGAGACGGGCCACAGATGGCACAGATGAACACAGATGAAGAAACTTGTTTTGCTCAATCCGTGTCCATCTGTGCCATCTGTGAGCCGTCTGCTCTTCTCTGTAATCTCAACGTTCATTCCGTCGCTCTTTCTTCCTGGCGTCTTGGCTTCTTTCGCGTTTATTCCGCGTTCCTCAGCCTACAATCCGCCTCATGCGTCGCGCGTTCACTCTCGTCGAGCTTCTCGTCGTCATCGGCATCATCGCCGTGTTGATCAGCCTGTTGCTGCCGTCGCTGAACAAAGCACGCGAGGCGGCGCGGCGGACGGCGTGCCTCTCTAACCTGCGGCAGGTGCACCAGGCGTATTCACTTTACGCAATCGATTTCCGCGACCGCGTTCCGCTCGGGCACCGCAAATCGAAGCAGTTCAACTCAATGATTTTCAGCGGCACGAGCAAGCAGTTCGTGCTCTTCGGCTGGCTCGTCGAACACAAGCTGTTCAAAGACCCGCGCGTGCTGTTCTGCCCGAGCGAGCAGAACGCGAAACTGCAATTCGCCACGTCGCTCAACCCGTGGCCGCCGGGCCCGACGGCGGTATCGACGGCCAACGTCTTCAGCGGGTACGGCGACCGTCCCGAGCAGAAAATGCCCGACCCCAGCCAGTTCCCGCCCCAGCCGCCGGAGTTCATCGACTTCGCCATGCCGCGCCTGAGCGAGTTTAAGAACAAGGCCATCTTCGCCGACCTCGCCAACTGCCTGCTGCGCATCGACACCCGCCACAAGCAGGGCCTCAACGTGCTCTACGGCAACGGCAGCGCGCGATGGGTGTCGCGCAAAGCGATCGAACAACCTCTGGCCCCCTGCCCCGACCCGTCCGGCGCGCCGGACCCGCAATGGGACGACGAGATCAAAGCCGTGTGGGACAACCTAGACCGCGAGTGAGCGACGTCCGTGTCGCCGCACACTTCCATTAGGCGTCGCTCTCCTCCCCGCGTCGGAAGAGCACCGGAATTCAGACGCACAACGCGACGAAGCGCGACTCCGGTTCCTCCCCCTCCGGGGGAGGGACGAGATTGGCGCTTTCTTGTGATGAAGCGTCCGCCCGTCGAGCGGCCCGACGGTCCCTCTGACGACATCCGCTGGCGTCGGGCCGTCCCTTGTGCCGATAATGCACAAACGATGCGCGGCGTCACGCCCATTTTCATCTGCGCCGCAGTTGCCGCGGTTTCCGGCTGTGCCAGGCCGACCGGCAAGGGCATCGCCGACGAGGACGCGTCGTTCAAAATCCCCGCCATCAAATCCGCGGTAAAACACAAAGACCGCTCCGCCGCGCCGCAGCTCGTGGACGATTTGTCCAGCACCGATTCGGCCGTGCGGTTGTACGCGATCGGGGCCCTGGAGCGTCTTACCGGCGAAGTTTTCGGCTATCGTTACTTTGACGACGACGCCGCCCGCGCCCCGGCCGTCGCGCGGTGGCGGGCCTGGCTCGCGGGGCAATCGAAATGACCGATCCGGACCGAAACGAACTTCGCCTGCAAATGACCAGCGATCCCGCGGAGATCGCCGGCCTGCGGCATCGCGCCGAAGCGTTCGCCGCGGCGCAGGGATTCGACGAATGCGCGGTCGGCGAGATCGGGCTCGTGCTTAACGAAGCGATCGCCAACGTCATTCGCCACGCCTACGGCAACGCCCCCGGCCGGCCGATCGAGGTCCGTCTTCATGCCACCGCCCACGCCATGCACGTCGAGCTGCGCGATTACGGGAACGGAAAGATCCCCGACCTGGAAAAAGAAAAAACCGAACTTCTCGTCCCCGGCGGACTTGGCCTGCCGTGCATGAAGCAGATGATGGGCGACGTGCGGTTCGAAAAGCAGCCCGACGGGATGCTCCTGCGGATGACCAAACCCCGGCGGCTTAACGAAAGCGGTAAGAACTGATGCCCGATCTCACCACCCACACCGACATCGTCCCCACCGCCCGACAGGAAGGCGACGCCCTGATCCTCAAAGTCCGCGGGGAAGTCGATCTGCACTCGTCGCCAGAACTGCGCACCGCCCTGCTTTCGCTGCTGCAATCGACCGGGGCCAAGAAGCTCATCCTTAACCTTGCCGACGTGCCCTACATGGACAGCAGCGCCATCGCCGTCATGGTCGAAGCCCTGCAGAAACTCCGAAAGCTCGGCGGCAAAGTCTGCCTGACGAACCTCCAGCCGCGCGTCAAAGGCCTGCTCGAGATAGCCCGGCTGAATTCCATTTTCGCCGTCACGCCGGACGAGGCGGCGGCGCTGAAAGCCTGATCTTCTTACCCACGGCCCCATGACCCGCGTCATCTCCTACATCGGCCAGACGGCGATCAACATCGTCGAGTTCCTCGGCCATCTCGGGCTGCTGGCGGCCGATACGCTGCGCATGGCGCGCCCCGCACTGATGAGCGGGCGCGGCAAGCGGCTGGGGTGGAAGAACCTCTGGGCCCAGATGGTGCGCGTGGGGATCAACTCCATCGGCATCGTCAGCCTTGTGGTCTTCTGCATCGGATCGATTCTCGCGCTGCAGATGGCGCCGGTGCTGGCGGAGTACGGGGCGACCGGCAAGGTCGCCGACATCATCGGCATCGCCATCTTCCGCGAGCTAGGCCCGCTCGTGGCGGCCATCACGCTCACCGGCTTCGCCGGCGCGAGCATCGCCGCCGAGCTGGGAACGATGAAAGTCAGCGAAGAACTCGAGGCCCTCGAAAGCCAGGCCATCTCGCCGGTGCGTTTCCTCGTCGTGCCGCGCGTGATCGCCACCACGATCATGATGATCTGCCTTGCCGTCATCGCCGACCTGATGGGCGTCGTGGGCGGCATGGTCGTGGGCTACTTCGTCATCGACATCCCGCCCGAGCAGTACCTGCGCACGACGTTCCTGGCCATCGCCGGCAAAGACTTCCTCAGCGGGCTGTTCAAGGCCGGCGTCTTCGGCCTGGTGCTGAGCCTCATCGCCTGCCACCTGGGCATGAACGTCGAAGGCGGCGCCGAGGGCGTCGGGCACGCGACGACGAAAACCGTCGTCTACACGATCGTGGCGCTGACGTTCATCGACCTCGGTTTTACGGCCGTCTTCTACTACTTGGGACTTTGAAGAAAACAAAATAAGTCACACGGAGACACGGAGAGCGCCACGGCGGCAGGGAAGTGAGAGGAGTAGCCACCGTTTTATAGTCAATCATTGAAATCCGAAGGAACCATACTGACGCCGCCCCGATCTCGTTCCTCTCCGTGTCTCCGTTGTCCAATTCCCTATGTCTGAAATCGCCATCAAAGTCGACAAAGCCGTCAAGATCTTTGGCACGCGCACCGTGCTCGATCAGGTGCAGCTCGACGTCCGTCGCGGCGAGACGCTCGTCATTCTCGGCGGCAGCGGCAGCGGGAAGTCGACGTTGCTGCGCATGATGATCGGCAGTGTCGGCATCGACGGCGGCGAGATCGACGTCATGGGCAAATCGCTCAGCCGGCTGACGCAAACGGAGCTCGACGACTACCGCAAAAGCATCGGCGTGCTGTTCCAGAGCGGGGCGCTCTACAACTCGATGACGATCGCCGACAACGTCGCCTTGCCGTTGCGCGAGCACACGGATTTGCAGGAAGAGACGATCGACATCGTCGTGAAAATCAAGCTCGAGCTCGTCGGCTTGCGCGAGCACGCGACGAAGCTGCCGTCGGAAATCAGCGGCGGCATGAAGAAACGGGCCGGGCTGGCGCGGGCGCTGGCGCTGGACCCACAGATTTTGTTCTACGACGAACCGTCGGCCGGACTCGACCCGGTGACGAGTGCCGAGATCGACGAACTCATCATCCAACTCAACAAAGTGCTCGGCGTCACGAGCGTCGTCGTCACCCACGAGATGGATTCGGCCTTCCGCATCGCCGACCGAATGGTGCTGCTCGACCGCGGCAAGTTCATCGTCAGCGGCACGCCGGACGAGATGAAGAACAATAAAGACCCGCTCGTGCGCCAGTTCGTGTACGGGCTGACGGAGGGCCCGCTGACCGAGCGGAAGCGGACCGGGTCTTACGAGAGCGACCTTCTTTTGGAGAACGTGGACTAGGAAATCCATCTGCCTCTCTCCCGGTACTCCGGGGGAGGGGCAGGGTGGGGGCTTGAGGCTCAACATTCGATGTCGTTAGAAGGCCCCCTCCCTAACGCTCTCCCGCGAGTACCCGGGAGAGGGGACCAGAAGTGCGATCGAAAACTTCTTACTGCAACCTTATGAAAAACGACCGAAACGCCTTCAAAGCCGGCCTCTTCATCGTCGGCGCCATCCTGCTCGGCGTGGCGATGCTGGTGGCCATCCGCGGCACCGGCACGCTGCTGAACCCGACAAAAACGTACACCGCGGCGTTCGCCTTGAGCGAGAACCTCGGCGGACTGAAAGTCGGCGACTCGGTGCGCGTCGGCGGGTACGACCAGGGCCGCGTGACGGCCATCCGCTTCGTGCCCGCCGCCGACGGCGGGCACCGCTTCGAAGCGGATTTCACGCTGCCAAGCTCGTACGAGATCAAGGCCGATGCCGTCGTGCAGATCGAGCAGGGTCTCACCGGCACGGCGGACCTGAACGTCTCCAGCCTCGGCGGCAGCGTGGCCGTTGCGGACGGCGCGACGCTCGACGGCGTCGGCAGCGCGCTGAGCGAGTTTTATGCCATCGCCCCCCAGGCCAGGCAACTCGTCGTCGACGTGCGGGCGAAGATCGACCCGGCGTACCAGGCGTACGACCGCGTGATGACGCGCGCCGACACCGCCCTTGTCACCGGGCACGAAACGCTTGCCGAAGCCCGGTCGATTTTCGGCGACACCAGGTCCGATTTGCGGACGACCATCAGCAATCTCAGCAACACCACCGCGGCGCTGCGAACGCGCCTGCCCGAGACGCTGGCGAAGCTCGACGCCTTTATCGACACCGCCACCTCCGCGGTCGCCAACACCAGGGGCACGCTCGACGACATCCGTGTCGCCGCAGCCAACACCAAGGACACCACCGCCGAGGCCAAGTCGCTTCTCGTGCGCAACCGTACGCGGATCGACACGATGATCGCCAAGCTCGGCAGCACGTCGACCAACCTCGACGCCGCGAGCGTCGAAATCCGCCGCAGCCCCTGGCGGCTGCTGTACCAGCCCAAGGCCGAAGAGCTGTCGAACCTCAACGTCTACGACTCCGCCCGCCAATTCGCCCAAGGCGCCCAGGAGCTCAACGCCGCCGCCGCTGCCGTCCGCGATGCGCTGTCCGACCCGACGATCAAGACCGAGCAGATGGCCGCTCTGATGAAAACGCTCGATGCGTCGTTCGAGAAGTACAGGATGATCGAGAACAAGCTGTGGGACGCGGTGAAGTAAGGAACGCAACCGAGAGTTCTGCGGCAGAAACCAAGGTGGCGGCACGTCCGACAATGTGGGAAATATCGCGCCCCGTACAATCCGTGGCCCGGTTGCGATAACCTGTCCGATGCTCGTGCAGGAGTGACCTTGATGAAGACTTGGCCGATCGTGATGAGTTTGGCGTTGCTGGCCGTGGGGTGCCGCGCGGGGAGAAAGACGGATCCCGCGCCGACCGTGATCGACACGCCCACCCCGGCGACGAATCCGA